>NZ_JBFOCU010000061.1:0-213459 GCF_040907945.1 Aeromonas sp. s11 | reverse complement strand
TAAGCGCAGTGATGTGTTGAGCTAACCCATACTAATTACCCGTGAGGCTTAACCATACAACACCCAAGAAGTGTTCTAAGGCTTGTAGCAAATACCAAGCGAACTACTAACTAATTCAGTGATAGCGAAGCCAACAGGCAAATCGTTATTCACGTCAGCTTTCTAGATTAAGAATTTGCCTGGCGGCCATAGCGCCGTGGAACCACCTGATCCCATGCCGAACTCAGAAGTGAAACGCGGTAGCGCCGATGGTAGTGT
Source organism: Aeromonas sp. s11 (assembly GCF_040907945.1). Classification (NCBI taxonomy): domain Bacteria; kingdom Pseudomonadati; phylum Pseudomonadota; class Gammaproteobacteria; order Aeromonadales; family Aeromonadaceae; genus Aeromonas; species Aeromonas sp. s11. Next base: position 213,201 of record NZ_JBFOCU010000061.1, on the reverse strand, counting down.
GGCATTCGCCATGCGAGAGTAGGACACTGCCAGGCACCCAATACAAGAAACCCCGCTCATCGAGCGGGGTTTTTTATTGGCTGCAATTCAGTAAGTCGCCTGATAATTGACCCATCTTATCTCTTCTCCTCTGTTCTTATTGTTACTCGCCGCTGCTTTCTGGTTCCACAAATAGCCTGATGTTCCGCTTGGTACTCTTGAACCGCTGTCGCTCTGTATGGCGGCTCTGGCGTAGTCATGACCCACGAATCCTATGCTCGCCTGTACGCCACGATCTCTTGCTTGCGATCTTTCCTGGGCATCTGCGTCCTGTGTTAGCTGAAGTCTTTCTTTTTGAGCCCTCTGCTTGTCCAAGATTTTGTTAGTCGCCCACTGACGTTATGCCAGAGAGTGTGTTGGCTGTGCTAACACGCAGGTACAGGGGGCGCAGCGTTGGGTTTGGGGTAATAGGGAAATTGGAAGGGATACCCGCAGGAGCGCAGAGGTTCGATGTTGATAGGTGATCTTGTGGAAGCTGTTGAGCCCACAGGTGAGAAGATCAAGAAAGGTGTTGAAGAAGACTAATGTGTTGAGATCTATGAGGAGTGGCAAATCGCAGGCAAATAAAAAGCCCACGCAACATGGTTGCATGGGCTCGGTATGAATGGCGGAGGAGGTGGGATTTGAACCCACGGATGGTCGCCCATCGCCGGTTTTCAAGACCGGTGCATTCAGCCGCTCTGCCACCCCTCCGCAGCAGTGCGGCAAATATTACCATGCTGCTCCAGCTTGTAAATCCCCGTCCGGTTCGATTGCTGGTTAATTGCGCGAAACGACATGAAAAAGTGGCAATCAGGGCTCATCAAGCGCTTTTTTGGCCAGATAGCTTGACTTGAAAACAGACTCAACCACTATAGTGGCCTCTATCATATCCTCTGCAAGATAACGTTATGACTATTAAAAATGCCCTGTTTTGCACGCTGGCTGGTGTGACCCTGCTGGCGACGCCGGTACATGCAAGCGAGCTTACCAAAAGCGATGTCGAGCAAATCGTTCACGACTATCTGGTCAAGAACCCCGAAATCCTGGTCGAGATGTCCAATGCCCTGCGTGTCAAGCAGGAGAGCCAGCAGGCCGAGAGTGACAAGGCGCTGATCAAGGCTCACTCCAAGCAGCTTTATGCCAATCAGGATCCCGAGATGGGGAATCCGAAGGCATCTCTGACCATTGTGGAGTTTTTCGATTACAACTGCGGTTACTGCAAGCGGGCCCATCCGCTGGTCAAGCAGCTGATGTCGGAAGATAAAGACATCCGGTACATCTACAAGCAGTTCCCCATTCTGAGCGAGTCCTCCTACTTCGCAGCTCGTGCTGCGCTGGCGGTCCAGCTGGGTCAGCCTGACAAGTACCAGTCGTTCCACGAGAAGCTCTATAGCCATCAGGGCCCGCTCGCTGATGAAGCACAGGTCAAGCAGTTGGCAGTGGCGGCCGGTGTGGACTGGAGCAAGGTGGAAGCGAAGATCAAGGATGGCAGCATTGACCAGAACCTCGGTACCAACCGTGCGCTGGCTGAAGCGCTCGGTATCTCCGGTACCCCGGCCTTCATCATCGGTGATCAGATCCTGCGCGGTGCTCCCCGTGATCTGGCCAGCCTGAAGGGGTTTATCAAGGACGTGCGTGCCGGCAAGAGCATTCAATAAGCGGTTGTCATGGTCGAGGGCCCAGCGCCCCGGCCAGATACAGAAAGAGGGTCGGTATTACTACCGGCCCTCTTTTTTATTATGTCCTTTGGCACAAGTGGTCGTCGCGAAAGGACCATAACAACGTGCTCAGGACCCGGCCTGTTGGCCTCAGTAACAAGTATTAGCAGAGTCGTTCGGAGTCGATTGATAAATATTTCGCCTCGCAGAGGTGTGTCATGAGCATTGCTTAATTCCGGTCAAGATTTTTTCTGCTGCTTGCCTTAGAATCGCCGCCCGTTGCAGGAGAAACCCCTATGTTAGTTGATATTTTACGGCTGGTTTTTATAGCTGGAGGCCTCGTATTCATCTTTATGCTGGTGCAAGCCTGCTGGCGGAAGAAGCAGAGTGGATCCTTTGAGGCGACACCCTTCTGGCCGGTGGCGTTGATCGGTGGGGTTGCCAACTTCCTCGATACCCTGGGGGTGGGCAGCTTTGCGGTAAAGACCGCCTGCTACAAGCAGTTCAAGCTGATCGATGATCGGGTACTGCCGGGTACCCTCAATGGGCAGTGCGTGCTGCCGACCGTGACTCAGTCGCTGATCTTCGTCGGTGCAGTCGCAGTGGAGCCGCTGACGCTGATCAGCATGATGATGGCCGCCGCAGCGGGCGCGGCCTGGGGCGCTCGTCATGTGGCCTCGTTTGATCGGCAGACCATCCGGTTGGTGATGGCCATTTCCTTACTGGTCGTTGCAGGGCTTATCTTTGCCGGTCTGCTGGGGCTTTTCCCTGTAGGCGGCGATGCGATGGGGCTCAGCGGCTACAAGCTGGCGATCGCCCTGCTTGGCAATTTCATCTTCGGGGTGCTGATGAATGTCGGTATCGGCCTGTTTGCTCCCTGCATGACGCTGGTTTATCTGCTGGGGATGAACCCGCTGGCGGCGTTTCCCATCATGATGGGCTCCACCGCCGTGCTTAGCGTCTTCTCCGCAGGCACCTTTATCCGCAAAGGGGCGTTTGATGCCAAGGCGGTGCTGGCGGTAGCCATCTTCGGTCCCATCGGTGTGGTGCTGGCCGCCATGCTGGTCAAATCCATGGATATGGAGATGCTGAAGTGGCTGGTTGCCTTTATCGTCATCTATACCTCCTGGACCATGTACGCCTCCTGGCGGGCGGCGCGTCGCTCCCCTGTGCAGCTGACGGTGGAGAGCGCAGGCTAGCCTGTACCAGTGCCGCTTCGGCCTTGGCTCCCAGAAAGACATAGAGGCCAAGCGCCAGCAGCAAACCCACCGCACACCCCATCACTCCGACCGCTGGCCAGAGCAGCTCGCTCTGGCCGAGCGAGCCTTTGAACAGCAGCAACAGCCCCTCGATGGAGACCGCGATCAGAATGGCGGCGATAAAGCGGGTGATGGTGCGGCGAATGGCGCTGTGGCGGAAGATATCCTTATGCAGCAGTACCTCCTCTTCCAGAATGGTCTTGCCCAAATCGAACACCGCCAGTGCCAGCGTCAGGAAGATGATGGCGCTAAAGGCGCCGAGCTGGTTCTGCTGCTCGCCGCACAATAGCTGGTAAAGCTGCTCCAGCCCGTGCCAGATGAGCGTCGCGACGATCAAAAACAGCGCCATGCTGAGCACCACATAGATCGCCTTGAACCAGGGCATGGCGCGGCGGCGCTCCCTGTCCCCCATCAACCAGCCAATCAGCTGATTCAGACAGACGGTGATCTCTCGTCCTTGCCCCTGGACGATAAGGTGCAGCCGGTTATGGGCGGCCGGTGCCGCAGGCTGGATGCACATCGGCCCCTGATAGTGGTCAATGCTGACCACAAAGGGATACCCCTTGAGCGAAACAAGGGGGGCGCTGAGCAGCCCCTGCAGTAGCGGGGTCAACTCCTCCTGATACTCCTGATAGCGCCGCAGCACATCGATGGGGCTCATCTCTGCCATATGGACCTCGGTGACGTGGGCTCTTGTGGTGAATGTGCAAATAGTGGGCCTGCTTTATGACAGGGATGGCAGGGCAAGTTGCACCAGAGGATGACAAAACGACGGATGATGAGGGGGGAATGCACCATAACTGGGCGTATCGAAGAGCTGTGTGGTGATGAAGGTACTGCGATAGAAAAGGGCCCGTGACGGGCCCTTCTGCGACAACCTGCGGCGATTTAGCCAGCCAGCTTGGCGAAGCTGCGCTCGGCGGCAGCCAGGGTATGTTCGATCTCCTTGTCGCCGTGAGCCAGTGACAGGAAGCCCGCCTCGTAGGCGCTCGGCGCCAGATAGACGCCCTCTTCCAGCATCAGATGATAGAAGCGCTTGAAGCGTTCCATGTCGCAGCGAGTGACCTGCTCGTAGCGGGTGATTTCGGGCTCGTCGGTGAAGAAGAAGCCGAACATGCCGCCCACATAGTTGATGGCGAGCGGGATGCCGTGCTTGGCTGCGGCCGCTTTCAGTCCCTCGGCAACACGAGCCGTCTTGGCGCTCAGCTGCTCATAGAGACCCGGCTCCAGCAGCAGATCCAGCATGGTCAGACCGGCCGCCATGGCCACCGGGTTGCCGGAGAGAGTACCCGCCTGATAGACAGGGCCGGTCGGTGCAATGTATTGCATCACCTTCTTCTTGCCGCCGAAGGCGCCCACAGGCATGCCGGCACCGATGATCTTGCCGAGGGTGGTGAGGTCGGGCTCGATGTTGTAGTGGCCCTGGGCACCGCGCAGGGAGACGCGGAAGCCGGTCATCACCTCGTCCAGGATCAGCAGGGCACCGAACTCGTCACAGATGGCGCGCAGCCCTTCCAGGAAGCCGGGGACCGGTGGGATGCAGTTCATGTTGCCTGCGACCGGCTCGACGATGATACAGGCGATCTCGCTGCCGTACTGGGTGAAGGCTTCACGCACCGAATCCAGATCGTTGAAGACGCAGGTCAGGGTGTGTTTGGCGAAATCGGCTGGAACGCCCGGGCTGTTGGGTTGACCCAGGGTCAGGGCGCCGGAACCGGCCTTGACCAGCAGGGAGTCGGCGTGGCCGTGGTAGCAGCCCTCGAATTTGACGATCTTGTCGCGGCCGGTGTAGCCGCGGGCCAGACGGATGGCGCTCATGGTGGCTTCGGTGCCGGAGTTGACCATCCGAACCTGCTCCATGGAGGGGACGATCTGGCGCACTTTCTCGGCCATCAACACTTCGATCTCGGTCGGCGTACCGTAGCTCAGCCCTTTCTCAACGGCCTTGATGACGGCGGCTTTGATGGCGGGGTGGTTGTGACCCAGCAGCATGGGGCCCCAGGAGCCGATGTAATCCACGTAGGCCTGACCATCCACATCATAGAGATAGGCGCCATCGGCGTGATCGATGAAGCGGGGCGTGCCGCCGACCCCATTGAAGGCGCGGACCGGTGAGTTGACGCCACCCGGAATGGTCTGGCGGGCCTGTTCAAACAGCTGATCTGATTTTGACATGGATCATCCTTAATGGGATTTTGGTCGTCACACAAGGGATTGCAGCCGATTGAGACTCGGCAGGCCGGAGCATCAGGAGTATGCTTTGCGCTCTCGCCACCCGGACTCTCGGTCTGCTCCCGTGACAAAAATTTAACGGGCCGACTATAGCAGAAAGCCCCAGCCCTGGGCAGCCGACCAACGCGCCGGGTGATCCTGATCTCAGCTAGCTGACGATATGGTTTTTCCAAGTTGGTGTAACAAGATGGCGCAACAAGCTCTCTCCTCTGAAGCCGATACCTCTTCGCGGGGGCCGCTTTCCCGTATTATCCGGCAAGACAAGATGCCCTTGCTGGTTCTGCTGCTGGCGGCGCTGGTCGGTACACTGGCCGGGCTGGTGTGCGGTCTGTTCGAATCGGGTGTCCACTGGCTGGCAGAACAACGCATCGCCTTGCTGGCCGACCGTCCCTGGTGGCAGCTCGGTCTGCTTGGCTTTGGCTTCAGCGCCTTGCTGGGATTTGTCGGTTACTTCCTCACTCATACCTTTGCCCCGGAAGCGGGTGGTTCTGGCATTCCCGAGATCGAGGGGGCGATGGACGATCTGCGCCCGGTGCGGTGGTGGCGAGTGTTGCCGGTCAAGTTCTTCGGCGGCATCTGCACCCTGAGCTCCGGTATGGTGCTGGGGCGGGAGGGGCCTTCGGTACAGATCGGCGGCAACCTCGGCAAGATGGTGGCGGATATCTTCCGGCTGCCCAAGGAGCATGGCCATGCCCTGCTGGCCGCCGGTGCGGCGGGCGGTCTGGCGGCAGCCTTCAATGCGCCGCTGGCGGGCATCCTGTTTGTGATGGAGGAGATGCGACCGCAGTTTCGCTACTCCTTTCTGGCCATCAAGGCGGTGGGGATCTCCGCCATCATGGCGACCTTGATGTTGCAGAACATGAAAGGGCAGGGGGCGGTGATCACCTTGCCTCACTACGATGCGCCAGCCCTCAAGGCGCTCTGGCTGTTCCTTTTTATGGGAGCCACCTTCGGGGTGCTCGGTTTTGTCTTCAACAAGTTGGTGCTGGCCTGTCAGGATGGCTATCTGGCGTTGCACCAGAACAAGCGCCACCGTTTTGTGGCCATCGGCATGCTGGTCGCCGGAACGTTTGGCGTGCTGTCGCTGTTTGCTCCCGCGGTGACGGGGGGCGGCACCGAGCTTATTCCCCATCTGATGGGGGATGAGTATGCGATGGCGACCCTGTTCCTCATCTTTTCGGTGCGGCTGGTCGCGACCCTCATCTGCTTCTGCTCCGGTGCCCCGGGCGGGGTGTTTGCGCCGACCCTGGCGTTGGGCACCCTGTTTGGCGTTGTGTTTGGCCATCTGTTTCATGCGGCGTTTCCCGAGCTTGGCATCGAGCCCGGCGCCTTTGCCATCGCCGGAATGGGGGCGCTGTTTGCTGCCACCGTGCGTGCCCCCATCACCGGTATCGTGCTGGTCACCGAGATGACCGACAACTATCAGCTGATTTTGCCGATGATGATCACCACGGTCGGTGCGACTCTGGTTGCCCAGTGGCTGGGTGGCCGGCCCATCTATTCCCAGATCCTGGAGCGAACTTTACGGCTCGCCGCGCGTCAAAAGCGGGGTGATGGCAGCGCCACGGCCAGTTAATTTTTCCCTTTATCGCCTTTGGCCCCGGTCAGGGCGGTATAGTGAAGGGAGAGGCGCTGCCGTAAATGGCGTGATAACGGGATGAGGGGCTATGTCCAATCTATTGAAGTTATTGGTCGTGTTAGCCGTTGGCGGGCTCATCGGTTACTTTGTCGGGAACCGTCAGGAGCTGGCCCAGAGCAGTCTGTTGGTGGTACAGCAGGAGACGCTGGATCATCAGGGCAAGGCCATCGGCCAGCTCAAGACCGAATTGGGGGTGAAAGATACCCAGCTGGCGACCCAGAAAGCGGCCTTCGAGCAGTTGCAGACCACCCTGAAGAGTCAGGAGGCGCAGGTGCAGGAGCTCAAGCGCCAGCTGGCCTTTTTCGAGCGGATCATGCGCCCCACCGGCGAACAGGTGGGGGTGGTGATCGATAACCTGACCTTGCAGGAGACCAGCATTCCCGGTCGCTACCACTATCGTCTCGCCCTGACCCAGCCCGCCAAAAAGCGGGAGCTGTTTCGTGGTCAGGTGCAGATCCGGGTCGAGGGGAGTCTGGCTGACAAGCCGAAGACGCTAACCGGCCGCGATCTCGGGATGAAGGTGAGCGGGTGGCGCTATGCCCTGCGTTATTTTCAGCTGCTGGAAGGGAATTGGCAGTTGCCGGAAGGCTTTGTGCCGGATCGGATCCGTGTCACCATCAACAAGGATGGCAGGCAACCGGCGCAAGAGCTGCTGGTTGAGTGGGGCGAGGTGATCAAGCCGCTGGTCGCCGCGCCGCCTGCTCCGGTTCCCGCGGCCGGTTAAACGTGGTGAATACTTGAACTGAATGGTCGGGTATTGGATAATTTCGCGGTTTCCATGTTTGTGGATCTAATGGTTGTGAGGTCAGTAATGAGTGCAGTAGCAGAAGCCCCGCTGCCCATCCAGATGACGGATGCGGCGGCCAACAAGGTGAAGAACCTGATCACCGAGGAAGAGAATCCCGAGCTGAAGCTGCGGGTATACATCACGGGTGGGGGCTGCTCCGGTTTCCAGTATGGCTTTACCTTTGATGAGAAGATCAACGACGGGGACACCGTAGTCGAGAAGAATGGCGTCACCATGGTGATCGATCCCATGAGCCTGCAATATCTGGTAGGTGGCAGCGTGGATTACACCGAGGGCCTGGAGGGTTCACGCTTTACCGTGACCAACCCCAATGCCACCACGACCTGTGGCTGTGGCTCCAGCTTCTCCATCTGATCGGCGTATCGGTCTGATGAAACGGCTCTCGGCAACGAGGGCTGTTTTTGTTTGTGGGCTCTGGGATGACGGTAAAACAGCATCCCCCCTGAAACAACAAAGGCGCCTTGGTGGCGCCTTTGTTGTTTCAGGATGGCTTAGCGGGAGCTTGCCGCCGCGACCAGCGGGATCCGGTTCACCGCCTTGCCCATGTAGGCGAGGGTGATGGTCACAATGATACAGGTGAAGCTCAGCCACATGTAAGGCAGGTAGTCGAGGGTTGCCACCCCCAGCACTCCGGCCATGAAGATGCCGTTGTCGCTCCAGGGCACCATGCCGCAGGTGAGGGTGCCGCCAAACTCGGCGTTGCGAGAGAGGTTCTTGCGCGCCAGTCCCAGTCGGTCGTAGTTCTTGGCCATGATCTTGGGAGTCAGGATCAGCGACACATACATGGCCGAGCCAAACACGTTAGCCAGAAACGCAGTGCCGATGGTGTGGCTGGTCAGGCTGCCGACGCTATTGATGCGCTTCTCGAAGGCGCTGGCAATCACTTCCAGAATGCCGACCTTCTCCAGCAGACCGCCAAACCCGAGACCGAAGATGATGACCGCGACCGAGCCCAGCATGGACTCCATGCCGCCGCGACCGAGAATGTTGTCGATAAAGTCGATGCCGGAGGTGATGGCAAACGGACTATAAGCCGAGTGCATTGCCTTGACCGGATCCATGCCCTGGAAGGCGATGGCCCAGATCAGGCCCAGCAGGGCGCCGAAGCTGATCACCGGGAAGGCGGGCTTGCGATTGGCCAACAGGCCCAGTACCAGCACCACCGGCACTATGGCCAGTGGGGTAATGTTGAACTGGTTGTCGAGAGCCTCCATCACCAGATTGACCTGCTCCAGGCTGACATTGCCCGAATACTGCATGCCCACTACGGTGAATAGCACGGCAGTGATGACATAGGAGAGCAGGCTGATGGGCAGCATCCCCTTGATATGTTCCACCACGTCGACGTTGGACATGGTGGACGCCAGCACTACTGAGTCGGAGAGCGGAGAGAGCTTGTCACCGAAGTAGACGCCGGAGAGCACGGCACCAGCTACCAGCGGCGCAGGCACGCCGAGGCTGTGGCCGATCCCCATCATGGCGATACCGGCGGTGGCGGCAGAGCCCCAGGAGGTGCCGGTGGCCAGCGAGGTCAGGGAGCAGATGATCAGGGTTGCCAGCAGGAAGATGGACGGATGGATCACCTTGAGGCCGAAATAGATGATGCTGGGAACAATGCCGCCGGCAATCCAGGTGCCGACCAGGGCACCGACGGAGACCAGGATCAGGATGGCCCCCATCCCCTTGGCAACGCCGTCAACGGCTGCCTGTTCCAGAGATTTGTAATCGTGGCCGAGTTTGATGCCAAGCCCCATGATGACGAACCAGGCGATGAACAGCGCCAGCTGGATCGGCAGATCGAGCACGCTGGTGAACGAGAATGCCAGGGCCAGGAAAATGGCCAGACAGGCAAACACCTGTGCCATGCCCGGTAGTCGGATGTGGTTTTGTTGGTTTTGCATAGATACTTCCTAAACTCTTGCTCGCCAAGGTCACTCCCTCTCGTCCTGTGGATACATCGATCCCGAGGAGGCAACCCAAAAAGAGGCCGCAATCTACCACAAACCCGGCGGGTTAAAGCCCCATCAAATTGGCAAAAATGCACATTTGATTGAAAAAATCACAAATTAGTTGATCTCATAACCCGTTTTTGAGCGGCCTGTTGACACTAAGGGTCACATACGAAGCTTACCCGTGACGCTACTTGCATCCCCAGTAGATGAAGATGATAATTATTATCAATTGTTGGTTGGGGAGAAAACAATGCGCTGGATATTGCGGGGGATGATGTTGCTGGTGGCGGTGGCCGTACTCGCATGGGGTCAGGATAAAGAGTACGGCACCTGGAGTGTAGGTTTTCTGCTGGCTGCCTGGGTGATGCTGGAGCCCGGATTGCGGCCCGCCTTGATCTTGCTGCCAGTGGCCGGGTTGACCGGTATCGTCACCCTGCTCTGGCAGCAGCCCTGGTTATGAGCTTTTGACGGGAGCCTGCTTGATCTTCTGCTGTGCCACCTTGAGCGATTCGACCACCAGTTTCTCCATTTCGGTGCGCTTGGCGTCGGTCAGGAAGTAGATCATGTCGACATTGTGGCGAATATAGTGGGCGGGGAGCTGGTTGAGGGTGAGGCAGCAGAGGTCGGCCATCTGATCGCTGTTGAGCTTTTGCTGCAGCCCCTGTTTCTCAATCTCCTTGAGCACCAGATGTTCGTAAAAGTTGTGAATGTCGGTATCCAGTATCATATGCGTTCCTTGGCATGACGATGAGCGGGGAGTCGTCAAAAGCATAGCCATAACAAGGAGTAAAAACAAAAGGCCCATCACTTTCGTGATGGGCCTTTTGCGTAATGAATGGTGCGAAGAGAGGGACTCGAACCCTCACATCCGTGGGACACTAACACCTGAAGCTAGCGCGTCTACCAATTCCGCCACCTTCGCACACTGATTTTCTCCAGCTGGTTTTTAAATGCGGTTGGAGCGCATTGCTCTGTGTTTACATGTCAGAATCATGGTGCGAAGAGAGGGACTCGAACCCTCACACCCGGGGGGCACTAACACCTGAAGCTAGCGCGTCTACCAATTCCGCCACCTTCGCACATTCGGGTTTCCAGTCTGGATTTACATGCTGTCTGGATAAAGCATGGTGCGAAGAGAGGGACTCGAACCCTCACATCCGTGGGACACTAACACCTGAAGCTAGCGCGTCTACCAATTCCGCCACCTTCGCACATTGTGTTACCAGTTTTGATTTACATGCTGTCTGGAGAAGCATGGTGCGAAGAGAGGGACTCGAACCCTCACACCCGGGGGGCACTAACACCTGAAGCTAGCGCGTCTACCAATTCCGCCACCTTCGCACATTCGGGTTTTCTAGTTGGATTTACATGCTGCTGAATCAGCATGGCAGTATTGGTGCGAAGAGAGGGACTCGAACCCTCACATCCGTGGGACACTAACACCTGAAGCTAGCGCGTCTACCAATTCCGCCACCTTCGCATCACTGCGGAGGGGGATTCTATAGAGTTTTGGGGGAGCGTCAACAGCCAAAGGGGACTTTTTTCGCTGTTGACGCTCAAAGTGGCGCCAAGGGTACAAAACTTCAGCAATTAGCTGACGTTTGGCATTCAGTAACGGCCCAATGCGCTCTGATACATCCGTTCATACTGGGTGACCGAGTCAGGCCAGTTGAAGCGGGTGCTCATGGCATTGCGCTGCACCTTGGCAAAACGCTCTTTGTCCTGCAGGAAATAGAGCAGGCTGCGGCGCATGGTATCGAGCAGGATGGCGGCAGTCGGATCGTTGAAGCAGAAGCCGGTGGCATGCTCGGGATCCGCATCCCAATCCACCACGGTATCTTTCAGACCACCCACGGCCCGCACCAGTGGCAGGGTGCCATAGGCGAGACTGTACATCTGGTTGAGGCCGCAAGGCTCGAACAGCGAGGGCATCAGGAAGAAGTCGGCACCGGCTTCGACCAGATGGGCCAGCCGATCGTCATAGGTGTTGATGAAGGCGAGCTTGCCCGGATAATCCCGGGCCATGGTTTGTAGTTGCGTGGCGAGCGCAGGATCGCCAGAGCCGACGATCACCACTTGTACCTGATGGTGGAGGAATTTCTCCAGCGCAGGGAGCAGCAGGGGAACGCCCTTCTGCTCGGTCAGGCGGCAAACCATGCCGTAGATGGGCAAGCCTGCCACGGCCAGCCCCGCCTCCTGCTGCAGGCTCTCTTTGCAGATCTGTTTGCCAGCCATGTTGTCGATGCTGTAGGTCGCAGGCAGGAATTCGTCGAACTCCGGATCCCAGTCCTTGTAGTCGCAGCCGTTGAGGATGCCGCAGAGATCCGCCGCCCGCTGCTGGAAGATATGCGCCATGCCGTGGGCGCCGAGGTGAGTCAGTAGCTCCTGGGCATAGTTGGGGCTGACTGCGTTGATCTTGTCGGCGTAGAGCACCCCGCATTTGAGCAGATTGACGTGGCCGTAGTCGTAGTTGATGCGGCGTTCGTAGTCGGCGATCTCGGGCATGGCCCAGAACTGCTCGCGGCCAAACACACCCTGAAACGCCGCATTGTGAATGCTAATTATGCTGCGGGTCTGCTGGAAGAAGGGGTTGTGGGCGTGACGGGTTTTCAGCAGCAGTGGCAGCAGGCCGGTGTGCCAGTCATTGCAGTGGGCGATATCAGGGGCAAAGCCGAGCTGCTCGCAGGCATGGAGGGCCGCGGCCGAGAAGAAGGCAAAGCGCTCGCCATTATCCGGATAGGCCTGGTTGTTCTCGGCGTAGAGCTGGGGACGATCGAAATATTGCGGGCAGTCGAGCAGATAGACGCAGACGCCATCCAGCTCCATCTGGTATATACGATAACCGATATCAGGCAGCCCGGGGTGGGTTGGCAACCAGCGTGACGCCACCAGTCTGGCCTCATCCCGTCGCTTTATCGTCTTGTAGAAGGGGAGCATGATCCTGACGTCATGCCCCTTCTGGGCCAGGTACATCGGCAGGGCTCTGGCGACATCGGCCAGGCCCCCGGTCTTGACCAGCCCCTCAACTTCCGAGGCAACAAACAGGATTTTCAGTGGGTTAATAGCCAACTCTTGCTCCCTTAGGTACCACCACGATACCGCCTTCGGATACGGTAAATCGCTCTCTATCGTGGTCCAGATTTTCACCGATAACGGTGCCGGGCGCAATTTCAACGTTTTTATCAATGATCGCGCGCCGGATGGAGCAGCCTTCACCAATCTTCACATCCCCCAGCAGCACGGACTCACTGATATGGCTGCACGCGCCGATATTGCAGCGGAAACCGAGGATGGATCGCTGGATCTGGCTGCCCTGAATGAAGCAACCGGCGGAGATCAGGGAGTTGGCGATCTTCACCTTGCACTCGTCGCTGTCGATGAAGGTAGCAGGCGGCAGCGCCGGATAGTGGGTGTGCAGGGGCCACTTGCGGTTATAGAGGGAGAAGGGGGGATTGTCGGCCACCAGGTCCATATGCGCTTGCCAATAAGAGTCGAGGGTGCCCACATCCCGCCAGTAGACGTGCGGTTTCTCGCCGGGGATGACGTTGGTGCTGTAGTCATAGACATAGACGGGGGCACGCGGGTAGAGGCTCGGGATCACATCCTTGCCAAAGTCGTGGCTGGAGTTCTCCTCGGCGGCATCCCGCTTCAACTCGCGGCAGAGGGCATCGGTCTCGAAGATGTAGTTTCCCATGGAGACCAGCGCCTGGGTCGGATCGCCGGGAATGTGCTTGGGCTGCTTTGGTTTTTCCTGAAAGCCGATCATCCGCCCTTCGGTATCCACCTCGATCACCCCGAAGGCGCTCGCTTCTTCGATGGGCATGCGAAGTGCCGCGACCGTCATGGCGGCGTTCTTCTGCTTGTGGAAGGTGACCATCTGGCTCACATCCATCTTGTAGATGTGGTCGGAGCCGAAGATGCAGACGTGATCCGGTTCGGCTCGCTCGATAAAACCGAGGTTCTGGTAGATGGCATCGGCGGTGCCGTCATACCAGCGTTTGCCCATTCGCATCTGGGCCGGGATGGGATCGATAAAACGGTCGGTGATGCCGACGATATTCCACCCCTTCTTCATGTGCAGGTAGAGGGACTGTGATTTGAATTGGGTCAGTACATAGATGCGCAGAAAGTCGGCGTTGACGAAGTTGTTGAGGACAAAGTCGATTAGCCGGTAGCTGCCACCGAAGGGGACGGAAGGCTTGCTGCGGGTGGTGGTCAGAGGCTGCAGGCGAGTACCTTCGCCACCAGCCAGGATCATGGTCAAAATGCCTGCCATCGTATTTCTCTCCCTGAATGAACAACATGAAAAGGTTTTCAATGTTCGGTATAAAAACACCCCTAAAGGGGTGGTTTTTATCGTGTGCTTAATACCTTATCAGATGCCGGATGGCGCTCTCTAGCTGTTTTATTGTGCTGCTTACACTTATTTACATTTTGCTCAGATAGACCTTGAATTTGGCATCACTGCTGATCACTTCAGTCCGTTTGAAGTGTGTCTCCAGTATAGGCTGATAGCGCAAGAAGGCGTTGGCAACAATGGTCAGCGAACCATTTGGCAGCAAAAATTCCGGCGCCTTGGCTAGGAACTGCTCGGTTGCCGCATAGAAGGTTTTGAGACCCGCATGGAATGGCGGGTTGGAGACGATGTGCTGGAAACGGGTGGAGACATCCGAATAGACATCGGAAGCTGTGACCTTGCCCTGCAGACCGTTGATCGCCAGGGTGCGGCGGCTCGATTCGAGCGCCAGTGCGCTGATATCCACCATGTTGACCCGCAGATCCGGATTGCGCTTGGCCAGCACAGACCCAATTACCCCGGCGCCGCAGCCAAAATCGAGCAATTCGCCCGTCATCGGTGGCACTGCAGCCAGCAGCATCTGGGTGCCGAGATCCAGCTCGGCGGCGCTGAAGACGCCGGGCAGCGCCAGCACGGTCAGTTCGGTATCACCGGCCTTGCACTGATAGCGGCCAAACCAGCTATCCAGATTGAAAGGTTCAACCGGTTGGCTCAGCTCACCGTGATAGAGCGAGCAGCGGCGCGCCGAATCGCGCTTTATCGGCTTTTCGCCATAGGGGGCCAGTAGCTTGTCGGCGCCATTGATGCCGCCGCGGTTTTCACCGGCGAGGAACAGATCGGCACCCGCTTCCAGCAAGGGGGTCATCATGGCCAGCAGATATTGTGCCTCGGCCTTGGCCTTGGGCATCAGCAGCAACAGGGCATCGAAGCGCGGGGCTCCACCGAGCTGGTGGTCGAACAGGATAGCCTCGCCGAGGGCGGCCTGCTGGCTGCGGTAGTAGCAGTAATCGGTGGTAAAGACGGTCAGGGTCTGGGCCAGGCTCGCCAGCTGGCGGGGATAGTCATCCTCCAGCGCGCCACAGACAAGTAGCCGCTTGCCGACAAAGAGGGCTTGGTTTCGTTCCAGCATCTGGCTGACGGCACTGATAGGGCTGCTCATCGGGTCTCTCCACGCAATTTTGGGCGGCCATTATACATAGCCCCTTTCGCCTTGACATTTATGCCGTGTTCCCGAAATATGCCCAGACACCATTTTTTGACCAGAGATGACGAAATGCGGTTCAACGGGTTGAAACGAAAGCACAAAAAAAGCCTGAAATTCGGGCCTGCCGACGTTCGCGCGTAACCTCTCATCCCTGAGAAGCTTCAAACCCCGGTTGCGCACATCGTACCGGGGTTTTTTATTGCCATATGCGCGTCATTTAGGAGAAGGAGATCCCATGTTTCAAGGTTCAATCGTTGCGTTGATCACCCCGTTTCGACAGGGAAAGCTGGATGAAGAGGCGCTGCTGCGTCTGGTGGAGTGGCATATCGAACAGGGTACTCACGGCATTGTGCCGGTAGGCACCACGGGCGAAAGTCCGACCCTGACCCACGACGAGCACTGCCGGGTGGTGGAGCTGGTGGTCAAACAGGTTGCAGGTCGCATTCCGGTGATTGCCGGGGCCGGTTCCAACAACCCGGTCGAAGCCATCGAGTACACCCTCCATGCAGAGCGGGTGGGCGCCGATGCCACCCTGCATGTGGCCGGTTACTACAACCGTCCCAATCAGGAGGGGCTCTACCACCACTTCAAGGCTGTCCACGACGCCACTGCCAAGCCGATCATCGTCTACAACATCCCGCCGCGCGCCATTGTCGATGTGCAGCCCGCGACCCTGGCCCGTCTGGCCGAACTGCCGCGCATTGCCGGGGTGAAAGACGCGACTGGCGATCTGGCGCGCCCCTGGACCGAGCGCCAGCTGATCAAAAAGCCTTTCGCCTGGCTATCCGGTGAAGATGCCACGGCTGTGGCCTACAACATCGGCGGTGGTCAGGGCTGTATCTCTGTGACCGCCAACGTGGCGCCCAAGCTGGTGGCCGAGGTGCAGAACCTCACGCTGGCGGGCAAGTGGCAAGAAGCGCGTGAGCTGCAAGACAAGCTCATTCCGCTCCATCAGGCGATGTTTGCCGAGCCGAGCCCGGCTGGTGCCAAATATGCCGCTTCCCTGCTCGGTTTCTGTAGCGAGGAGTGCCGCCTGCCGGTGATGCCGCTGTCGGAAGCGACCCGCGAGCGCATTCGCAGCGCCATGCAGCAGCTCAACCTGCTGTAATGCAAAACGGGTGAGCCAAGGCTCACCCGTTTTGTTTTCGGCTTTTGTTTCTGGCCTTTGTATTTACGACATCGCCCTACTCAGATTGCGTGATGCAGCCAGGCGGCGATGGCCAGCTGCAACTCGACATATGCCGGATAGAGGAAGAGATCGGCCAGTTCGGCAGGCCACTCGTTTTGCTCGTCCGATTGGGCTTGCAGATGGGCGTGCAGGCTGGTCAGTGCTGGCAGCCAAGGTGCGGGTTGTGGCAGCGCGGCCGCAGTGCGGGCGACCAGATCGATCCCCTGGCACAGGGCCGCGAGTGCCTGCTGTTGAACGCATTCATCCTGCAAATGCTCCAGCCAGAGCTGCTCGTGATGCTGCCAGTGACGCAGCCCCTCGCTGATCCCTGTCATGCTTTCAATATCTTCACTCGCGACCAGTGCCTGCAGGGCCAGCGGTTTGCCGAGCCCGGCCAGTCGATAGCCGCGCTGGGCCTTGGATTGGGCGCCAAGGCGCAGCCCGCCGATCCTGGCAAGGCGCCGGGCCAGTGCAAACAGCGCCGCGGTAGCGCCTGATTTGAGCTCCAGTTCCAGCTCGTTGATGGTGGTGCTGCCTTTACTGCCGACTATCTCTCCCTGATCCCAGGCCAGCTCAATCTCGGCCCCCTCGAAGACGATCAGCCAGTGGCGGCGCAGGAAGTCGGTGCGAAACTGGGCGACCAGCTGCTGCTGAATGTGGTCACGCTCGGTCAGGGTCGGCCAAATTTCATCGGGAAAGGTCGAGAGGGTCGGCAGATCGCCGCTGACAGGGGCGTTGTACTCGGGTCTGGCATGCAGGCCGCCCACCACCTGGCCACGGCATTTGATGGTCTGCTCGGCGAAGGCATCGCAGCGGCGAATACGCAGCCCCATATCCAGTTGGCGCAGAGCCAGGGTCGGCGTATCGAAATAGACGTTGCCGAGCTGCTGTTGTGATGATTCTTTAATCTCAAGAGAATTCAGCAGGTTGGATAACTCGGGTTGAATGTCGCGGGCGACAAAAAACTTTATCTCGATCTCAGTTTGCATAGTCATTCCGGGCTGGCAGGCAACTTTGGGGGGCAGGATTCGGGTCGCGGGGATATAATGCCCGCGAGACGACTAGATTAATTCGCGGTTTAATTGAGGGCGCAGTTCGGTTACCATGCGCGCCTCATAAAATCGTATCGAGTGTTTTTTCACCGACACAGGTTTGGCCATGCCAGTAAATACTATTTTGGGGCTTTTTGCCAAGTCCCCCATCAAGCCGCTGCAGAAGCATATCGTCAAGGTTCACCAGTGCTCCCAGCAGTTGGTTCCCTTCTTTGACGCAGTTGCCGAAGACCGTTGGGAAGATGCCGAGAAGATCCGGCAGCAGATCGCCCAGCTGGAAAAAGAGGCAGATACCCTCAAGCGTGAAATCCGTCTGAAACTGCCTCGCGGCCTGTTCCTGCCGGTTGCACGCACCGACCTGCTGGAGCTGTTGACCCAGCAAGACAAGATTGCCAACCGTGCCAAGGATATCTCCGGCCGCATGCTTGGTCGTCGCATGGAGTTCCCCGCCGAAATGCGGACGGATTTCATGGCTTACCTCAAACGTTGTATTGATGCGACCGCTCAGGCCGAGAAAGCGATCGGGGAGCTCGACGAGCTGCTCGAGACCGGCTTCAAAGGACGGGAAGTGGAAATGGTTGCCGAGATGATCCACCAGCTGGATCTGATCGAGGACGATACAGACACCATGCAGATCGGACTGCGCCAACAGCTGCAAGCGGTTGAGCACAATTACAATCCGATCGATGTGATGTTCCTTTACAAGATCCTCGAATGGGTAGGTGACCTGGCAGATCAGGCCGAGCGTGTAGGCGCCCGTCTGGAACTGATGCTGGCTCGTTCGTAATCGACTGACTGGGTAAACACTATTAATGGACATTATCGCGAATTACGGCACCACTCTGGTGCTCGTGGCGGCCTTGTTCGGCTTTTTGATGGCTTGGGGCATTGGCGCGAATGACGTAGCCAACGCCATGGGAACATCGGTCGGCACCAAATCCCTGACCATTCGTCAGGCGATCATCATTGCCATGATCTTCGAATTTGCCGGCGCCTATCTGGCCGGTGGCGAAGTAACGGCCACCATCCGTAACGGCATCATCGACAGCAATGCGTTTGTCGATAGTCCGGACTTGCTGGTGCTCGGCATGATCGCCTCCCTGCTGGCGGCAGGCGCCTGGTTGATCCTCGCCTCCTACTTCGGCTGGCCCGTCTCTACCACTCACTCCATCATCGGCGCCATCGTCGGTTTTGCGGTGGTGAGCATTGGCCCGGAAGCGGTGCAGTGGAGCAAGTTTGGTGGCATCGTCGGCTCCTGGGTCATCACCCCGGCCATCTCAGGTGTCATCGCCTACTTCATGTTCATCAGCGTGCAGAAGCTTATCTTCAACACCGATGATCCCCTGAACAACGCCAAGCGCTATGTGCCGTTCTACATGTTCCTGACTGCACTGGTGATCTGTCTGGTGACCATCAAGAAGGGGCTGACCCACGTCGGTCTGCACCTGAGCGATGGCGAGGGCATTCTGCTCTCCATCGCCATCTCCATCGCAGTGGCGTTTGCCGGCTGGATCTACATTCGCGGCCAGAAGTACAACCCGCAGGATGACAGCAAGATGCACTTCGCCAACGTGGAGAAGGTGTTCGGCATCCTGATGGTGATCACTGCCTGTGCCATGGCCTTTGCCCACGGCTCTAACGACGTGGCCAACGCCATCGGCCCGCTCTCTGCAGTGGCCTCTATCGTGGCTTCCGGTGGTGAGATTTCCAGTCAGGCAGCCATTGCCTGGTGGATCCTGCCCCTTGGCGGTATCGGTATCGTGATCGGTCTGGCGACCATGGGCGAGAAGGTGATGGCGACGGTCGGTACCGGCATCACTCACCTGACCCCGAGCCGTGGTTTTGCTGCCCAGCTGGCGACTGCCGCGACCGTAGTGATTGCCTCCGGTACCGGTCTGCCCATCTCCACCACCCAGACCTTGGTCGGTGCTGTGATGGGTGTCGGTCTGGCGCGCGGCATTGCGGCGCTGAACCTGGGGGTACTGCGCAACATCGTGGTCTCCTGGATCATCACCCTGCCTGCCGGTGCCATTCTGGCTATCGCCATCTTCTACGTGCTGCAAGCCTGCTTCTCCTAATCGAAGCGGCATTCAGCAAAAAGCCCGAGTCATCGACTCGGGCTTTTTTATTGTGCGCGGGAGAGAGGTGCTGCTCCCTTTGCAATCTGCCTTAGAGGCTGGCGCAGATCTGCCACAGATCGTACTGGATAGCGGCGGCGGTCACTTCCCGACCCGCCCCCGGCCCCTGGATCACCAGCGGGTTGGTGCGATAGCTGTCGCTCTCGATGGCGAAGATGTTGTCGCACGGCAAGAGGTTGGCAAACGGGTGGTGGGGCTCCAGCGCCTCCAGTCCGACCCGCGCCTTGCCGTCATGCTCGAAGCGGGCCACGTAGCGCAGCACCTTGCCGAGGCGCTTGGCCCCTTCAAAGGCGGTCTGGATCGGGCCATCCAGCTCTTTCAGTCTGTCCATGAACTGATCGGCGGTCACCTTGCGCAGCGTAACGGGCACCAGATTCTCCAGCTCGATATCGGCGGAGTCGAGCTCGAAGCCTGCTTCCCGCGCCAGAATAAGCAGCTTGCGCCGCACATCCTGACCGGAGAGATCTTCGCGGGGATCCGGTTCGGTCAGACCGTGCTGCCACGCCTCGTCCACCAGCTCGGAGAAGGGGCGGGTGCCGTCATACTGCTGGAACAGCCAGGAGAGGGTGCCGGAGAAGATGCCGGAGACCCCCTGAATGCGGTCGCCGCTCTGGCGCAGCATCTGGATGCTGGACTGGATTGGCAGCCCTGCGCCCACGGTTGCGTTGTAGCGCCACTGCACCTGATGGTCACGGCAGGTTTGCTTGATGCGCTGGTAGAACTCGCTGTCGGCAGCACCGGCAAACTTGTTGGCGGCGATGATGTGAATGCCAAGCTGGGCGAAGTCGGGGTAGTAGCGGCTCACCGTTTCGCTGGCGGTCATGTCCAGCGCAACCAGCGCATCGAAGCCGTGCTGTTCAAGCTGGGAGAGCAACTCCGGCCAGATCAGCGGCTTGGGATTGAAGTTGTCCTGTACCTTGAGGGGGTTGAGCCCCTCTTCATCCAGCAGGCCCCCTTCCGAGCTGAACACCCCGTAGAGGGTGAGCGCCAGATTGAGCTCATGTTCGAGCCGTGCTTTTTCGCGGGCATAGAGGCTCAGCCAGTGGCCGCCGATATTGCCCTTGCCGAACACCACCAGTCCGACCCGGGTCGGGCGGCTGAAGAGGGCGCTGTGCAGGGCGATGAGCAGCGGCTCCAGCACTACCTGACGCAGCACGGCCACCAGACTCAGGCCATCTCGGGCCACCTGGACGAACTCCAGCGGTTGATCTGCCAGCAGCTGATAGAAGCGATGACACTGTTCTGCGTTGTCGGTGACACCGGCGCCGACCAGCGCTACCAGACTGTACCCCTCTTTCTGAATGAGGCCGGTGAAGCTCCCTTGCAGCTGGAAGTCGCGCAGCAGCTCGAAGGCGCCCTGTGCTACCTCAAGGGTGTAGGCGAGACGCAGGATCCGGCGATCCGGCTGGCGCTGCAGGGTGAGCGGGTTGAGACGGTGGCGGGCCAGATGGGCCTCGATGGTGGCCACCGTCTGTTCATAGTTGGTCTGCGGCAGCACTTTCAGCTCGATGAGGGCGATCTGATCCACCGAGGAGACGATGCGGGCTCCACCGGAGCGGGGGGCGCGGCGCAGGATGTGGGTGCAGCCCTCGTCCGGGTTGTAGCTGCAGCGCAGGGTGAGGCGCTGGCGGCTGTCGGCCACCGGTTGCAGGGTGCGCGAGTGCAAGACCGACGAGCCGAGGCGGGCCAGCTCGTTGGCTTCGGCGAGGCTCAGGCGCTCCAGCAGGCGTGCCTCCTTCACCCGGCGCGGGTCGGCGCTGTAGACACCGGCCACGTCGCTCCAGATGGTGGTGGATTCGCCGTCCGCCAGCAGCGCCAACAGGCTGGCGCTGTAGTCAGATCCGTTGCGACCGAGCAGCAGGGAGCGCCCCTCCATGTCGGCGGCGATAAAGCCGGTTACCACGATGCGACCGGCATGCTCCGCCAGTCGCGCCTTGAGCAGTTCGCTGGAGAGGGCGGTATCCACCTTGACCAGAGCGCCATCCTCGGCGCGCAGGAAGCTGCGGGCATCGAGCCAGATAGCCTTGTCGCCGCGACTGGTAAGCAGGGCAGCCAGCAGGCGCGCCGACCACACTTCGCCAAAGGCGAGCAGGCCGTTGCGGGCGAAGCGGTCAAACTGTCCCTCCAGCGTTTTGGCGATCAGCTGCATGTCGTCGGCCAGCTGCTTGCTCAGGTCGAGCTGCAGTTCACCCTCCAGCAAGCCGTCGATCAGGCTCTGCTGATAGGCCTGAAGGGCAGAGATGGCTTCACCGGCGGCTTCGTCCCCCGCTTCGGCCAGCTCCACCAGCTGGATCAGCCGGTTGGTGGTCTTGCCAGCGGCGGAGACCACGATCAGTTCATCCCCGCCCACCTGTTGTTCAACGATACTGGCGACCCGGCGATAACAGACCGGATCCGCCAGACTGCTGCCACCAAACTTGTGGACGTGACGCCGCTTCAATCCTGCTTCTGCTGCCACCGCGATCTCTCCTTGTTGCTGCTGTTCCATTACTTCGCTACCTGTTCTGCCTGCTGCGCCTGTTCAAAAGCCTGAGCCAGATCGGCCACCAGGTCTTCACCGTGTTCAATACCGACCGACAACCGCAGCAGTTGGGCGCTGATGCCTGCTGCCTGCTGCGCCGCCGGGGTCATGGCTCTGTGGGTCATGCTGGCCGGATGGGCCACCAGACTCTCCACCCCGCCGAGGGACTCGGCCACCGAGAAGAGGGTGAGGGCCGCGAGGAAGGCGCGAATGCCTGCCTCGCTGCAATCGAGTTCAAAACTTAGCATGGCGCCGAAGCCGGACTGTTGACGGCGCGCAATATCGTGGCCCGGATGGCTCGGCAGGCTGGGGTGATAGATGCGTTTCACCAGTGGCTGCTGTTGCAGGAAGGTGAGGATGCGATCGGTATTCTCCTGATGGGTGCGCAATCTGGGGGCCAGAGTGCGCAGGCCGCGCAGGGTGAGGTAGGAATCGAACGCCCCGGAGGTGAGCCCCAGACAGTTGGCCCACCACACCAGCGACTCGGCCAGTGCTGCCTCCTTGGCAATCGCCACTCCGCCCACCACGTCGGAGTGACCGTTGATGTACTTGGTGGTGGAGTGCACTACCACGTCGGCACCAAGTGCGAGCGGCTGTTGCAGCAGGGGGGAGAGGAAGGTGTTGTCCACCACCACCTGTGCACCCACCTCGTGGGCGGCGCTGGCAATGGCGCTGATATCCACCACCCGCAGCAGCGGGTTGGAGGGGGTCTCGACCCATACCAGCGCAGGCTTTTGCGCCAGTGCGGCGGCCAGTGCGGCCTCGTCACCCTGATCGACAAACTGCACCCGGTAGTGGCCCTTGGCCGCCAGATACTCAAACAGACGCCAGGTGCCGCCGTAGCAGTCGTGGGGGGCGAGCAGCAGATCCCCCGCCTTGAGCAGTGCTGTGGTGACCAGATGGACGGCCCCCATGCCGGTGCCGGTAACCACGGCGCCTGCGCCCCCTTCCAGCGCCGCCAGCGCGTCCGCCAGATTGGTGCGGGTCGGATTGCCGGAGCGGGCATAATCGTATTGACGGGGCTCGCCAAAGTCGGCAAAGGTGTAGTTGCTGGAGAGGTAGATGGGGGGCACCACGGCACCGTGCTGTGTGTCTGTCTCAATCCCGGTGCGAACCGCCAGGGTGGCCTTGTGGGTCATATCACTCTCCTTGATGTCTTTTCACACGCCGGCATCTTGCTGCCACGCGCCATCCCGCCATTGCGGGCTCATGGTCAACCACACTACGCCAGCTTAAAAAAGCCGTCAACACTTCCAGACGTCTAAATGGCTTTGCTGTTGGATTGCCATTAATTTCCTTAAGGGTTAAAATCCGCGCTCACGGCTAAATGAGAACAGGTGAGTCATGGGAACAGAGTGGAACGGCGACTACGTCAGCCCCTACGCGGAACACGGTAAGAAGAGCGAACAGGTCAAGAAGATTACCGTCTCGATCCCGCTCAAGGTGTTGAAAGTGTTGACCGATGAGCGCACCCGCCGTCAGGTGAACAACCTGCGTCATGCGACCAACAGCGAGCTGCTCTGTGAAGCCTTCCTGCACGCTTTCACCGGCCAGCCGCTCCCTTGCGACGAAGACTTGCGCAAGGATCAACCGGACAGTGTCCCGGCCGAAGCGCGCGCCATCATGGAAGCGCTGGGCAAAGAGATCGAAGATTTCGACAAGGAATAACCCCCAATGACGCGGCCCTGGCCGCGTCATTGCTATCTGCCATGTCCCGCTTCAGCCTGCGCCACTATCACCACCACTTCTGCAGCCATAGCCACGACTTTGCCCAGCTGGTGATCCCCCTCGACGGCCCCCTCGAGATCGAGGTGCAGGGCCGGGGGCGCAGGCTTGCCCCCGGTTCTGCCTGCATCATCGCTCCCGGCGAGCGGCACGACTACGCCGCCGATCCCGCGCTTTCGTTTCTGGTGCAGGAGAGCGACTGGCTACCCGGCGATCTGGCGGCTCACCCCTTTATCGAGCTGGATGAGCCCCAGCGCCACTACCTCGCTTTTCTGCACCGCATGGTGGCCGAAGGGCGGCAGGTGGCGGGCATGGCGCAGGTGTGGCTCTCCCTGCTGGCGGAAGGGCAGGGGATGCAGAGCACTGCCACCCCGCGTCTTGCCGCTCGCATCCTCAAGGTGCAGCGCCATATCGATGCCAATCTCGCCGCCCCGCTGACCAATCAGCAACTCGCCGCCATCGCCTGCCTTGGCCAGAGCCAGTTCAAGCTCGCCTTTCGCCAACAACTGGGGGTAAGCGTCTCCCACTACATTCGCAGCCGGCGCATGGCACTGGCGCGAACCCTGCTTGCCGGTACGCAACTGCCCGTTGGGGAGATTGCCAGCCGCTGCGGCTACCAGAATCAGGGGGCCTTCGGCGAGCGCTTCCTGGCCGAGACCGGGCTCACTCCGTCCCTCTGGCGCCAGCAAAACGGCCACCTGCCGCAACGAAACGGCTGATCGCCGAAGACAGCCTTCTCTCTTTGGGCCATGCTGCGGGTCATGCAAGGTGCACGATAAACAGGAGCCGAAATGGAGACGATTAGCTGGCAGGATTTCGAGATGGTGGAGCTGAGGGTGGGTACCCTGGTGCGGGTCGAGCCGTTCCCCGAGGCGCGCAAACCGGCCTACAAGGTGTGGGCGGATTTTGGCCCTGAACTGGGGATTCGCAAGAGCAGCGCCCAGATCACCGCACTCTACCAGCCAGAGCAGCTGGTGGGCCGCCAGATCATCGCCGTAGTCAACTTCCCGACCAAGCAGATCGGCCCGTTTCAGTCGGAGTTTCTGCTGACCGGTTTCTATCGGCCGGATGGCGCTGTAGTGATGGCTATCCCCGAGCAAGCGGTGGAGAACGGCGCCAGGCTGGGCTGAGCTCACACCCGAACAGAGAGAAGAGAGGCGACCCAAGGTCGCCTCTCTTTTTGTTTTCTGCTGCGAGTCGTTACTTCAACAGGCTGAAGATCAGCGCCGATACCGCCAGCGAACCGGTCAGCAGGATAAAGCCGTTGGTCCAGCCGTGACGGAAGCGGGCCAGCGCCTCCACCTTGTAGATTGCAATCACCGGCATGATAAACAGGATCATGGCGATGACCGGGCCGGAGAGGGTCTCCATCAGCCCCAGAATGCCCGGGTTGATGACGGCGGCCCCCCAGATAGAGAAGAACATCAGGGCGATACCGACTTTGTCCGCCTTGGCCAGCGGCAGGCCGGTAGGCTTGGCGATCAGGCTTTTCAGGCTTTCACGGGCACCGAGGAAGTGGCCAAGGAAGGAGGAGCTGATGGCGATAAAGGCGATGAGCGGTCCCAGAGTCACGATCACCGGGTTATCGGTGATGTTGGCGAGATAGGAGAGCACAGAGACGTTCTGGGCCTTGGCTTCGGCCAGTTGGGCTGGCGAGAGGCTCAGCACGCAGGAGAAGACGAAGAACAGCACAAAGCCCACCAGCATCACTGTGGTGTTGCGCAGGATCAGGCCGCTCTTGGCTTCTGCCTGCTCGCCATATTCACGACGCTGCACGTTGGCAAAGCCGGAGATGGCGGCGGCGTGGCTGAAGGCGAACACGGTGACCGGCAGCGCCAGCCAGACGGTGTTGAGGAAGCTGACTCCTTCAAACGCGGTCACTTCCGGCCATTGCCACTGAGGGATCAGGTAGCAGGAGAGGGCTGCCAGAATGGCCGCCAGCGGATAGACCATAAAGGCGAAGGCGCGCAGCATCGCTTTCTCACCCGCCAGCATCACGGCGATCATGGCGAATACCAGCACGCCGGAGAGCATCACCCGATCCGGGGTTGCCATGCCGAGCTGGTTGACCATAAAGCTCTCCACCGTGTTGGTCAGACCGACCCCGTAGATGAGCAGGATCGGGAAGATGGAGAGGAAGTAGAGCGCCGAGATGAGGCGACCGGCCATCTTGCCGAAGTGCTCCTCCGCCACTTCGGTGAAGTCGGCGTGGGGACGTGAAGAGGAGAGCACGAAGCGCGCCAGCCCGCGGTGGGCGAGGAAGGTCATGGGGCCTGCCAGTACTGCGACGATGACGAGGGGCCAGATCCCGCCCAGACCCAGATTGATAGGCAGGAACAGGATACCGGCGCCAACGGCGGTGCCAAACAGGCTGATGACCCAGTGGGTGTCGTGACGGCGCCAGCGGGTGGTGCTGGCCGTGGTGGAGCAGGAACCGGATAGCTCCTTGGTAGCCTCTACAGATAAACTCATTACTAATTCACTTTTTGTTAGTGTTTTAATCTGAGTTTATTGTGGTTTATCGGGATTTAATTCTCAAAAAGCGAGACTGAAACATATCACTACCATTGCGGGGTTTAGCCAGCGAGATTGGGAATGGAATCTGGGTCGCAGAATGCAACAAAACTGATATTGGCTATTTTTGTGAAATATAAAACCAAAATTCGATCGGCTATCATTTTTTTATTTTGACTAATCAGGTGTTTTCAGAATTACGTGAAAAATCGCACCATTTCTCGCCGACCGATTGTGATGTTTCACTATCATTTTGCCGCTTTGCCAGCGTATCACGCTGTTCAAGAGTGCTTTGACCAGCGGATCACACCGGCCATCACTCGGGGAAACTTCCCTGACAAAGCAGGCGGCCATCGGGCCGCCTGCTTGTCTGGTGTGATGATATCGCTACTCGTCTAGTGGGCCAGAATGTTGCCCCAGGCGAGATCCGGATCCCCCATCACGATAAAGTCAGGGTTCTCCAGCGACTCGGTTTCGTTGTAACTGAGCGGCTGCAACGCCAGGCTGAGGATGCGGCCACCGGCTGCTTCGACGATGCACTGGGCGGCGGCGGTATCCCATTCGCCGGTGGGGCCGAGTCGCACGTAGCAATCGGCCGCCCCTTCCGCCACCAGACAGGATTTGAGGGAGCTGGAGCCAAGCGGGATCAGCTCGTAGTTGATGGCCGGGTTGAGACGGCGGGTGAGGTTTTCCAGCTTCTGGCGGCGGCTGATAGCAACCACCAGCGAGTCGGGCTGGTCATGTTCGTGATGCATGGCGCTGATGGGCAGTACCTCGCCATTCACCTCCTTGAAGGCGCCGTAGCCGCGCACCGCCCAGTAGAGCACGTTGGACTCGGGAGCATAGATGACCCCGAGCACCGGCACATTGTCCCGCACCAGCGCGATCAGGGTGGCGAAGTCGCCGCTGCCCGCAATGAACTCACCGGTACCGTCGAGAGGATCCACCAGCCAGTACTGTCGCCAGTTGGATCGCTGGCTGAAGGGGATGTCGGCTGCCTCTTCGGTCAGCACCGGCACATGGGGGGTGAGCGCCGACAGCGCCTGTTTGAGGTAGGCATCGGCAGCAAGATCGGCACTGGTGACCGGAGTGGCATCCTCCTTCAGCTGACGCTCGAACTGACCGCCATGATAGATGTCGTGAAGGATCCTTCCAGCTTCGCGGGCAATCTCCTTGACCCCCGGCACCCAGGCCAACAACTCCTGCATCTCGTTATCCTCTGTCTGTTAACTGCCCGTCTGCGGGCTACTCTGCTTGCTCCGCCAGCCACTTCTGGGCCAAGAGCAGGGCACTGATGCTGCGCGACTCGGTGAAGTCGGGGCGCGCCAGCAATTCGTCGATCCGGTTGAGGGGCCAGGGGATCACTTCCAGCGGTTCGGGCTCGTCGCCGATCCGCTGCTCGGGGAAGAGGTCCCGCGCCAGCAGGATGTCCATCCGGCTGGAGAAGTAACCGGGCGCCAGCGACACCTGTTTGAGCAGGGTGAGGCTGTTGGCGCCAAAGCCCGCCTCTTCCATCAGCTCCCGGTTGCCAGCCTCGAAGGCATCTTCGCCCGGGTCGATCAGCCCTTTAGGGAAGCCCAGCTCGTAGGAGTGGGTGCCCGCGGCATATTCGCGCACCAGCAGCAGGGTGTGGGCATCGAACAGCGGCACCACCATGACTGCACCCCGGTTGCCGCCGCGCATCCGCTCGTAGACCCGCTCTTCGCCATTGGAGAACTTGAGGTGGAGGGACTCCACTCTGAACAGCCGGCTCTCGGCCACGATATCGGCTTTGAGGATCTCCGGCTTGCTCTTGGGGTGATCCAGTTGGTCGGCTGAGATGTGCTCGGGTCTGCTCTTGTGGGGGTCGCTCATCGGACGCTGGCTGCTCGTTAAAAAATCGTGCTTCAAGAGTAAACGACTCTCACACCGAACACCACGGGCTAAGGATGGCAAAGGGGGAGGAAAAATCCGTTATACTGCCGCCCCGTTTTCCGAGATCCGCGATCAAGAGGCCCGATGCCACACTCCCGCTCCATCACCTTGCCCTGGCACCAGATAGATACCGTCTTGCTCGATATGGATGGCACCCTGATCGATCTGCATTTTGACAACCACCTCTGGCAGCAGCTGGTGCCGGAGCGTTACGCCGAGCGGCTCGGTCTGCCGCTGGATGAAGCCAAAGCGCAGATCGACGTCCACTATCACGCCGTCAACGGCACCCTCAACTGGTACTGCGTGGATTACTGGAGCGAGACCCTGGGGCTCGACATCCGTGCCCTCAAGCAGGAGCTGCTGGCGAAGATCCAGTGGCGTCCCCACGCCATCCCCTTTCTGGCCGAGCTGCGCGCCGCGGGCAAGCAGCTGGTGCTTTTCACCAATGCCCACCCCGCCAGTCTGTCGGTGAAGGATGCGCAGCTGGGACTAAGCAACCATCTGGATCTGATGGTGAGTACCCACGAGCTGGGCTGGTCGAAGGAGAGCCAGCACTGCTGGCAGGCACTGGCCGAGCGGCTGGCGTTCGATCCAGCCCGCACCCTGTTTGTGGATGACAGCGAGCGGATCCTGCGGGCCGCCGCCGACTATGGCATCGGCTATCAGCTGGCGATCCAGAATCCGGATAGCTGCAAGCCGGAGCAGAGCATCACCGCTTTTCCGGCGATCCGCGACTATGCCGAGTTGCTGCCGCTGGCAATCTGAGTCTGCTGAAACGAGAGAGGGCTGCATCGTGCAGCCCTCTCTGTATCTGAAACCTGGCGGTGAAAAAATCACAACTCCCGAAACGGGCGCCGCTTCTCCTCTTCGATGACTATCGCCTCCAGATTGGCGATCCGCTCCTGCAGTTCTCTGATGATCATATCCTGCTTGCCGAGGCGGTCGGTGATGCGGGCATCCCCCATCTGATAGCGAGCCCGCTTGCCGAGATATCCGAACAATACGCTGATAAATACGATCAGGACTATGCCTGTCCACATGGTCATGTCACGACTCCTTGTCGTCTATAAACGGCGAAAACGCTGATGGGATCCGTTCTGTTTTCTCATAGCCGCCAATTGGTCGCAATGGGTCCCGTTTCGCCTTTGTGATGCAGTTGGCTATTGCTGCCAGAGCGGGCGGCCAAGCCACCACCTTGTTACCCGGGTGGCTATTGCTGCCAGAGAGGGCGGCCAAGCCAGAGTCCCCACAGGGTGAGGTGCAGCAGCACGATAAACCAGAAGACCAGCCGGTAGCTGCGCTTCTGGGTCTTGTGGCGCAGCCACTGGCGGGCAACTAGCGCCCCCGGCCAGCCGCCACACAGCTCCAGCAGATGGAGCCTCGATTCGGGCATGCGCCACTCTCCCCGCACTGCCTGCCGCTTGTCCCAGGCGTAGGCGGCCACCGTGAGCAGGCTCATGGAGAGCAACACGGCCAGCGGCCACCACTGCTGGCTGTCGAGGCCGAGCCAGAGGGTCCAGCCCAGTGGCAGCAGCGCCAGCGCCATCACTGGGCCAGCTCCCAGCAGCGCTCCTCATCCTGCTTGAGAGTGCGGATCACCTTGGCCGGATTGCCCACCGCCACCGAGTCGGCCGGGATGTCGCGGGTCACCACGGCGCCTGCGCCAATGATGGAGCGCGGCCCTATGGTGACGCCGGGGCAGATGATGGCGCCGCCACCGATCCAGCAGTCGTCACCGATCCGCACCGGCTTGTTGTAGGCGGTCCAGTTGCGTCGTTCCAGATAGTTCATGGTGTGGGTGGCGGTGTAGATCTGCACGTTGGGGGCCAGCAGCACATGGCTGCCGATGTGCACTTCGCCCACGTCGAGAATGGTGACGTTGAAGTTGAAGAAGGTCTTCTCGCCGATATGAATGTTGCGGCCAAACTCGCAGGTGAACGGCGTGCTGATCCAGCAGGAGTCGGGGCAGTGGCCAAACAGTTCGCGGCAGATCTGCTGGCGCCGAGTGCCATCGCCCGCCGATGAACTATTGAGCCGGGCCAGCAGCGCCTGACCGCGGATCCGGTCGTTGGCTATCTCCTCGCTTTGGCTGTCCAGTGCCCCGCCAGCCAGTACCTTGTCCCAGTCGCTCGCCATCGCTACCTCCTCATGCTGCAAGAGCAGGCAGTATACGTGACTGTCAGGGGCGCCGTCAGTCTGTCACTTGTTGCAGGTGATCCCGGTCAACCTGCAGGCCAGATAAGGGGCTGGATCAGCAGGGCCGAGACGAAGTAGGGGAGCAGCACCCGCAGTCCCAGCCGGCGGCCGCCTATCCCCAGGGCCAGCAGCCCCTTCACCAGCGAGTTGACCAGTCCGGCCAGCAGGATGCCGCGAGCGGCGACCTCTAGTGCCAGCTCCTTGTGGGAGAGCTGGGAGAGCGACAAGGTGATGGCGTCCACATCGGTGATCCCCGACACCAGCGACAGCAGATAGACCCCCGAGTTGCCTACCTTGTCTTGCAGCAGGGTGGCCATAAAGCCGATCAACGCCAGCAGCAGGCCGAACTTGATGGCGGTGGCCAGATCGAGCGGGTTGCTGGTTTCCGGCTGTACCGGGCCGTCAGTCAGCTCCTCGCGCTGGCGCCAGAACCAGAAGGCAAAGCCGTAGACAGTGGTGGCCAGCAGCAACAGGGGGGCGACGAGGCGCATCGCCAGCTCGCTGTGAATGAGCAGCACCAGCACCAGCAGCCGCAGCCACATGGTGGCCCCTGCCAGCAGGATGCCGGTGGCCAGTAGCCGCTCCAGCCCTCCTTGTTCCTTGTTGAGGCGGGCAAACTGCAGGGTGAGGGCGGTGGAGGAGGCCAATCCCGCCAGTATGCTGGTGAGCACCAGTCCGGCGCGAGTGCCGAGTAACCGCACCGCGAAGTGGCCACAAAACGAGATGCCGGCGATCACCACCACCATCAGCCAGGTCTTGAAGGGGTTGAAGGCATCGAGGGGGCCCATCTCCTCGTTGGGCAGTACCGGCAGCAGTACCAGCGAGATGAGCAAAAAGCGCAGGGTGGCGTGGAATTCGGTTTCGCTGAGAAACAGCATCCCCTGCTGGATCTTGCCCTTGAGCCCCATCAGCAGGGCGGCCAGCACGGCGCAGGCCACCGCCTCGCTCGGGCTCAGCAGCACCGACATCAGCCCCAGCAGATAGGTGAGCAGCATGGCCACCGAGCTGGTGAGACCGAACTCCCCTTGCCAGCGCTGGGCCAGCCAGACCGAGAGGCCGCAACCGATCACCACCGCCAGCAGGCCGAGCAGCGGCAGCCAGGGGCCCAGGGTCGGCAGCAGCAAGCCGCAGACCCCGCCGAGCAGGCCGATAAGGCCGTAGGTACGCATCCCGGCGATGCGCTGGTTATCCCCCAGCTGGCGCACCTGCCAGCCCCGCTCCAGTCCGATAATCAGGCCGATGGCCAGCGAGACCAGGGCTCCGTTGACCGGTTCTGCATTGATCCACATGGCGGCTTCCTTTCGCATCGTTGCAGCCTGATCCCATGATGGCACAGCGAGCAAGGGGGCAGAGGGGCATGGCTCACAGAGTCTGCGTCCGGCTCCCGATGCGAGTGGCCGATATGAGTAATAGAGATGGATCGCGAGCACTGCGCAAGAGTCGTACAGGCTATCGGGGAGGAGTCATGGGCTGCTAGCCCGTCATCGACGTCCCGTTTGAATGGCAAGAGAAGACAAGAAAGGGAGCCAATGGCTCCCCGTTTTATTGATGGCGTCATGACCCGCTGAGGATCACTTCAGCTCAATCCAGGCTTCTTGCCAGTGGGACCCGACACCCGGCTCGAACTGGGTGGCGGTGGTGGCCCACTGCACGCAGTAGCCGCTGTAGGGGAAGGGCTTGCACTGATAGACCTTGCCATTCTTCGGCTGCTGCACCTTGGTTCCGGCGGTGTAGGACTTGATGTTGTTCGGGAAGACGAAGTCATATTCGCCGCTGCTCTGCTCCTTGAACATCAGATCCATGGTCTGCTGGATGGTCTCGCCGCCCGCTTTCGGGGTGGCCTTGATCACCAGCTGGTGGTGACCTGCCTTGAGCCCTTCCAGCGCCATGGTGAAGGTGTGGCTGCTGTCCTTGATGTCGGCACTGCTTTCACCCTTGGCCACGCCGCCGTGGTCATAGAGGGTGTTGGATACTGTCAGATCGCCCTGTGCGGTGACGGTGAAATCGAGGGTTGCCTTGCCGTTGTCCAGCACATAGTCGCTGGCCAGACCGCTGACGCTGATACTGTCCACCACCGGCGGTTGCTGCTGTTGCAGGTCAATCTCGACCCGCTTCAGTTTGCTGTCTCGATGCAGATAGACGGGGTTCATACCGTAGACCGGATTGAACTGGCCATCGGCTCCTTGCTGACCGGCGCGGATCAGGCTCTGCTCGGCGTTGATCTTGCTGGCGAGGGCATGGGCCCAGTTGTTCTTCTGGCCCTGTTCGGCAGTGGTGATGGTCAGCACGGTTTGCAGATCGGGGCGCTCGCCGTTGGCATCGAATACCCGGGTCATCGCCTTGTCGCCTGCCGCGAGGTCGATGGAGGGGTAGATGGTGCCGGACTGGCTCCACTCCAGCGGCGGCTGACTACCATCTTTGAACTTGGCATCGATGATGTTGTAGAAGCTGTTGCTGGTGTCGCCCACTTCCCACACGCCGAGGATCAACTGATAACCGGTGCGCTCCGGCAGGATGCAGTTGTGGGTTACCTGCTTGGGCGGCTGCACCATGTTGCCGTCGATGACGCAGAAGGGGGTCAGGTCGAACGAGGCGCGGGTGAGCGGCTGGTTGGGGTTCCAGTCCTGCTTGGTGAGGTAGTAGCGCCAGTTGCGGGTGACGTGGTTTGCGGTGAAGGTCCAGCTGATGGCGAAGGGGCCGGGCTGTACTTCACGTTTGGTCCAGCGGTCGCTGGTCTGGATGTTCAGCTCGCTCCAGCGCGGGCTGCCCGCCGAGGCGATTTGACCATCCTGCGGGCCGCTCTGCGGGAAGCCGGAAGGGCCCTCCACGCTCTGGGGTTCCCACTGCACGCCGCCACACTGGCTGTTGCCGCCGGTTTTGCACAGATAGTTGCGGCTCTCTGGCTGGCTGATGTAGCCATGAGCCAGGGCGCTGCCGCTGGCCAGCAGAGCCAGCACCGCTGCGATGTGATTGAGTTGGATTTTTGCTGCCATACATTCCTCTGTTCGACAGATGTGGGCAGTCAGTTGGCCGGGGAGTTCCCCGATGCACACTTGCGTGTGGCAACCCCGCTATCCTGGACAAAACGTCTGTAGACCGGAGGCTTTGCGTCCCGACCTTTCGGTCAGTTTGCCAAATGACTAGATGGTTAGTGATGGGCCAAATATTCGGCCATCAACATTGTGTACTCCATTGATTAATTATTTGAAGTTAAATGTTTAAATGCACCGTTCAACGGCACATTGCTCATTCTAACTGACTGTTTTTAAATTGTTCTCTTATCTGTGAATGGCGTCGAATGCCGTTGAATATGCCAATAAGATGCATGCTCGCCGCGTGTTTTGCGGCGTAAAAAAACCTGCCAGCTGAGCTGGCAGGCCGGGTGACAAGGCGACACATATTGACGCCATCAATGGCGGGCATGCTGCTCGCCGGAGGGGGGAGACAGGGGCGCCATCATCGGCGCCGCGGCGGACTCCTTACCCAGTTTGAACACCGCAAGCCGCTCATCCAGGCTGCGGGAGAGACCGGCCAGCAACTCGCTCTCCTGCGCCAGTTGCGAGGCGGACTGGGACATCTCCAGCGCCGAGTCGTTGATGCCGCTGACGTTGCGGTTCATATCCTCGGCCACCATGCTCTGCTGCTCGGCGGCGGTCGCGATCTGGGTCGCCATGTCGCTTACATGCTGGATGTGGTTGACGATCAGGGTGAGATCCTGCCCCGCCTGCTGGGACTGGTTGACGCTGCTCTCTGCCAGTTTGCGGCTGGTATCCATGGCGTTGGCGGCGGTGACGGCCCGTTGCTGCAGCTGGGCAATGGTGCTCTGGATCTCTTCGGTGGATTGGCGAGTGCGGCTGGCCAGCTGGCGCACCTCGTCGGCCACCACGGCAAAGCCGCGGCCCTGCTCGCCGGCGCGGGCTGCTTCGATGGCGGCGTTGAGGGCCAGCAGGTTGGTCTGCTCCGAAATGGCGCTGATGACGGCGGTCACTTCGCTGATCTGCATCACTCCCTCTTTGAGCTGGTTGACCTGCTGGGTGGCCTGCTCCACCTCGGTGGCCAGCGCCTTGATGCCGTGCACGCTGGCGTGAACGTCGCGGTTGCCGAGCCCGGCTTCACCGGTCGCTTCCTGGGTATCCCGCGCGGTATTTTCGGCGTGTCCGGCCACATCGGAGATGGTGGCGCTCATCTCGTTCATGGCGGTCGCGAGCTGGGCCAGCTGATCCCGCTGGCTGGTCACCGCCTGATTGGTCTGCTCGGCAGAGGCGGCGATGCGCAGGGCGGCATCCGCCACGTTGCGGGCCCCCTGACTGGCTTCCAGCAGGGCGTGACGGATGGCATCGAGACTCTGGTTGGTACAGTGGGCGACCACTCCCAGCTCATCCTTGCCCTGTACCGGGATGCTCACCACCAGATCCCCCTTGGCGACCCGTTGCATGGCGTTGTTGATCTGGCTGAGGGGGGAGACGATGGAGTGGGTGATGCGCCAGCCCAGCAGCCCCATCAGCAGGATCACGATGGCGGTGGCGGTCCCCATCTTCATGTACTGGGCCCAGATGGTCTGCTGAATATCTTGCAGCAGCATGCCGGAACCGAGGATCCAGCCCCAGGGCTGATAGCCGGATACCATGGAGAGCTTGTCGGCGGTTTCACCCGATGGGCCGACCCACACATATTGCAGAGTGCCCTGTTTGCCCCCTTTGGCGATATCCACCATCTGATACCAGAACTGCCCGGCGGTAGCGGCGCCCCCTTCGCCCATCTTCTGGCCGACCAGTTCGGGGCGGATGGGGTGAACCACCATGGTGCGGTTCTCGTCGATGACGAACAGGTAGTTGTTGCCATCAAAACGGGTGTTGGTCAGCAGCTTGCGCGCCTCCTGCTGAGCCTGCTCTGCTGGCAGGGTGCTGGCCAGAAACTGGATCTGGCTCATGGCCTGCTCCAGTACCGCATTGAGCCGCGCCTCTCGCTCGCTCATCAGATTGCGCTGGAGCGCGTTGGCCGAGATAAGCAGCAGCGAGACAAAACCGACAAACGCCAGTGCGAGCAGCAAGATCAATTTGCGGCTCACGGTGATATCACCGAGCTTGAACATGACTAAACCCTCATTTCCCTGTTGATTTTATGTGGCTCTGTACTGCGGCAGCCAGTTTGTAAAAGTTAACAACTCATTTACTTTCAGTCTCTTGCTGAGCTTTCTCAAATGAGCGTTTTAACATCAGTATAGTCAGCAGACAGCAACCCCCACTTTTTGGTAGCGTGTTGATGCGCATCCCCGCGCAATTTTTGCCAAAGAGTGTGAATGGTTTGGCATTTCTTCAAAAAAAGGAGTGGGCCCCGCTGCGGGTGACCCCATAACAAGAGGGAATTTATGAGTTCCATTGCCAGGAATTACTTCAACCAGCTCAACGCCGACTACCTGCAGGTGCACAGGCGCAAAGAAGATCTCTTCTGGTCCACCTATATGGGTACCAGCGATGATCAGGCCGGTTTCACCACGGCCGAGCAGGCCTACAAGGCCTTTTGTGCCAATCCGGCCCGTCTGCCCGAATTGCGGGAGATGCTGGTGCAGGCCGACGAGGATGATCTCAAGCGCGGTCTGCAAGGCTGGATCGCCTTCTTCGAGTGCAATGTGATTGAAGATCCCGCTGCGGCCGCCCTGATGGATGAGCTGGTAGCT
This sequence comes from Aeromonas sp. s11, assembly GCF_040907945.1. Taxonomy (NCBI): domain Bacteria; kingdom Pseudomonadati; phylum Pseudomonadota; class Gammaproteobacteria; order Aeromonadales; family Aeromonadaceae; genus Aeromonas; species Aeromonas sp. s11. The sequence goes on along the minus strand of NZ_JBFOCU010000061.1, from coordinate 177,226 downwards.
GCCGAGGCGGCGCTGTTCGCCCGCCGCAAGGGGCTGAAACTGACCCTGCTGGATGAGCAGGGCCAGCAGGTCGCAGGCAGCCTGCCTGCCGCCAGTACCTCCCTTGCCGCCAGCCCGAACGAGGCGGTGCGTCAGAGCGCACTCGCCATGTTCCGCACCTTGGAGCAGTGGGTGGTCGGCAACGGTTTTCTCGAGGTGGTGGCGATCCGCAACCGCTTTGCCCGCGCCATGGGCTATCGCGACTACTTCGACTATAAGGTGCGCAAGAACGAGCAGATGAGCCCGGAGCAGCTGTTCGCCATCCTCGACGACTTTATTGCCCGCACCGACGCTCGGTTGCAGCAGAGCCTGGCCGAGCTGAAGGCCGCCAAGGGCGAGGCGGCCCTGCTGCCTCACAACCTGCGTTACAGCGTGAGCGGCGACGTGACCCGTCAGCTCGATCCTTACGTGCCCTTCTCGCGGGCGCTGCGAGATTGGGTCGAGAGCTTCCGTCGGCTCGGCATCCAGTATCGCGGGGCGACCCTGACCCTGGATTTGCTGACACGGGAGGGGAAGTATGAGAACGGCTTCTGCCACGGCCCGGTTCCGAGCTTCTTCCAGCAAGGGGATTGGGTGCCTGCGGTGGTCAATTTCACCAGCCTGGCCGATCCGGCGCAGGTGGGCAGCGGCTGGAGTGGCCTCAACACCCTGTTCCACGAGGGGGGGCACGCCGCGCATTTTGCCAATGTCACCGGCAACGCCCCCTGCTTCTCCCAGGAGTTCCCGCCAACTTCCATGGCTTATGCCGAGACCCAGTCGATGTTCTGCGACAGCCTGCTGGACGATGCCGACTGGCTCAAACGTTACGCTAGAAATGCGGCAGGAGAGGCTGTTCCCGACGCCCTCATCAAGGAGATGATCGAAGCGCGTCAGCCGTTTCGCGCTTTTAACGAACGCCAGATCGCGCTGGTGGCCTACTTCGAGCGGGATCTCTACGCCATGGGTGAGGCCGAGCGCCCCCCCGAGGCTGTGCTGGCACTGGCCCGCAAGTGGGAGCGCAAGATCCTCGGGGTCGAGAGCCCGCGCCCGTTGCTGGCCATTCCGCACCTCCTTAATCAGGAGTCGGCCTGCGCCTATCACGGCTACCTGCTGGCGCTGATGGCGGTGGAGCAGACTCGCGCTTATTTCCTCAAGCGTGATGGCTACCTTACCGACAACCCGCGCATCGGGCCGGATCTGGCTGCCCACTACTGGGGGCCGGGCAACGGCATGACTCACGATGAGACATTGCGCAGCCTGACCGGTGAAGGCTTCAGTGCCGTGCCGCTGGCCGAGGCGTGCAACCTGAGCGCCGCCGAAGCGTGGCAACAGGCGCAAGCCTGCATGGCCGCCACGCAGCAGCGCCCCGCGGCGGGTGAGGGAAGCCCGCTCGACGCCCATATCCGGGTGGTACACGGCGCCGAGCTTATCGCCGACAACAGCGAGTCGGAAACCCGCATGCTGGCCGATTTCGAGGCGTGGATCCTGAGCCACAGCGCACGAGCCTCTGTTGCGTAAGCTGGAATGCTCCCGGTTTTTGAGCCGGGGGCACTCTTGGCGTGGTTCTGATGTCTGTTCGCGACTATGGCTGGTGCAGTTGTAGAAATGTTGGCGACACAGACTGTCGCATAATGCTTTTGGTATGCGGATTTCAGATTAAATATGTATTCATATGAATAGGCTCGTGCAGAGCAGGTCATAAGCTCATGGAACCTTATCGCCTCGGGTTTTTGTTTATTTTGTTAATAGTGTTTTCTGTAGTTATCTTTGTGCATAAAGATTGTTCTATTCACCCGCTTGAGAACCATTCCCATCTGCCTGTGTTGACTAAATTGTCCACAGCTGCAGAATCGCCCTCCTTGCCACCCCCGATGTGAATCGGGTTCGGAAAGCCTCAGATCTCCGCCCGGAGATGGCTGGGCCGCACATAGGAAAGGTGCTGGCCCACTGCCCGCCTTTCACCCTCGAAATCAGCACACAAGTCAGGAAGCCCTCTTGCTCGTCAGGCAGGAGCGGACGGGTGTGTATATCCGCATGGCCGTGCAGGGACGATACGACCAGCGTTTGTTATGGGTGGTATGTTGCGAATGAATCGCATCTTTTTGATGTTGGCGCTGCTGCCCCTGCTGGTGTGCGCCAGTGAGGTGGACAGAGTGCGTGAAGCCTGGGTGATCAAGGCCCGGGCGGGAGAGCTGGATGCGGCAGCGCACGGGCTGGATGCGCTCTATCGACAAAGTGGTGATGGCAAGGTGCTCGATGACCTGATTGCCGTGCAGCTGTGGCGGGGTGATCGCAAGGGGGCGCAGGCCGCCTGTGAGCCGTGCGAGCTCAGCCCCATCAGCAACAGTACGCTGGAAGGGGTGGCCCGTGCCGCCCGCGACGAGAAGCGCTATTCCGAGGCGATCAGCTATTACCGCATCCTGCAGGGACGCGATCCTGCCAACCGCAATGGCTGGCTCGGACTGTTTCTCACCGCCAGTGATCAGGGCAACCGCGAGCTGGCCCGCCACGCTGCGGGTGAATATGAGGCCAACTTTGGCCGCGATCAGGCGATCCTCGAAGCCCGCATCTATGCCGCCCGCCAAGGTGAAGATCCCATGGGTGAGCTGCTGGCCCGTCAGCAGTGGCTGGAGCTGGAGCCGGATAATCCCGAGCAGGTGTTGGCGCTCTATCGGGTAGCGGTGAGCCTGGGGGCAGGCCCTGCGGCTGCAGACCTGATGGGCCGTTACCCCAAGCTGTTCAAACCGGTCGACCGGCTCTGGCTCGACTACTACCAGGCGGTCAATCTGCTGCGGATCTCGGCCCAGACCGAGGATCCGGCGCTGGCCCGCCGCTCCCTTACCCGCACGCTGGCGCTGCAAGAGCGGATCCTGGCCCGCGCCCCCCACGATCATGTGCTCTATATCAGTGCCCGTCGCGATGTAGTGGTGACGCTGGTAGCCCTTGGCGATTTTGCCCGGGCCGAACGGGAGTCCGCTACGCTGCAGGCCGAAGGGCCGCTACCCGACTATGTGCTGGAGGCGCGCGCCGATGCACTGGCCGGGCTGGGGCGGGTGGATGAGGCCTCCGTGATATACCAGCAGCTGGCGACCCCGGCACGGGCCAAAGACAAGCGCCTGCTGGAGAAGCGCTTCTACGCCTATTCGGATGGCGAGCGCTATGGTGCGGCACAGGGTCTGCTGGCCGGTTGGCAGGAGCCACCGACTCGCTGGGATTTCACCGGCAACATGCGGATGGCCAATGACGACTACGAGAAGGTATTGCAGCTGAAAACCTTGCTGCAGGCCTGGCGTGGTGAGGCGGGTGCGGCAGAGCAGCAGCTGGAAGGGTGGCTGAAGAGTGCGCCTGCCAATCCCTGGCTCTGGCTGCAACTGGGGGATATTCGCCGCTGGCGGGGTCATCCCGACGGGGCCGAGCAGGCGTATCGGCAGGCCGTGCGCTGGCTGCCAGCAGGACGCACCGTGCTGGCCGAGCCGGGTCGCCTCAACGCCCGGCTCGACAAGGGGGACTGGCAGGGCACGCCGCAGGCCGTGCGCACCCTTGGCAACCTGACCCGGGATCGTCAGGAGTTGCAGCAGCGGCTGACTCTGGAGCAGGCGCCACAATTTGTTACCGACCTGACCCATGGCCGCAACGAAGGGGGCTCGGTGCAGGCCAGCCGTGACTGGAGTTACGACAGCCGCCTCTACAGCGCTCGCACTGATGGCGGTGATCGGCTGTTTGTCCGTCGTCAGGGCAGCTTTGGCGAGTTCGACCAGCAGCCCGAGCGCGCCGCCTATACCGGGCTGGGGGCCGAGATCTTTTTCTACCCGCTGCAACTGACGTTGGAGGGGGGCTCGGGCAGCGAGCTCAACCACAAAGGCTATCTCTGGAGTCGCCTCGATTGGCGGCTGGATGATCACTGGACATTGGGTGCAGCCATCAATCTCAACAGTGCCGACACCCCGCTGCGGGCATTGGCGCGCGGCAACTACGCCGATCAATACCAGCTCGATCTGGGCTGGCGTCAGGATGAGACCCGCGAGGGGGCACTGCGACTGGAGCAGATGGATATCAGCGATGGCAACCGGCGGCTGACGGCCTCCGGCTGGCTGCGTCAGGATCTCTGGCGCCGGGATCGCTGGTGGTTCGATACCACCTTGCGTGGTGCCACCTCCCGCAACGAGGCGGTGGAGGTCGACTACTTCAACCCCCTGCAGGATCGCAATCTGGAGTTGGAGCTGGCGGGGCGCTATCGACTGCCGCTGGACGGGCGTCGCTCTTTGCTGCAGAGCCTGACCATGAGTGGCAATCACTACTGGCAGCAGGGCTATGGCGGCGATCAGGGGTGGCAGCTCAGCTATCGCCATGACTGGATCCTCTCTCCCGCTCTCAGCCTGGGCTATGGCCTGGGCCGCCGTCAGGCCATCTATGACGGCAACCCCGAGTTCGGAAATTTCATCTTCGCCAATCTGCAATGGAGTTTCATGTGATGAAACGCTGGCTTGCTCCTTTCGTTTTGCTGCTTGCACTGCTGCCTTCGCTGACGCAGGCGGCCCGGCAACCCGATGACTACGTGGTGCTCTGCTACCACGATATCGTCGATCTGAAATTGACCCCCAACCTCAAGCTCTATCCCCAGACCATCCGGCGCGACACCCTGATCCGCCACTTCAACTGGATCAAACAGCAGGGCTATCACCCGGTCAGCTTCCAGCAGATCCTGGATGCCAAAGCGGGCAAGGCACCGCTGCCGGAGAAGGCGATCCTGCTCAGCTTCGATGACGGCTACGAGAGCTTCTACCGGCTGGTCTATCCGCTGCTCAAGCTCTACAACTATCCGGCGGTTTTTGCGCTGGTGGGCAGCTGGCTGGATGTGACTGATGACAAGATGGTCCCCTACGGCAATGACAAACTGCCGCGCAGCTACTTCGTCGGCTGGCCGCAGATCCGCGAGATGCAGGACTCCGGACTGGTGGAGCTGGCCTCCCACACTTTCACCTCCCACTACGGGTTGCTTGCCAACCCGCAGGGCAACGTGCAGCCGGCGGTGACCACCGCAGGCTGGAGCCAGAATGGCTATGAGAGCATGGCCGACTATCGGGCCCGGATAAAAGCGGACTTCGACGCATCGGCCAGCCAGCTCAGGGAGCAGACCGGTCGGGCACCACGGATCCTGGTCTGGCCCTACGGCGCCTTCAACCAGACTGCGCTGGATCTGGCCCGTGCGGCGGGGATGCCCTACACCTTCACCCTGGCGGAAGGGCTCAACAAGCTGAGTGACTCGGGCAGCACGGTGCGCCGCTATCTGCTGGAGGAGGACACCAGCCTCGAAACCCTGGACGAGATCATGGGGGGCAATACCTGGGAGCGGCAGGTGGAGCGGTTGGTGCACGTGGATCTGGACTATGTCTACGACAAGGATCCGCAGCAGATGAACAAGAACATCGACATGCTGCTGGACCGGATCAAGGGTTACGGCATCACCACCGTCTATCTGCAGGCCTATGCCGATGACAACGGCGACGGGGTAGCGGAGGCGCTCTATTTCCCCAACCGCCATATGCCGGTCAAGGCGGATCTCTTCAACCGGGTGTCCTGGCAGCTCAAGACCCGGGCCGGGGTCAAGGTGTTCGCCTGGATGCCGGTGATGGCCTACGACATGGGGCCGAACCATGCCTATGTCACCGACAGCCGTACCGGTGCTCCGGCCAAGGGGCAGTATCTGCGCCTTTCGCCCTGGGATCCTGCCAGCCGTCAGCTGCTGCTGGATATCTACGAGGATCTCGGTTTTTACACCAAGTTCGATGGCCTGCTGTTCCATGACGATGCGTTCCTCAGCGATTACGAGGGGCCGATGCCGCTGGCTCGCACCCCGGATGCACTGCAGGCGCAGGGGGAGCAGAAGACCGATCTGCTGATCGATTTCACCATGGCGCTGCGCGATGCCGCTGCCCGTTACCGTCAGGGGGGATCCGACGGCCTCAAGACTGCCCGCAACATCTATGCGGCGCTGGTGACCGAGCCGCAATCCCAACAGTGGTTTGCCCAGAGCATGGCGGCGTTTGCCAAGGCCTATGACTACACCGCCGTGATGGCGATGCCCTATATGGAGCAGGCAGAAAACCCCGATGAGTGGCTGGCCAGGCTGGCGGAGGATTCACTGGCACAGGTGCCGGCCAATCGGCTGGTGTTCGAGCTGCAGAGCCGCAACTGGCGCACCGACCAGCCCATCCCCGATGCCGAGCTGGTGCGCTGGATGGAGATCATCCAGCGCAAGGGGGTGACCAACTTTGGCTACTACCCGGATGATTTTCACAACAACCAGCCGGATCCGGCCGTGCTCAAGCCGGTCTTCTCGGTGCAGACCCAGCCTCAGCCGACCCAGCGGCCGGTGACGCCGGTCGCAGTCAGTGCAGCTAAAGCTACCCCAGGGGAGGCGATGCGGTGAAGGAGCTTCTGGAAGGGATAGCCATCTTTACGTTGGCCTATCCCAGTCTGATGGCCATGGTGTGGGTCTGTGGCGGTCTCTATTACTACTTCCAGTGGGAGCGGCGGGATATCGCGCTGGCCAAGCGGGGGCTGGAGCTCCCCTATTACCCCAGGGTGACCCTGATGGTGCCTTGCTACAACGAGGGGGCCAATGTCGAGGAGACCATCGGCCACCTGCTGCGCCAGCGCTATCCCGATTTTGAGGTGCTGGCCATCAACGATGGCAGCAAGGACGACACAGGTGCGCGGCTGGATCTGCTGGCGCAGCAGGATCCGCGCCTGACCGTGCTCCACCAGCACAATCAGGGCAAGGCGATGGCGCTCAACAACGGGTTGACCGTGGCCAGCGGGGAGATCCTGGTCGGCATCGACGGGGATGCGGTGCTCGACTATGACGCGGTGCGCTGGATGGTGAAGCACTTCATCGAGAGCCCGAGGGTCGGGGCGGTCACCGGCAATCCGCGGGTACGCACCCGCTCCACCATCATCGGCAAGATCCAGACCGGCGAGTTTAGCTCCATCATCGGCCTCATCAAGCGGGCCCAGCGGATCTACGGTACCGTCTTCACCGTCTCCGGGGTGGTGGTGGCCTTTCGCAAGTTGGCGGTCGAGGCGGTTGGCGGCTGGAGCAATGACATGGTGACCGAGGACATCGACATCAGCTGGAAGCTGCAGCTGGCCGGCTGGCTCATCCACTATCAGCCCCAGGCGCTCTGCTGGGTGCTGATGCCGGAGACGGTACGCGGTCTCTACAAGCAGCGGTTGCGCTGGGCACAGGGGGGCGCCGAGGTGTTTCTGCGCTACGGGTTGCAGGCGATGCGCTGGCGCAACCGCCGCTTCTGGTTGCTGCTGCTGGAGTATCTCTCCAGCGTGGCCTGGTGCTACAGCATGTTGCTGCTGGCACTGATCTGGCTGATTGAGCCTGACGTGAGGGGACTGGCGGTGGGTCATCTGTTCCAGTGGACCGGGGTGATGATGACCGCGATTTGTCTGGTGCAGTTCGGGGTCAGCATCTTTATCGACAACCACTACGACAAGAGCATGGCCCGCAGCTTTATATGGTGCGTCTGGTATCCGCTCATCTACTGGCTGCTCAATCTGGTGACCGTGGTGGTGGCGGTGCCCAAGGCGATCCTGCGTCGTCGTGGCCAGCTGGCGGTGTGGGAGAGTCCTGACAGGGGGGAGTCGTTCCGTGACAAAACATAAGCTGGCGAAGGAGATGATCATCAGCAACGGTGCCCGGCGCAGCTGGAAGTATCGGCTGCGGGATCTGCTGATCCTGCTGGTGACCTGGGTCGGCTGGATTTTTCTGGCCCTGCAACCCTGGCTCAACTATCTGGAGGCGGAGGAGGATGAGAGCTTTATCGGCTCGCTGGATGCCATCGAAGTGGGACAACTGTTTCTTGCCCTGCTGTTCGGCATCTTCCTGCTGATCCACTCCTGGGCAAAATACAACAGGCTGCTGCACCGGTTGGTGGGCAAGCGAACGGCCTCAAAAGCGCCGTAATCATGAGGGGCCGGTCGGCCCCTCACTTTTTATCACCGATCAAGCACTGCGAAGCGGGCGGGGTACCCGGAGCGTTTTTTCCGGGCCGGTTTGCCATCGTGATGTCGCCGACACTCCCAAAACCAGTCGTTTTGCCCCCCCTTTTTCATTCATCAATAACTTTATTTCCGCAATGCTCGCAGATGGCATGTCGTTCAAAGCGATCCATGTTGGCCAGAAAGGGGCCGGCGGCCCAGCCGGTAATGAAGTCTTTGATAAATGCTGTGCGTTTTTGCTCCGGTTTCGGCTGTTTGCCAAAGGATTTGTCGACCAGCACCACGACATGGTTGGTCTCGCGCTGACAACTCGGGCAGACGCGTTGTTCAGTGGATGAAAGCAAGGGGGATCTCCTTGTGCAGAAGAGTGGGCAGCAGGTTTTCCGCCGCAGATATGTAACATCCCCATTTGATTCCTTTTGCTGGCGGATCGTCAATCACAGCGGAGGCGAATTGTGCGCCATCACCTATGAAGAGGGGCGAGCCAACAAGGGTGATCACGAGGGGCCAGTCGGCCCCTCTTTTGTTTCCGTTTGTCACACATTGCCACACAAGCTTCCCCCTCTGGCAAAGTCTTGTGACCGGACGGGTGTGTAATGGTGCCATCAGCAGGGAGATGAGGCCCTGCCGCGATGGAACCAGGGAGCATGTTATGACGAGTAAACGGGTGTGGTGGCTGTTGCCACTGCTGGCGGTCGGGGTCTGGTGGCTCGGGTATGCGGGGGATGCCAACGGGGTGTGGCCCTGGCGCCACGAGATGTTGCTGCTGACGGGCCTGCTGGGGATGGCCTATATGGCCATTTCGCTGCTGCTGGCGTTGCGTCTGCCGCAGCTGGAGGTGTGGTGTGGCGGTCTGGACCGGATGTTGCGATTGCACCGCCAGACGGCCATCGGCGGCGCATTGGCACTGACTGTTCACTGGTTGCTGGTGGAGGCGCCCAAGTGGGCGGTCTCGGCGGGTTGGCTGAGCCGTCCCGCCCGGCGTGGGGCCAGCGCGGCCGCAGCTGGTGCAGGAGCAGGTAATGGCATCTCGCTCCATGCCCTTGGCAATACCCTGGGGGAGTGGAGTTTCTATCTGCTGATCGCGCTGGTGGTGGTGAGCTTGCTGGCGCTGGTGAGTTATGGCCGCTTTCGGCTGATCCATCGGTTGGCGCCGCTCATCTATCTGGCGGGTTGGGGCCACGGGCTCTGCCTGCTGCCTCAGGTGGGGGCCATGACGCCGGTTGGGGTAGCGATCTGGTTGATCGGCGGGATCGGTGCTATCGGGGCCCTCTACTCTCTGTTGGGACAAGTGGGAGCACGGGATCGCCATCCGGGCCGGATCATTGCGGTGCGGACGCTGGCGGATCACACCTGCGAGCTGACCATGCAGCTGGAGCAGCCGCTCGCCCATTACCGCCCGGGTCAGTTTGCCTTCTTCGAGTTTGACGCCAAGGAGGGGCCGCATCCCTTTACCCTGGTGCGGGTGTCGGCGGATCGGCGCCAGCTGGTGATCGCGGTGCGGGCGCTCGGGGATCATACTCGTCAGCTGGTGGCAGAGGCGCGCGCCGGGGATGGGGTGGTGGTGACCGGCCCCTATGGCGCCTTTGTCGCCCCGCAAGGGGGAGGTAGAGCCCTTTGGCTGGGGGCTGGGATCGGTATCACGCCGTTTGTGGCCTGGTTGGAGGGGCTGGCGGCCCGTGGGGAGCGCGGCGAGGAGATCACCCTGATCCAGTGTGCGCCGGATCTGGCAGGCGCCGTCTACCACCGGCGGTTGGCCGAGCTCTGTCATCGCACCGGCGTGCGCTATCAGCTGCATCTGGACAAGGCGGCCGGGCGACTGGATCTTGCCCGCATTGCGCAGGATGCCCCCGAGCAGGTGTGGTTTTGCGGGCCGGAGGGGATGGCAGATGCCCTGACCCGGCTGTTGCCGGACGGGCATCTGCATCGCGAGCTGTTTCGCTTTCGTTGAGCTCGATGGGGGCCGTTATTTGGCGCTGGCTGACAACTGCTTGAGGGCGGCTTGTACTGCCGCCTCCAGTTGCGGGTCGCGCCCAGCCACCATGTCGGCGGGGGTGAGGGGCACCTGCAGGTCCGGGATCAGCTCCTGATTCTCGTAGAAGGTGCCGTCCGGTTTGCGCAGCCCCAGGGTCGGAATGCCGTAGGAGAGCCCCGGAATCAGCCTAGAGTCGTGGCTGTAGACCATGGTGCCGGTGCCGGGCACCGGATCGCCGACGATGGGGCCGACCTTGAGGGCACGGTAGTACTCGGGGAAGGCGGAACCTTCCGAGTAGCTGGCGGCGTTGACCAGCACCACCGAGGGCTTGGTCCACTGGCGAGTGGCGGCGTCGGTTTCACCCTTGCCCTGACGGGGCCAACTGCTGGCCATCCCCTTGGTGCTGCCGCTGCCGGTCAAAAACTCCACCAGGGTATTGGCGAGATAGCCGCCGCTGTTGAAGCGGACATCGACGATCAGCGCATCGCGATTGCGCTGTCTGCCGAGGGCATCCGCCACCACCGCATCGTAGACCTCGCTATTCATCGCCGGCAGATAGACGTAGCCGACTCGTCCTCCGCTCAGCCTGGCCACCAGCTCCCGCCGTTTCTCAATCCAGCGATCCTGTTGCAGCTGGTACTCCTGCTGTTTGTCGATGGCGGTGAGCACCACCTCATCAGTTTGCTTGTTGCCCTCCTGCTGGAAGGTGAGGGCGAGCCGGGCGCCAGCCTGATGGTTGAGGGCCCGATCCAGCTCGGCCAGATTGGCAATCGGGACGCCGTTGATGGCGAGCAGGCGGGCGCCCGGGGCGATATCGCTCTCCTGATCCAGAGGGCCGCCAGAGAGCAGGGCGGTGAGCATCACCCCCTGCTCGCCATCCTGCCAGTAGCCGCCCAGGCTGGCGGTCTCGTCCGCCATGCGCGGGAAGGGGGCGGGGCCGCTGCCCCAGGTGTGGGAGACATTGAGCTCGCCAGCCAGCTCCGCCAGCAGGTTGCCAAAGTCCCGCGGGTTGCCGATGCCCGGCAGCAGGCGGCGGTAAGCGGCGACATAGCTATCCCAGTTCACCCCGTTCATATCGTCCAGATAGAATTCGTCCCGGGTGAGCCGGGCGATCTGATCGAAGGCGGCGGTCATGCGTTCCTGCCAGAGGCTGGTGGGCTGCAAGGCGAAGGGGGCGCTGGTGGCCTCGCCGGAGTCGAGGTGGATCCGGGTGATCTCCCCATCCCGCACCAGGGTAGCCAGGGTGCCCTGCTGGTTGAGGCTTGCCAGCGCTGGGCCGGGCTGCTCGCCAAACAGTTCGCTGGTTTTGCCTTTGCGCAGATCCTGGCTGTAGCCCTTGATCTCGCTCTCGCTGTTGACCCCCATCTCCTCCACCAGATAGATCAGCTGGTCGCCGATGATGCGGCTGGCGAGCAGGGTACCGGTGGGTTGCAGCAGCAGCGCTTCTCGATGGTTGAGACGATCGCTCTCAAAGCCGTATCCCCCTTTCGGCGGCTCCAGTTCGGCAATCGCATCGGCTCTGGCGGCGCGGCTGCTGTAAATGCCGAGCAGGTTGGTGACGAGGGGCTCGCCATCGGGCCCCAGTGCGCCAAACCGGGTCGATTGCCAGTAGAGAATGGCGCCATCCTGACTCCAGCCCGGTTGCCCATCCTGATAGCCGTTGAGGCTGACATTGACCGGTTTGGCCTTGGGATTGGCCGTATCGATCACCGCGATCTCCTGCTCTGCCGCATCGGGGCGGAAGGTGAGCGCCAGATGGCGGGAGTCGGGGGCAAAGGCGAGATGCACCTCGTGGCGCGACGGGTTGAAGCTGGCAGGCACCAGCTCCCGCTGCTTGTTGCTCGCCAGATCCAGCAGGTGGATGGCCTGGCCATCCACCACGAAGGCGAGCTGCTTGCCGTCGGGGGAGAGCACCGGACGGCTGATCCCCTTGTCGGGAATCGCCAGCAGCAGACTCTCGGTCAGGGTGCCGGGATCGCTGAACAGCAGATCAGGGTCCCCCTTGCGCAGACGATAGAGGGCGGCGTGCCCCTGCTGCTCCGACAGATAGATGAGGGCGCGCCCCTGCTCGGCAAAGAGAGGGCTGGATTGCTCGCTCGGGTCACGAGTCAGCTGGCGCACCCGCTCCCGCTCGGGGTCAACGGCAAACAGGTTGCCCTCGCTCACCAGGATCAGCTCGCCCGCCCCTTCGCTGACCAGCGCTTCGTCTGCCAGGGTCAGGGCCTCGCTCGCCTCATCCGGCGTGCTCGCCACTTGCGGTGTGATGGTCAGCTTGCGTGGCTCGCTGCTACCGGCATCGAGGCGATAGAGCTCGCCCAGCCATGACCAGACCAGATCGCCACTGCGAGAGGCGCTGAGCCCCCGTACCGGATGGTCCTGATAGTGGGTCAGCTGTTGCTCCTTGCCGCTGGCAAGATCCCGGCGCCAGACGTTGAAATCGCCGCTGCGCTCGCTCAGGTAAAAGAGGGTATCTCCCTTGTCGCTCCAGACCGGATCGGTGGCCGCCACCCGATCTTCGGTCAGCTGCTTGTGCTGCTTGCCATCAAACAGCCAGAGACGGGGGACCGCGAACGAGTGCTGATGCTTGCGAAAGGGTTGATCCGCCGCGGGCATCTGGTAGACGAGCCGCTCCCCGTGGGGGCGGGCCAGGGTCGCTGGCAGCGGCAGATCGGCCTGCAAGGTGCCGCCGGTGATCGGGGTCCAGTAGAGCTCGCCCCATTGGTAGCCTTCCGCGACAAAATGGTCGGCATCGGGTGCCCCCAGGCGCTGGCTGCTCAGCAGCAGTCGTTTGCCATCGGCGCTGAAGGCTTGTGGCAGGTCGGTGCGTGAATCACGAGTGAGGCGCACCATCTCGCCGCCGTTGGCGGGTACCACGAACACATCTTCGTTGCCGTAGAGATTGGCGGCAAAGGCGAGCTGTTTGCCATCCGGCGACCAGATTGGCCGCTGGCTCAGGTAGTCGCTGCCGGTGAGCGCTGTAGCGGGGCCACCCTCGGCACTGGCGACAAAAATGCGCCCCTGCCAGGTGAAGGCAAGCTGCTTGCCATCGGGGGAGAGGGCGGGCTCGCGCAGCCAGAGTGCATCGGCGGCGACACTGGCGGGCAGCCAGAGCAGAAGTGGCGAGAACAGCAGGGTGGCGAGGCGGCACGAAGAGCGCATGGCATGATCCTGTCGGGGAGTGGAGTGTTATCTTCGCCGATCATTGCCCCGGGTGCCAGCGCGATAATTTTTGGTATCTTGTTGTTTTAACTGTTAATTACCAATACCAAATGACGGCGTTCAAGGAAGATGGCCTGGCTGCGGCAAGATATGTTTTGCCGAGCATATTGAGTATTGATGGCGATCCAATATCATGGCGCTCGCTCGCCGCTCGGCGGGCATCGTTCAGATGATCTGGTAACAAGAAAAGCCCGCACCAGAGGCTTGTCGAGGGATGGAATGAGAGCCGTATTACTGTGTTTGTTGGGGCTTTGGCCCGCATTGAGTTTTGCCTTGACCGAAAAAGCCGATTTGGTGGTGGTCAAGAAGTCGACCTATAGCCTGACCCTGATGAAGGATGGCAAAGAACTGAAGCGCTACTGGATTGCTCTGGGCCCGGCGCCCAAGGGGCACAAGCAGCAGGAAGGGGATCAGCGTACGCCGGAAGGGCGCTACACCCTCGACTACAAGAAGACCAATTCCGGCTACTACAAAGCCATCCATATCAACTATCCGAACCTGGATGACATCAAGCGCGCCAATGAGCTGGGTGTTCGTCCGGGTGGCATGATCATGATCCACGGCCAGCGCAACAGCATTGGCAACCGCAGGGTTCAGCCTTCCAACTGGACCAATGGCTGCATCGCCATGCTCAATCACGAGCTGGATGAGGTGTGGGACGCCGTTGACCCGGGTACGCCCATCGTCATCGAGCCCTGATCCCCTTGTGCACGCCCGCGACTCCGCGGGCGTTTTATTTCCCGCCAGTGATGACGTGACGGCGCTTGCCGTCCCGTGCTAGTTTTTTCGGCTCGCTTTGGCTGTGACAAGGAAGATCACATGATGTCAGTAACGAGCGTGCCCGAGCGAACGGGGATGCTCTGGTGGCGTGCCACACTGGATATGCTCCCGCTCTCCATTTCGGTGATCCCCTGGGGGATCCTGTGTGGCGCTTTGGCGTTGCAGGCAGGGCTGAGTCCGCTTCAGGCTCAGCTGATGTCGTTGCTGGTCTACGCCGGAGCCGCCCAGCTCTCGGCCACGACCCTGTTCGGGGCGGGCACGCCCCTGCTGCCCATCATGAGCTCCACCATGGTGATCACTTCCCAGCATCTGCTATACGGCTTCACCTTCCGCCGTGACGTATTGCCGCTCTCCCTGCGCTGGCGGGCCAGCCTTGCTTTTTTCCTGACTGATGAGATGTTCGCTGTGGCGCTGAAAGACCGGGAGCGCAGCGGTCACTTTGATCCGGCCTACGCGCTCATCGCGGGATTCGTCTTCTATCTGTTCTGGAATCTGGCGACCCTGCTCGGCATCGCGGCCGGTCAGTACATCGATGGACTGGACAGCATGGGGCTGGATTTTGCCATCGCGGCCACCTTCATCGCCATGACCATACCCGCCATGAAAAACTTGCCCATGGTGGCGGCCACTCTGGTGAGCGGCGGCACAGCGTTGCTTACCAAGCCGCTGCTGGCGGAGATCCACATCATCGTCTCGGCTCTGGCTGGCATGGTGGTGGGCTATGTGTTGCACCGGATGAGGAGGTAGCGTGAGCTGGCTGATGATTGGCCTGCTGGCCCTGATCACCTTTTTCAACCGCTTCGCCTTCTTTTCTCGGTTGACCCGATATCAGCCGGGTGCCGAGATGGGGGCGTTTCTCGGCTTCTCGGCCCAGTCGGTGCTGACTGCCATCTGGTTGCCCATCGTCTTTAGCTACGAGCCGGGGATAGGTCTTGACTGGGATCCTGACTACCTGACCGCCACCCTGTGGGTGATGCTCTTGACCCTGTTGCGGCTGCCGACTCTGGTTGTGGTGGTGGGTGGAATGGGGGGCTTCTTCCTGCTGCGCTGGCTGGGAGGCATCGCCGAGCTCTTGCCTTGGTGAAGCGCGAGCCGTGATCTTGTGTAATGGATGTCATTATTCGACATCCGTCATGTCATGAATGTCACTTCAAAAAAAGCCTGCAAATGGTGAGGATATGGGCTCTATCCGTGAAGGAGTGTCCCATGTCTTTGATCGAAACCTGTCAGCGCATCGTGCGCGATCCCCATCTCTCCGCCGCCCAGAAGAGCCACGCACTGGCGCTGGCCGCCGAGAATGCGTTGCCCTACCCCGACCTGCCTGCCGCAGTCGCCGAGGCGATGGAGCAGGGATTTATCTGCGACATGTTCGAAGGGCACGCCCCCTACAAGCCGCGTTATGTGCTGCCGGACTATGAAAAATTTCTGACTCAGGGCTCTGCCTGGCTGGAGCTGGCGGCGCCGCAGGATTTCGACGAGGCGCTCAACGCCCTGCGCATCCTCTATCACCATGTCCCCTCCGTCACCGGCATGCCGGTCTGGCTGGGTCGGCTCGACCATCTGCTGCTGCCGTTTGTCGGCGAACTGGATGACGAGACCCTCTATCGCAAGCTGAAGGGGTTCTGGGTCTATCTGGATCGGGTGCTGCCGGACGCCTTCATGCACGTCAACATCGGGCCGGATGACAACCGCATCTGCCGCCTGATCCTGCGCATCGACAACGAGCTCAAGCAGGTGGCGCCGAACCTCACCTTCTTCCACGATCCGGAGCAGACCCCGGACAGCCTGCTGCTGCAGGCGGTGAAGAATATCGCCGAGTGCAGCAAGCCGCACATTGCCAACTACCCGATCCACCGCGATACCTTCGACGATCGTGGTTTTGGTATCGTCAGCTGCTACAACGCCCTGCCGCAGGCCGGTGGCGCCAATACCCTGGTGCGCATCTCCCTCAAGCGGGTCGCCGAGCAGTGTCAGGGGATCGATGACTTCCTCGGCTGCCTGCTGCCCCACTACTGCCGTTTGGCTTCTCAGCTGATCGAAGCGCGGGCCGCTTTCCTCCATGATGAGTCCGGTTTCTTCGACAGCTTCCTGGTGAAAGAGGGGCTGCTGGATGAGGATCGCTTTGTCCCCATGTTTGGCATCTACGGCATGGCGGAAGCGGTCAATATCTTGATGGATAAAGAGAATCTGCCGGATCGCTACGGCCACGGCGAGGAGGCGAACCAGCTTGGCTATCGCATCTCGGCCCAGCTCTCCGCCTATGTGACCACGACCCCGCAGACCCATGCCTGGGGGGGGCGCGCCCTGCTGCACTCGCAAGGTGGCCTCAGCATCGATGTGGCAGTCACCCCCGGGGTACGCATTCCCTACGGGCAGGAGCCGGATCCGGCCAGCCATGTGCTGGCGCTGGCGCCGCACCACACTTATTACCATTCGGGGATCAGCGAGATCCTGACGCTTGATCCCACCATCCGCCAGAACCCGCAGGCGCTGTTGCAGCTCTGCAAAGGGGCGCTCGCTATCGGTATGCGCGAGTTCACCGCCAACGTGGCCGACAGCGATCTGGTGCGGGTGACCGGCTACATGATTCGCAAGAGCGACGTGGCCCGCTTCGCAGAGGAGGGGTCACGCTTGCAGACCACCTGTCTCGGTGCCGAGGCGAGTGAAGTGACCGCCATTCGTCAGCGGGCACCGCGAGTGGTCGCCCACGAATCGACCATCGGCGAGTATTGAGTTCGCACCGATGGCTGATGTCTTGCCAACACGCAGCGCCCTGATAAGCAGGGTGCTGCCGTTCTCCTGTGTCGACGGGCCGGGCAACCGGCTGGTGCTGTTTCTGCAAGGGTGCAACTTTCGCTGCCCCGGCTGCCACAACCCTCACACCATAGGGCTGTGCGACGATTGCGGTGACTGCCTTGGGGTCTGCCCGAGCGGCGCCCTCACCATGAGCGAGGGCAAGGTTCATTGGCAGGAGGCGCTCTGTACCGATTGCGATGCCTGTCTGGATGTCTGCCCGCGCAGCGCCAATCCCAAGACCACAACCATGACGGTGGACGACGTGCTGGCCCTGTTGCGCCGCTACGGCCCACTGCTGAGCGGAATTACCGTCTCCGGTGGTGAGGCGACCACCCAGCTCCCCTTCGTGGTTGCGCTGTTTGCCGCCATCAAGGGCGAGCCGGATCTGGCCCATCTCACTTGCCTGCTCGACAGCAACGGCTCACTGGCCGAAACCGGCTGGCAGCGGCTGCTGCCGGTGCTCGACGGCGCCATGCTCGATCTCAAGGGGTGGCGTGACTCGGTGCATCACACCCTGACCGGCTATGGTCGCGAGCGGGTGCTGGCATCGCTGCAACTGCTGGCACGCCACGGCAAGCTGGCCGAACTGCGGCTGCTCCATGTGCCGGGCAAGAGCGATTTTCTGGATGCGAGTGGTGAGCTGGACGCGGATCTTGCCGCCTTCTTGCAGCAGCTTGGGCCTGTGCCCATTCGCCTCAACGGCTTTCGCCATCACGGGGTGCGGGGTGAGGCGGCACAATGGCAAGAGGCTCACCAAACCGAGCTGGAACAGCTGGCCAGCCGTTTGCGTGCAGCGGGATTGGGGCCGGTCTCACTGCCTGCCTTGATGGGCTGAGTGGCTGCGTCATCCGGTGATCGTCATGGCGTGAGGTGCGGCATGGAAAGGCCGCAACTGTGATTTCTGTCTATTGGAGGGGGCGAGAACGGCGGCTAGAATAATGGCCATCTTCTTACCCCTCAATGACAGATAATCATGAGTGAAAGCAAGGCGTTATATCGGGTTCAGTTTATTTGCCACAGCGAGCGCTACGAAGTGTATGTGCGCGAAGTCAATCAGGGCCAGCTGTTCGGTTTTATCGAGATTGCCGATTTTGTCTGGGATAACCATACGGCGCTTATCGTCGATCCCAGTCACGAGAAGCTCAAGAGCGAATTTGCCGATGTGCGCCAGACCCTTATTCCCATGCATCAGGTGCTGCGCATCGATCAGGTGAAAAAGCAGGGGGCTGCCCGCATCACGGATCTGGGCAGCAACGTCGCCTCCTTCCCCAGCCCCATCTATACCAAACGTCCCTAGTCCCTACTTGCCGTTGATGTTTCGCCGCGGTGAAACATCAATCTCTGCTCGCTGTCATCCGGCTCAGGGCTCAATCAATTCGCGACCCAGTTGCAGGATCCGCTGGCGGAACCAGTGGCGGGCCGAGCCATCACCGGCCGGGCCATACCAGACCAGACTGTGACTCACCTTGCCGTAATCGAACGGTGCCGGACGCATCACCAGATCCGGCTGACTGGCCATGCAGGCCGCCCAGCCACCGATGGCGGTGAGGATCAGATCAGTCTGGGGCAGCAGGGCCGCCGCGCTGGCAAAATCGGGCAGGGTGGCGCCAATCTGGCGACGCACCTGCTGCTGGGCCAGGCTCTGCTCGAAGAAGGGGTTGGCCAGCTCCTGATCCCGGATGGCGATATGGCGCCAGCTCAGGTAGGCATCGAGATCCCAGGGCTTGGCCAGCGCGGGGTGGTCTTTGCGCAGCAGGCAGACCAGTTTTTCTTCCCGCAGGGTCTCCCACACCAGCCCGGGCTGGCGCGGCAACGGCTGGCTCTGGTCATGGGGCAGGATCACGAAGTCGAGTTTGCCCGCTGCCAGCGCCTCCAGCCCCTGCTCATCTTTGTTCCAGATCTCCGGCACCATGCCCGGCACCTCTTTTATCAGCTGACCCAGAATGGGGCCCACCGGCCAGGTCATCACGCTCTCGCGCAATCCCAGCCGCAAGCTGCCCTGCCACTGTTGGGGGTTGAAGGCATTCTGGCGAGTGAGGCCGTTCAGCTCCCCCAGTAGTCGATGCAGGGTGGGAGCCAGTCGCTCGGCCATGGGGGTGAGCAACAGCTGGTTTCCCTGACGGTAGAGCAGTTGATCCCCCAGCATATCCCGCAGTTGGTTGAGGGTTTTGCTGACGGTGGAAGGGGTGGTGCAGAGCCGCTCGGCGGTGCGGGTGACGCTCTGGTTGTCGAGCAGCAGATGCAGGGTGACCAGATGGCGACCTCCCAGCCGAGAGAGAGCGATCAGATCCATAGTGGCTCCTGAAGTGGATAAAGATAAGCGGATGAAAAGACAGGCTCTGAATCAGTACGATACAGCGTGACCTGCTGGCATTCTCTCACAGCAGGGGGGAGGGTGAGCAGACTCCTCAAGAGGTGACTGCGAACGCAACAGACAAAAAGCCCCGCCAAAGCGGGGCTGATGCAGATTAGCCCTTGAGCACCGCGGCCATGGCGTCAGCCACATAGTCGACGTTGCGGCTGTTGAGGCCCGCCACGCACATGCGACCGGAGCGCACCAGATAGACGGCAAACTCTTCGCGCAGTCTGTCAACCTGCTCCGGGGTGAAGCCGGTGTAGCTGAACATGCCGCGCTGGTTGATGAAGTAGCTGAAATCGCGGCCCGGCAACTTGGCGCTCAACACCTCGAACAGCTTCTGGCGCATCGCCTTGATGCGGGTGCGCATCTCGGTCACCTCGCCGACCCACAGGGCATGCAGTTCGGGCTGGCTCATCACAGCCGCGGTGATCTGGCCACCGTGGGTCGGCGGGCTTGAGTAGTTGCGACGCACGGTGGCCTTCATCTGGCCCAGCACCCGGCTCGCCTCTTCGGCATCCTGACAGATGACCGACAGGCCACCACAGCGCTCGCCGTAGAAGGAGAGGTTCTTGGAAAACGAGTTGCTGACGAAGAAGCTGACACCGGCGGCCACCATGGCGCGGATGGCGTAGGCATCCTCTTCCAGTCCGTCACCGAAGCCCTGATAGGCGATATCCATAAAAGGGATCAGGTTCTTATCGACCACCAGCGCGATCACCCGATCCCACTGGGCGCGGGAGAGATCCACCCCGGTCGGGTTGTGGCAGCAGGGGTGCAGCAGCACGATGCTCTTGGCCGGCAGGCTGCTCAGGCAGTCGATCATCGCATCGAACTGCACGCCGCCAGTGGCCGCATCGTAGTAGGGGTAGTCGTGCACCTTGATGCCGGCTCCCTCGAACATCGCCTTGTGGTTGTCCCAGGTCGGGTTGCTGACCCACACCTCGGAGGTCGGGAAGTAGCGCTTGAGCAGATCTGCCCCGATCTTCAGCGCGCCTGAGCCGCCGATGGTCTGGATGGTGGCGATACGTCCCGCCTTGACAGCTTCATGGTCGGCACCAAACAGCAGGTGCTGCACCGCAGTGCGGTAGTTGGCGGCGCCTTCCATCGGCTGGTAGGGGCGCGGGGCCGGGGCGGCGGCGCGCTGGGCTTCGGCCTGCTGCACCGACGGCAGCAGCGGAATACGCCCCTGCTCGTCGTAGTAGAGGCCGATCCCCAGGTTCACCTTCTGCTCGCGGGTGTCTTTGTGGAAGGTCTCGACTAGCGTCAGGATGGGGTCGCCAGCATAGGCATCGACGTGTTCAAACATGGGGGATCCTTGAAATTGACTGTCCAGTAAAACCGGCGGTCAGCCGGGCTGGACATCATGGCGCAAAGCTGGCGGTGGCTCAAGCCCGACGCTGGTCGAGCCTGAAGGGATGGTGCCGCGATCCTGCTTACTTCAAATAGGATCGCAGGACGCTGACTACCTGATCCAGATCCTCCAGCCGCTCTGCCGGGGTGGCATCGGCGGCGCCGAGATGCTCGCGCATGTGTCCTTCCAGCACCTCCAGCATCAGGCCGTTGACGGCGCCGCGGATGGCGGCGATCTGCTGCAAAATGGCGGTGCAGTCGCTCTCCTGCTCCAGCGCGCTCTCCAGCGCACCGGCCTGTCCCTTGATGCGGCGCACCCGTGCCAGCAACTTCTTTTTGTCGTGAATGGTGTGGGACATGACGGATCCTCTCGATCAATAAAACTATACTGGGGTATAGTATATTGCATCATCGCTCTCAGGAGAAATCCATGTCATCCCTCGCTCAATCCCACTGCCATCAACCCGTCATCCACGAGGGCAATCCGCTGGCCGAACAGAAGACCCGCTGGGCCGTATTGTTGACTGTCATCATGATGGTGGTGGAGATTGGCGGCGGCTGGTTCTACAACTCCATGGCGCTGTTGGCCGATGGCTGGCACATGAGCTCCCACGCCCTGGCGCTCGGTCTCTCGGTGCTGGCCTATCGCGCCGCCCGCCATTTTGCCCGCGACCACAGATTCAGCTTCGGCACCTGGAAGATCGAGGTGCTGGGTGGCTTCACCAGCGCCCTGTTGCTGGTGGGAGTTGCCGGGTTGATGCTGTTCGAGTCTGTGTTCCGGCTGCTCGATCCCAGCCCGATCCACTATCAACAGGCGATCGCTATCGCGCTGGTGGGGCTGCTGGTAAACCTCGCCTGTGCCTGGCTGCTCAAGGATGATCACGGCCACCATCACCATGGGCATGACCACCATCATGACCATGACGATCACCACGGCCATCAGGATCTCAACCTGCGCGCCGCCTATATCCACGTGCTGGCGGATGCGGCCACTTCCGTGCTGGCGATCCTGGCGCTGGTGGGGGGCATGTTGTGGGGGGCCGACTGGCTGGATCCGCTGATGGGCATAGTGGGGGCCGTGCTGGTGGCGGTATGGGCCTGGGGGCTGTTGCGCGACTCCGGTCGGGTGCTGCTGGATGCCGAGATGGATACCCCGCTGGTGGCGGAGATCCGCGAGGTCATCGCCGAACTGCCGGGCACTGATATCCGCGATCTGCACGTCTGGCGGGTAGGGCAGCAGCAGTATGCCTGCGTGCTCTCTTTGCTGATGGTCAATCCGCTACCAGCGCAGCAGATCCGCGAACGGTTGGCGATCCATGAAGAGCTGGTGCATGTGACCATCGAGATCGCCAGCGAACAGGATAAATAACGGGGGCCGTTGGCCCCCTTGGTTTCAGTGCCGTTGGCACTCTGATGTCAGTGCGGCTGCCCGGTGATTTCATCCTGGGGCTTGTGTTGCCACACAGCGCCGAGCAGCAGCTTGAGCAGCAGTCCGGGCGGGTTGTCCAGCAGATTGCCGGACTCCAGCAGCAGCTGGCCATCGGCGCGAAATCCGAGGCTGGCATCTATGGTGCCATCCTCCGAGACTACCTGGATCAGGCCATTGAGGGCGGAGCGCTCACCGGGCTGACAGCGCAGCCGCAGCTCGCGGGGTTCCCCCAACAGGGTGAAGGCGCGGCTCAGCGGGGGCGAGTCTTCATAATCGGGCCAGTTGAAGAAGTGATACTGCTCGGCCAGGGCGCCCGCCTGCTGGCAAAACTGGTCGAACAGCTGCCCGATCGCCTGATACTCATGATCGAGTCGTCTTGCCTGTTCTTCAATCCGTTTCATTGTTTACTCCTTGTCTATCCACTTGATCAGACATTGCTTTTCTGACCCCGTGACTGCCGTTTTCCAGATATGAGGCCAAATGGCCGCGAGGTCTGTGAGCCGGATCGAAGTTTCAGTCTGAAAACGTTATCTTGTTGAAACTGGATGGTTTTTTTGCTTTTCCGCTCACATTTGAATCGATTGCCGCTGATTAATATGGCACCGCCTGGCAATGACCGGGTGCTCGACTATCGAGACTAACTACAGCGGGAATTATAAAAATATGGATATGAAAAAGACCAAAGTGGCGCTGGTAACAGCCTCACTGCTCGCGCTTTTGTCTGGCTGTAATGACAACAGCTCTGATGCCTCCGGTGTGAACCCCGTCCCCCCTACACCGCCTACACCTGAAGTCACCGATGGGCCTGTCGCTCGTCTGCCCAAGATGGATCCCCCGAAAGAGTTGCTGGTTGCCGGCGAAAATCAGGTGGTCATTGCGCTGGTGGATACCCAGTCGGCAGCCAAAGGCGCCAAGGCACCGTTTGACAGCTACAGCCTGCATCTGTGGAACAACGATGCCTGTAACGCCACCGCTGATAGTGGCCTGAATACCGGGTGGGATGACAAGAGCAAGACACCTGCCACTGCCGACAGCTTTGGTCCGGCCTGGGTCGTTCCGCTCAAAAATGTGGAAGGGTGCATCAACTTTATCGCTCGCAATGGCGATCTGGCCAACCTGACCGGCAGCGATATGAAGGTGAGCTTCAGTGAGCACCCGGATCGCACCGTGGCTATCGTGGCTGGCAAAAAAGAGCTGTTTGGCAGCCGTGCCGAAGCCTTTACCGCCGCCTTTGGCGTAGCGGGGGCCAGCGCTCATCTGATCGATGGCAATACCCTGATTTGGCAAGGGGGCAAAGACAAGCCCCACGTTCGCCTCTATTACACCGACTCGGGCACCATCAAGGCTAATGCCGATGGGGTGTTCGATTTCCCCTATATCAGCCTGACAGCGACCACTCTGACCGCCGAGCAGCAGGCCAAATATCCGCACCTCAAGGATGCGGCCGCCTTTGCCCTGCCTGCCGGGAAAGATCTCAAGCCCCTGCTGAAGGGTGAGC
Source organism: Aeromonas sp. s11 (assembly GCF_040907945.1). Lineage (NCBI taxonomy): Bacteria > Pseudomonadati > Pseudomonadota > Gammaproteobacteria > Aeromonadales > Aeromonadaceae > Aeromonas > Aeromonas sp. s11. Next base: position 153,789 of record NZ_JBFOCU010000061.1, on the reverse strand, counting down.
TGGTGGCTATCGGCACCGATGCTGACGGTATCCTGCAGGGGGCAACCCTGGTACAGAGCGCCGGAGCCCTCGATGCGCTCTATGCCGCCGAGGCGACCAAGCTGAGTTATGGCGCCGTGGTGGAGGGCAACCGGGTGACCTTCCGCCTCTGGGCGCCGACCGCCAAGTCGGTCAAGCTGGCCCTCTACAACGCCAGCCACCAGAAGAGTGGCGAGGTGGCGATGACCTTCGACAGCGCCAGCGGCAGCTGGAGCTACGAGGGGGGCAGCGAGCTGATCGGCCAGTTCTACCGCTACGACATGGAGGTTTACCATCCGCTGAGCCGCAAGGTTGAGCACTACGAGGTGACCGATCCCTATTCGCTCAGCCTCGCGATGAACTCCGAGTTCAGTCAGGTAGTGGATCTCGACGATCCGGCCCTGAAACCGGAAGGATGGGACAGCCTCAAGGCGCCCCACAGCCAGCAGAACCCCGCCGACATCACCATCTATGAGGCCCATGTTCGCGACCTGACCGGGAACGATGCCTCCACCGATGAAGAGAAGCGCGGCAAGTTTGTCGGCCTGACCCAGCCCGACTCTGTACCGGTCAACCATCTGAAAGCGCTGGCAAAGAGCGGCGTCAGCCACCTGCACCTGCTGCCGGTGTTCGATATCGCCACCGTCAACGAGGATCCGGCCAAGGTGGCCAATCTCGGCGATGACTTCAGCAAGCTCTGTCAGGTCAATCCGGATGTGAAAACATCCAGATTTGGCGGTTATTGCGGTGGCGGTCAGACCGTGGGAGATGTGCTGGCCGACCTGCAAGGGGGCGACAGCAAGGATAATCCGCAGGTGCAGGAGCTCTCCGGCTATCTGCGCGGCGTCGACTCCTTCAACTGGGGTTATGATCCCTACCACTACACCACGCCGGAAGGCTCCTACGCCACCAACGCCGAGGGCACCAAACGTATTCTGGAGTTCCGCGAGATGGTCAAGGCCATCAAGCAGAACATCGGTATGAACGTGGTGATGGACGTGGTCTACAACCACACCAACGAGTCCGGGCTCGGTCCCAAGTCGGTGCTCGACAAGATAGTGCCCTGGTACTATCAGCGCCTCAATCCGGAGACCGGCTCGGTGGAGAACTCCACCTGCTGCTCCAACACTGCGCCGGAACACGCCATGTTCGCCAAGCTGATGGATGACTCTCTGGTCACCTGGGCGCGCGACTACAAGATCGACGTCTTCCGCTTCGACCTGATGGGCCACCATCCGAAAGATCAGATGGTGCAGGCGCTGGCCGCGGTGAAGAAGGTCAATCCCGAGATGTACTTCTACGGCGAGGGGTGGAACTTCGGCGAAGTGCAGGATGACAAGCGCTTCGTGCAGGCTACCCAGAAGCATCTGGGCGGTACCGGTATCGGCTCCTTCTCGGACCGCTTGCGCGATGCGGTGCGCGGCGGCAGTCCGTTCGACGGTGGCGATACCATTCGCAAGACCCAGGGCTTTGGCAACGGTGCCTTCGTCGATCCTAACGAAATGAGCAAGGTGGAGCTGGCAACGGCCTTGCACCAGTCCGATCTGGTACGGCTCGGCATGGCGGGTAACCTCAAGGAGTTCGTGCTGACCGACAAGGATGGCATGCCGAAGAAGGGGGCCGAGATCGACTACAACGGTCAGCCTGCCGGTTATGCCCAGGATCCGGTGGAAGTGCAGAACTACGTCGACAAGCACGACAACCAGACTCTGTTCGACAACCTGATCTACAAGGCGCCTGCCGGAGCCGAGCTGGTGCGGATGCAGGGGGTATCGCTGGCGACAGCCATGCTGGGTCAGGGCATTCCCTTCACCCACGCCGGTGTCGAGCTGCTGCGTTCCAAATCCATGGAGCGGGACAGCTATGACTCGGGCGACTGGTACAACAAGGTCGACTACACCCTGGGCGACAACAACTTCGACAAGGGGTTGCCGCGCAAGGACAAGGATGGCGACAACTATCCGCTGATCGAGCAGGTGCTCGGCAAGCATGTCAAGCCGGGCTCGGCCGAGATGGCACAGATGGTGAGCTTCTATCAGGAGCTGGCGGAACTGCGCAACTCCTCCCGCCTGCTGCGTCTGGGCAGCGGCGCCGAGGTGATCAAGCGGGTCGACTTCCGCAATACCGGCCCGGATCAGGTGCCCGGCCTTATCGTCATGACGGTGGATGATGGCGTCAGTGCCGGGGCGGATCTGGATCCGGCAATCGACGGTCTGGTGGTGATGATCAACGCCAGCAACCAGAGCCAGAGCATCGGCGACTTCCGTGACGGCAACGATCAGCCCATCGATCTGAGCGGTATGGTGCTTGGCAGCAAGCATCGCGCTGTCGACAGCATCGCCAGCGGCGCCGCCTATGATAACGGCCAGTTGACGCTGGGGGCCTGGTCTGCCGCCGTGTTCGTCAAGCCGCAGTCTGGTGCACAGGGCACGGGCCTGCCGGTCAGCAAGAAGACCGACCTGAGCACCCTGCCACCGTTTGGCAACACCGATGTTTATCTGAAGGGGTTCCTCAATGAGTGGGGCAACACCAACCAGATGACCTTCAGCGGCAACTTCATGTACGAGTTCACTACCGAGGTGAGCACCGACAAGCTGGGTACCACCAACGTCAAGATCGCTGACGCCAGCTGGGGGCCGGTCAACTACGGCAGCTGCAACGCCGGTGACAAGCTGGTGGTTGGCACTCCTCTGACCCTTTGCAAGGGGGGAGAAACCGGCAATATCGGTGTCGATCTGGCCAAGGCAGGCAGCTACAAGTTTGTCTTTACCGCCATGAACAAGGACAAACCGACCCTGAGCGTCAGCTTCACCGAGCCGGTGCAGAGCTGCAAGGTGCTGGATACGGTGGCGGGCAATCCGCTCGGCTACAACCTGTTCGTCAAGGGTGAGCTCTCCGGCTGGGGAGCCCAACCTCAGTACCAGCTGAGCTACAAGGGGATGGACGGCGATCTCGCCATCTATCAGGCGGCGTTCAACTACGCCGGCAGCACCGAGTTCAAGGTGGCCAACGAGGACTGGAGCAAGGAGTACCTGCTCAACGGTGGCGGCGCGGTGAACGCTGAAACCGGCTATTCGTTCGCCTTCTCCAAGGGGGGCAGTGCCAATAACAGCATCACCTTGTCGCAGGGGCTGTGGAGTGTGCTGGTGAAGGTTGACCCGGCTGGCGTCAAGGCGGGCACAGCCGTCATTCAGGAGTGCAGCGTCAAGTAAGCAAGCCATTGAGTCCGGGGGATGGCTCGGCGCCCCCGGGTTGAATTCCACCTTGCCAAGGGTGGGATAACTCCGAGAGAGTAAGCAAAGCGCGACTGCCGACCGGCAGGCGCGCTTTTTCTTTTACGGGGTGCCGTGAGAGAAATGAGAGGAAAAAGAAAAGCCGTCCCGGTTGGGGGACGGCTTTTGGCTGGGATGCCATTGGCTGGCTTAACGCTTGCGCAGCAGCCGCAAGGCGTTGGCGGTCACCAGCGCGGTGGCGCCGGTATCGGCCAGCACCGCAATCCACAGGCCGGTGATGCCGAGCAGGCTGGTGACCAGGAAGATGGCTTTAAGCCCCAGCGCCAGCGCAATATTCTGGTGAATATTGGCCAGTGCCGCCCGCGACAGCCGGATCATCGCGGCAATACCGCCGAGCTGGTTGTGGGTCAGCGCCGCATCGGCGGTCTCCAGCGCCACATCGGTGCCGCCCCCCATGGCGATGCCGATACTGGCCCGCTTCATGGCGGGGGCATCGTTGATGCCATCGCCGATCATCGCGACTTTCTGCAAGCTGGCGAGCTTGGCGATCTCTTCTACCTTGTTCTCCGGCAGCAGGCCGGCACGCCAGCCCATGCCCAGCTCGGTGGCGATCGCCTCGGCGGCACGGCGGTTATCCCCGGTTAACATGATGCTGTTGAGCCCGAGTCGGTTGAGCTCTTGCAGCGCGGCTGCCGCCTCCGGTCGGATCTGATCCCGCAGCGCCAGCAGGGCGACCGGCAGCGCCTGGTCGCCGCTGCTTTGGCAGAGCACCACGACAGTCTTGCCCTGCCGCTCCAGCGAAGCAATCCGGGTCTGCTGTTCCATATTCAGGGCCGCCACCCGGCTCGGTGCCAGCAGTTGCCACAGTTCACCGTTGATGCGTCCCTCAACCCCCATGCCCGGCAGGGCTCGCAGGTCGCGGGCCTCCGCCAGCGTCAGCCCCTGTTCGGTCGCGTTGGCGACCACGGCGCGGGCCAGCGGGTGGTGGGAGCCCTGCTCGATGGCAGCCGCCAGTGCCAGCAACTCGGTCTCCGGTTGGCTATTGAGGCTCACCAGCTCGGTCAGTTGCGGCTTGCCCAGGGTCAGGGTGCCGGTCTTGTCAAACGCCACGGTATCGATATGGGCCAATCGCTCCAGAGCGGCCCCCCCTTTGATCAGCGCCCCCTGACGGGTGGCGGCGGCCAGTGCCGAGGTAACCGCTGCCGGGGTGGAGATGACCAGCGCGCAGGGGCAGCCGATGAGCAGCAGCGCCAGCCCGCGATAGATCCACTCGTCCCAGCTCTGGCCGAAGGCAAGGGGCGGTACCAGCACCACCAGCAGGGCAACCAGCATCATGGCCGGGGTATACCAGCGGCTGAAGCGGTCGATAAAGCGCTCGATGGGGGCGCGCTGGCTTTCGGCCTCCTCGATGAGGTGTAGAATGCGGTCGATGGCGTTGTTGCCGGGCTCGGAGACGACTTCAAGACGCAGCACCCGATCCGCAGCCAGACTGCCGGCCGGCACCTTGTCACCCTGGCGGCGTTCCACCGGAATGGATTCACCGGTCAGGGCGCTCTCGTCAAAGGCGCCGAGGGCGTCGAGCAGGCGGGCATCGGCCGGCAAACGGGCGCCAGGGGCAATTTCGATGATGTCGCCGGGACGCAGCTCATCGGCGCCGACCTCTTCGCGCACCTCGCCCTCGGCAGTGGTACGGATCCGCAGCGCCTTGTCGGGCACCAGCGCCATCAGGGCGGTCACTCCGGCCCGGGCACGTCCGGCGGCGTAGGCCTCCAGATGCTCACCCAGCATAAAGAGCAGCAGCACCATGGCCGCTTCGGCGGTCTCGCCGAGAAACAGGGCGCCCACGGCGGCCACCGTCATCAAGGTCTCGATGGCGAAGGGGGAGCCGCTTTTGGTCAGCGCCCACGCCTTGCGAGAGATGGGCCACAGCCCCCAGAGGGTCGCCAGGGTAAAGAGCGGCTGACCGAACTCGCTCGGCAGCAGGGCGGCAACCAGCATCAGACCGGCCAGTGACAGGGGCTGCCAATATTTGCCCAAAAAGTTACCGAATAGATTGCCCTGCAGGAGCTGTTGTGAAGCTTGCTTGCGGCCAGCTGCCTGTTTGTCAGCGCTTTCCCCCTTGAGCTGGAAACCGGCGGCCAGCACGGCGGCGGTGACGGGATCGGGGGAGAGGCCGGGGGCCAGATCCACTACCAGCTTCTCGGTGGCAAACAATACGCGCGCCTGTTGCACGCCGCTCACCCGGCTGACGGCGGTCTCGATCTTGCGGGCGCAGCTGGGGCAATCCATTCCCATCACCTGCCAGCTATGGCGGCTGTTGCCTTGCTCCGGCGCAACCAGCGGGTCGGCAGGGGGCATATCGTGCTCATGCTCATGCTCATGCTTATGATCGTGAGCCGGCGATAAGGGGGCACTGCAGCACGCTTTATCGTGGTAACTTCCTCGGGGAGGCTCTTCATCCCCGGGGGATTCATTGCCGTCACGGGATGCGTGCTCATGAGGCGTCGGGGTTGAACAGCAACTGACGGGCGTGGTGTTGTCGCAGCAGTGGCTATCGTGGTGATGCTCACTCTGGCCGGAGGCCGCCTTGCTGACGGCCTTGATGGGGGCGGCGTGCTGATGATTGCAGCAGGATTTGCTCATGATGAGTCCCTCTTGATGGATCCCGCCCCTGCGAGATCCCTGATTACCGAGAAGGAGTCTAAACCTTGGTGTTAAGTCCAAGGTCAACCCCTTTATATCCCTTGTCTTCGCGGGTGTTTGTCTGGTCCTGCCGCCCCTATACTGATCACCCGGATTTTTACTACACCAATAAAGGACATAACACATGAGCAACTCAGTCACTCTGCAAGGCAACCCGGTTTCCGTCGCTGGTCACTTCCCGGTCGCCGGTGAGCAAGCCAAGCCCTTCTCCCTGGTGGCCAAGGATCTCTCCGACGTGACCCTGGCAAGCTTTGCCGGTCAGCGCAAAATCCTGAACATCTTCCCGAGCGTCGATACCCCGACCTGCGCGACCTCTGTGCGCAAGTTCAACGAGCAGGCCAGTGCGCTGGAGAACACTGTCGTGCTGTGCATCTCCGCCGATCTGCCGTTCGCCCAGTCCCGCTTCTGCGGCGCCGAAGGTCTGGACAAGGTAGTGACTCTCTCCACCCTGCGCGGTGCGGCCTTCATGGAAGATTACGGCGTTGCCTTCTCTTCCGGTCCGCTGGTCGGTCTGACCGCTCGCGCCATCGTGGTGCTGGATGGTGACAACAAGGTGCTGCACAGCGAGCTGGTCGCCGAAGTGGCCGACGAGCCGAACTACGCTGCGGCGCTGGCAGTGCTGTAAGGCTGCAAGCCATGAAAAATCCCGCTTCGGCGGGATTTTTTATGCGGGAATTGTCTGTTCAGGGTGTTGCGGGCGGGGTGGTCGCCGGTTCAGCCTTGGCGGGTGGGGAGGGTTGCCACTCCACATAGGGGCGGTGGATCTTCTCGTAAATCTCGGCCAGTTTGCCGGTGGCAGCCAGCTGATCAATGGCTTGGCGGAGAAATTCGTCCATCTCATCACCAGCTGCCCCTTTCTGGATGATGAAGACATCCTCGAAATCTCCGAAAAATTCTCGCCTGATATTGGTCAGCCCCAGCTGCTTGAGCATCAGGTCGGCCTCCTCTTGCGCCCAGACAAAGGCGTCGATACGGCCGCGTGAGAGCTTGCGCAGTGACTGCTCGATACTCATCGAGCGCTGCACCGGGAAGGGCATATAGTCGGGAACGGCCTCGATCAGCAGATCCCGTTTGGTGGGCACTATGCCATAGGCCATATCCGTGGTGACCGGATTGGCGGTATTGCTGTAAATCACATGGGCAACCTTGCCAAAACTGCGGGTGCTGAAGCGATAAGCCAGCATATCGATATCCTTGAGGTTGCGGATGGCGGGCAGCCCCAGGTCAGCCTTGCCGGAGATCACCCCAGCCATGGCACGGGCGATGGGGTAGATGGTGATCTTGATGGTTACATCGGGGTAGAGGTCATCGATGGCGTGTACCAGATCGACAAAGGGGCCAGTCTTGTCGGCATTGATCAGCCCCGGCAGCTCGCCAAGGTGGGCATTGAGGATGCGCACAGGTTTAGACGGCTCGGGGGCAGCGTCGTTTTCCGGAGTCTGCGACAGGCCGAGAGTTGCGCTGCCGAGCAGGGTGACCACGAGCAGCAGAAGGGGGATGTGTCTGGTCATGGCGAGTCTCTCTTGGTGATGGGTCAGCTAAAGTGTAGTCAGCCCGTCGTCAGCGCCCCTTGGCCAAACCATCATGGATAGGGTTTTACTTCTCGGCCCCCGCTCACTAGACTTCGCCTCCCACTTCTTTGTTGACGTAGCGCCATGACCTTTAGCGAACTTGCCCTTCATTCCACCTTGCTGGCCTCTTTGCCCGTCACCTTGCAGACGCCGACCCGCATCCAGCAGCTGGCGATTCCGGCGGCGCTGGCGGGGCAGGATCTGCTGGCGCTGGCCCAGACCGGCAGCGGCAAGACCCTGGCGTTTGGCTTGCCGCTGCTGCAACGGCTGGATCCTGCCTCCAGCCAGGTGCAGGGTCTGGTGCTTGTGCCGACCCGCGAGCTGGCGATTCAGGTCACTATTGCGCTTAAAGAGGGCGCCGAGGCGCTGGGGCTGCGTATCGTGACGTTGTGTGGGGGCGTTGCGCAGGAGCGGCAACAGGCCGAGCTGGCGCAGGGGCCACAGCTGCTGGTCGCCACGCCGGGGCGGTTGCGGGATCTGCTGACCCAACAGTTGCTGGGGCTGGATGGTTTGCAACTCTTGGTGCTGGATGAGGCGGATCGCCTGCTGGAGATGGGCTTTGCTCCCGACATCAAGGCGCTGCTCGGCTTTATTCCTGCGGATCGCCAGACCCTGCTCTTCTCCGCCACCTTGCCTGCCGAGCTGGAGACGCTGGCCAACGGCCTGCTGCGCGAGCCTACCCGTATCGAGGCCAACCCCCTCAACAGCGTGGTGAACGAGATCGAAGAGCGGCTCTATCTGGTCAACAAGAGCAGCAAGGTCCCGGCGCTCATCAGCCTGCTCAAGGAGCAGGCGTGGCCGCAGGTGCTGGTCTTTATCAGTGCGCGGGATGATGCCGACGGGGTTGCCAGAAAGCTGGCCAAGGCGGGCATTGCGGTGGCCGCCCTCCATGGCGAGAAGGAGCAGGCGGTGCGCGAGCAGGCGCTCGGCGATTTCAAAGAGGGCAAAATTCGGGTGCTGGTGGCCACCGACCTGATGGCGCGTGGCATCCATGTGGAGGCGCTGCCGGTGGTGATCAATCTGGACTTGCCCGCCAGCGCCTCCGTCTATGTACACCGCATCGGTCGTACCGCCCGGGCTGGCCGCGAGGGGTTGGCCATCTCGCTGGTTTGTCATGGCGAGAGTGACATGCTGCAAGCTATCCGCACCCTGACCGGCCGCGAGCTGCCGTTGGGCGATCTGGCCGGATTCCCGGTCACCGACCAGCCTGCCAGCGGGGAAGGCAAGCGCCCCCCGCGTGACAAGCAGGCCAATCGCCGCACTCAGGCCAAGCGCAGCGTCAAGCAGTTCAAGGGCAAGCGCTGACCTCAGGGTGTGCCTTGCTCCCGCGCGAAGAAGTCACGACGCCACTGGCTCAACACCTCCTCCTTGTGTTGTTGCCACAGCGCAGGATCCATCTGTTGTTGGCTGGCCGCCAGTTGCTGCTCGAGCTCGGCCAGCTCTCGTTGGTAGCTGCTGCGTTGATCCAGCTGCTGCTGGCGCGCCCCGGCAAACGCCAGCGTGGCTTCAGCCTGCTCTGCGGGCAGGAAGTGGCGGGCCAGTGTGGCCAGCTCCTCATCTCCCCAAAGCTGACGAGCTTGCTGCAGGCGGGCATCCGGGTTGAACAGATCCATCGCCAGATCCGGATGATCCGCCGCCCACCGATCCTGCAAGTGGCTGAGGGCGTCCAGCCGCTCGGCCAGCGGCAACTGCTCGTTCTCTTGCGCCAACTGATCCAGCGCCAGGGCATAGCGCCCCTGTAGCCGGATCAGGCTCTCCCCCTCGCTCAGCCACCCGGCCTCTGCTGCCTCCAGATTGCTCACACGCTGCGCCAGCGGCAACTCGCTGTCGCTGATCTCGCTGGCAAGCTGGTTGATCAGTTCATCCGGCATCTGCTGCCAGCTGCTGGGCACTTCTTTGCTTTTGCCATCTATCCCCTCAGCGTTTGGCATGTGGGGAGGCGGGCTCCCCGGTTCTGCTGGCAACTGCATATTGGCCAGAGAGGGCGTCGTCGACCGTTCTGGCGATATCGGGGGCTGCTTTTCCTGCCAGCCCAGATTCACCAGCAAAAGGGTCAGGATCGCCAGCGCCAGTATCCCGTAACGGCGAGTCATCGGCTGATCTCTCCCTTGACCGGGAAGTGGTCTGAGAGGTTGCTGGCGGGCCAGAGGCTGCCATCGCTGCTGCGCGGGATCCAGACCGTGTTGAGGTTGTGGCTGGCGCTGCCGTACTCCCGGCTCACCACCAGATAGTCCAGATACTCGACGTTGGCGCCACCGGAGAGCGGGCCACCGGCATAGGGGTTGATCCTGGGATCGAAGGTGGCTTCGGTATAGCCGCCATAGGCAGGTTCATGAGCGTTCAGATTGGCCAGCATGTTGGCGTAGTCATCGGCAAACTTGCGTTTGTTGACGTTGAAGTCGCCGCCATAGATGACGGTGTCCGTGGCCGGGATCTTGAGGCTGGCTGCCAGAGAGCGGATCTGACCGAACTGGATCTGGCGCAGCTTGCGGGCCTCGTCGGTGTCGAAGCTGGCGGTGTGGGTGGCGAACAGGTGCCACGCCTTGCCCCCCTTGATCACCTCGGCGTACATCACCCCTTTGTCGGCGAAGCAGTCGGTGCCGGTGCATTGGGGATAGACCAGTTGTGCCTCCCGCACTATGGGATAGCGGCTGACGATCACCACGCCGCCATCGTGGACGTTGACCCCGGGCTTGTCGAGTACCTTGGTCTGGTAGGGGTACTCTTTCGCCAGCGCCTGTAAAAAGCCCTCGCGGCGGCCATCGAATACCTCTTGCAGCAGCAGGGCGTCATAGCCCTTGAGATGCTCTGGCAGCAGAGCCAGCCGCTCACCGATGCTGGAGGCGATCACCGGCAGCGCCCAGACGTTGTAGCTGGCCACCTTGAGCCTGTGTTCTGCCGGTTCCGGCTGCTCCCGTTTTTGGGGAGGCGTGATCATATAGTGCAGATCGTCGTAACGGCCGGTGAACTTGGCGGCAAAGGCCAGCTCTTGTGGCCCCGTAACACGGTGGATCGCCCGATCGTTTTGCCAGCCGGATGTGCCGGTTGGCGTTTCGCCACCGTGCTGCAAGGTGGTGTTCCACCAGGTTCCCTCCATCAGCTGATTGAGCCGATAGACGTCGCCACCCGCTGTGGTCACGCGGGTTTCGAACAGATAGCTCTTGCCCGCTTTTACCCCCTCATAGCGATTGAAGCTGAGTACCATGGCGCTCTCCCACGGGCCCAGCTCGGTGCGGTGCTGGCTCCACTGACTGCCGGGTTGCAGCTGGCCGCTGCCGCTTTGGCGGATGTCGATCTGAAGCGGTTCAGGACTGTTGTTGGTGAGATAGACATCGGTATCGGCCATTGCCAGTTGCGGGAACTGGCTGACCAGCAGCAGGGCGGCATAACTGAGGGTTTTCTGCATCACAGGATCCTTTTGGTTGCAGTGCAATGGAAAGTGACTGTTATGGCGAATGCAGAGGTCATTTTGTTTACATTTTGGTTACAAGCAAATTAATTGGTTTTGTTTGGAGCTTTATGGAGGTGTAAAGCGATTGAGGCAGCACGCTTAAAGAGAGAGGGAAGAGCGAGGGAAGGCGCCCGTGTCGGGCGCCTTCACTTCAGGAGTTAGCGGTGGGCCAGCGGGTAGGTGAAGAGCGCCAGATGCGCGAAGTTGAAGGCGAAGTGGATCAGGATGGCCACGGAGAGTCGCCCGCTGAGCTGGAATGCCAAGCCGTAGCAGCAGCCTGCCAGGGTCGCAAACAGCGCCAGCAGTGGGCCACCGGGCAGGTGGATGGCTCCGAACAGTAGCGCGGCCACGACGATGCCAATCCAGGGGCGGTAACGCTCGGTCAGCCCCTGCTGGATCGCGCCACGAAACAGCGCCTCTTCCGCCACACAGGTGAACAGCAGATTGTTGAGTGCAAACAGCCACCACCAGTGGGGCAGACCCACTTCCAGTTTCAGTGCCCCCAACTGCCAGGCGATGACCAGCAGGGCACCCAGCGGCAGCAACAGGGACAAAGGGCGCCAGCGGATTGCGCCCCCCTTGCCCAGCAGCATCGGGCAGGCCAGTAGCAAGCCAAAGAGCAGCAGCGGCTTGTCGAGGTTCAGATACATGTTGAACGGCACGCTGGCGGGGCCTGCCAGCGCCTGCTCCAGCACCTTGAGATTGTTGAAGCCGGGGATCAGGTGCAGGGTCAGCGCAATCGCCCAGAGGATCAGCACCACTCTGGCCGCCATCGCCCAGCGGGCGGGGAGGGTTGGGGTACGCCACGCCAGCAGTAATCCTGCGACCGAGACCAGCAGGGCGGGTAGTGTCATTCGCTCAAGCCACAGTGCCAGCAGCAGGGAGAGTCCCAGCAGGGCCAAGGCGGGAAGACGCTGGCGGAAGAGGGCAAGCAGCACGGCCAGCGCCAGCGCGCCCCAGATAAATGAGTCGGGAAGGGGTAACATTGGATCTCCTTGATCGAGGCAGGCGGCAACCTTAACAAGTGGGCGTCAGCAGGACAACCGCGCAGGAGGTGGTCGGATCCCTTCTCTATACTCATCAACAGGGTAAAGGGAGAGCAGCTGATGAAGCACTGTCTGTGGTTGTTGTGTTGTTGGTGTGTCTGGCTGCAGGCGGCACCCTTGCTGCTGGTGACCGGTGAGTTCACCCCCTATACCGGCAAGGCCCTGCCTGAAGGCGGCGAGAGCACCCGGCTGGTGACGACCCTGCTGCAAGAGGCCGGGTATCGAGAGCTCCAGGTCGACTACCTGCCCTGGCCCCGCGGCTATCAGTTGACCCGCAATGGGTTGGTCGCGGCTACCTTCCCCTACGCCTGGACTGCCGAGCGGGCCAAGCTCTTCCACTACAGCGCTCCCATTCACATAGATCGCCTCTCCTGGTTTACCTATCGGGGGAGCGAGGCCATTCAGGCTGGCCGTTGGCAAGGGTTGCGTGTCTGTATTCCGCTGGGGTGGAGCACCAGCCATGCCGACGGGGTGATCAAGCGTTTCGGGCTGGATCTGCAGCGCCCCAAGACCCTGGCACAGTGTCTGCAACTGCTGGATCGCAAACGGATCGATCTGCTGCCGATGAACGAGACGGTGACCCGGGATGCCAGCCGTCAGCTGTTTGGCGACCCCTGCCATCTGCAGGCATTGCCCCACTTTCGTCAGAGCGACACCTTTTACCTGATCATTTCACGGCAGTACCCGGAGGCCGCGAACCTGCTTGAGCGCTTCAATCATGCCCTGGCTGCCGCCCGTGCCGATGGTCGCTATGACCAACTGATCTCCCGAGCCGGAAAGGGGATCGATTGCCGTTGAGAGTGCTCGGCCGGAAAACAAAAAGCCGGAGCAGTGGCTCCGGCTTTCTATCTGCCTTCAGGGGTGATTAGCGGCCTGATTCGGCAATCACGCGGGCGATGATATCGGCGCGCTTGCCGGCTTCCAGTTCGCCCAGGGCGATCAGGCCAGCCTTGAAAATGACGTTCTTCGGCAGGCTGACGTCGTCCAGCGTGGCGATCGCTTCAACGTGCATGCCGTTCAGACGGCTGGCATCGCGCGGGCTCAGGTTGACCTGAGTGTTCATCACCTGCTTGCCTTTCTTCTTGGCAGGTGCAGCCGCTTTCTTGGTGGATTCCTGTTCTTCATCTTCCGGCAGTTCGTCATCAAAATCGTAAATAGACATAGTCAATCCTGTTGAGTTAGGCAAAAGGGCACATTTGCCCGACATTGGGTCAATCAGCCCATATCCTCGTTACGGATAAAGGCGCGCCAGGAGCCGAGCACCTGGGCAAAATCTTCCAGCCCGCACATGGCCAGCTGTTCATCATCGTAGTAGGCGAGATCGTCAAGATCCTCACCCAGCTCGATATTGAGGGCGTTGGCTTTCACCTCCGCCTCTTCATGGGTCAGCAGCAGGGAGTAGTCACCGCCGTTGAGCCGGTATTCGACTCGGGTGCGGTTGGAGAGCTGATCAATGATGGAGAAGAGCTCGTCGAGCTTCTCCTCATCCTTGCCAACCTCGTCGATCAGCCACTGACCGATGGCTTCATGGCCCATGGAGAACCGGGCGCGATAGCCACCAAACGGGTCGCGGCGAAATTCATAATCCATAGCACAGTCCAGATCGGAGGGATGGGCCATCACGGGCAGGCGGGTGCAAGCACGCAATTCCTGCTCCATGGCGGGGCACACATCGGGTAAAGTGGCCTATTCTAGCGATCCCCCTCTCGCTTGTCTTGATGATGTGGCATCTTTGCGCCCATGTGCCCTGAATCGCCTCGTGGTGACGTAGCCAGATCAGCCCCTTGTCCGGAGATGTTATGCAGCTAAACGATAACCTTGCCCGCCAGATCGTCGCACGGGCGATGAAGATCCTGTCGTTCTCGGTCAACGTGATGGACGAACACGGCCTCATCATTGCGTCCGGCAATCCGGAGCGGATCCATCAGCGCCACGAAGGGGCTGTGCTGGCGCTCACCGAAAACCGGGTGGTGGAGATCAGCGAAGCGACAGCCTTGCAGCTCAAGGGAGTGCGGCCCGGCATCAATTTGCCCATCTCCTATCAGGGGGAGCTGATCGGGGTGATCGGCATTTCCGGCGATCCGGACATCGTTCGTGCTTACGCCGAGCTGGTGCGAATGACGGCAGAACTGATCCTGGAGCAGGCGGCGCTCACCGAGCAGTTGCAGTGGGACAAGCGCCACAAGGAGGAGCTGGTGTTGCAGCTTATACGTGGTGAGGGGCGAGTCGATCAATTGCAGCAGGCGGCCCGCTTTCTCGGACTGGAGTTGGCCCAGCCTCGGGTGGTGGCCGTGCTGGCGCTGGAGGAGGCGGATCCGGCGCGTCTGCGGGAGCTGGTCCATCAGCTGGAAAATCCGGAGCGGGACAATCTGGTCGCCATCAACGGGCTCGACGAGATAGTGGTGCTCAAACCGGCGCAATTGAGTGAGGGGGTCTGGCAATCGGCGCAGGAGCGCAGCCGGATCAAGCAGTTGCTGGCGCGCATTCCCCACTTCAAGGTGCATATCGCGGTGGGCGATTACTTCGCCGGGATCGACGGGCTGGCGCGCTCTTACCAGACGGCGCGAGATACCCTGCGCCGTGGCATGCGGCAGGCGCCGCGCAAACAGGTCTACTTCTTTGAGGACTACCGTTTGCCAGTGCTGCTGGGCAGTCTGGCGGACTCCTGGCAGGCGGATCAGCTGCGCACACCGCTGCAGAAACTGGCCCGGGAAGATGGCAAGGGGGCGCTGCAGAAGACCCTGCGCCACTATTTCTTGCAGGATTGTGATCTGCATCGCTGTGCCGAAGCCTTGTTCATTCACCCCAATACCCTGCGCTATCGGCTGGGGCGGATAGAGCAGATAACTGGATTGAATTTCAACAAGTTAGACGACAAATTTTTGCTCTATCTCGGCCTTAATCTCGACTTGTGATTGTAGATTTAGACAAAAAACCACTTTTACATGACGTGATTTTTGGCTATTCAGCCAAAGCATTCTGATTGCAGATCTCCATAATGGCGGCCATTCACTCCCATTGAAGGTGTCCGTCATGATCCCGGTTACTGCCCTTGGCGCCATCGCGGCGCTCTCCATCGCCATCATCCTCATTTTGAAGAAGGTGCCGCCCGCTTACGGCATGATCGTGGGTGCCCTTGCCGGTGGCCTGATTGGCGGTGCCGATCTGACCCAGACCGTAGCCCTGATGATCGGCGGCGCCCAGGGGATCACCACAGCTGTGATGCGGATCCTGGCGGCCGGTGTACTGGCGGGCGTGCTGATCGAATCGGGTGCTGCCACCACTATCGCCGAGACTATCGTCAAGAAGCTGGGTGAAACCCGCGCCCTGCTGGCACTGGCGCTGGCGACTCTGATCCTGACTGCGGTCGGCGTATTCGTGGATGTGGCCGTTATCACGGTGGCGCCCATCGCGCTGGCCATCGCCCGCCGTGCCGATCTCTCCAAGGCGGCCATCCTGCTGGCAATGATCGGCGGCGGCAAGGCGGGTAACGTCATGTCCCCCAACCCCAACGCCATTGCCGCGGCTGATGCCTTCCATCTGCCCCTCACCTCAGTGATGGCGGCGGGCATCATTCCGGGCCTGTTTGGTCTGGTGATGGCCTACTGGCTGGCCAAGTGGCTAAACAACAAGGGCAGCAAGGTTGCTGCCGACGAGGTGGTGAGCTTTGCCGGTGCCAAGTTGCCGGGCTTTGCCGCCGCCATCAGCGCGCCGCTGGTCGCCATCCTGCTGCTGGCCCTGCGGCCGGTCGCCGGTATCGTGGTGGATCCGCTGATTGCACTGCCCCTCGGTGGTCTGGTCGGTGCCCTGATGATGGGTAAATTCAGCAAGGTGAACCAGTTTGCGGTCTCCGGTCTCGCCCGCATGGCGCCGGTCGCCATCATGCTGCTGGGTACCGGTACCCTGGCGGGCATCATCGCCAACTCCGGCCTGAAAGATGTGCTGATCAGCGGCCTGACCGCCTCCGGTCTGCCTTCTTACCTGCTGGCGCCCATCTCCGGTGCCCTGATGTCGCTGGCAACCGCCTCGACTACCGCCGGTACCGTGGTGGCCTCCAACGTATTCAGCTCCACCCTGATTGAACTTGGCATCAGCAGTCTGGCCGGGGCGGCGATGATCCATGCCGGTGCCACCGTGTTTGACCACATGCCCCACGGCTCTTTTTTCCATGCCACCGGTGGCAGCGTCCACATGGGGGTGGGGGAGCGCCTGAAACTTATCCCTTACGAAACAGCAGTCGGTCTGACCATTGCCACTGTCTCCACCCTGATGTTTGGCGTGTTTGGCCTCGCCTAAGGAATTGATATGAAAATTGTTATTGCCCCCGATTCATTCAAGGAGAGTCTGAGCGCCATGGCGGTGGCTGATGCCATCGAGGCCGGTTTCAAGAAGGTGCTGCCGAACGCCACCTACGTCAAATTGCCGATGGCCGATGGCGGCGAGGGCACGGTGCAATCGCTAGTGGATGCCACCGGTGGCCGCATCCTTCCGGTCGAAGTGACCGCGCCCCTTGGCAACAAGGTGCAGGGCTTCGTCGGCCTGCTGGGTGATGGCGAGCGCGCCGTCATCGAGATGGCCGCCGCCTCCGGTATCCATCTGGTGGCGCCCGAGCAGCGCAATCCGCTGCTCACCTCCAGCTTCGGCACCGGCGAGCTGATCCTGGCCGCGCTGGAGATGGGGGTGAAGCACCTTATTCTCGGTATCGGTGGCAGCGCCACCAATGACGGCGGTGCCGGCATGATCCAGGCGCTCGGCGGCAAGCTGCTCAAAGCGGATGGCTCTGCCATCGAGCTGGGTGGCGCCGGTCTCAGTGAGCTCACAACCATCGATCTGAGCGGTCTGGATCCGCGTCTGAGCGATCTGGTTATCGAGGTAGCGTGCGATGTGAACAACCCGCTCTGCGGCCCGAAAGGCGCCTCTGCGGTGTTTGGCCCGCAAAAGGGGGCGACCCCAGAGATGGTGGCGCAACTCGATGTCAACCTCTCCCGTTATGCCGACTGCATTGAGCAGGCCCTTGGCAAGCAGGTGAAGGATATTCCGGGGGCGGGCGCTGCCGGTGGCATGGGGGCCGCGCTGGTCGGCCTGCTTGGTGCCGAGCTCAAGCCCGGCATCCAGATCGTCATCGAAGCCCTGAAACTGGCCGAGGAAGTGGCCGATGCGGATCTGGTCATCACCGGTGAAGGGCGCATCGACAGCCAGACCATCCATGGCAAGACGCCAATCGGTGTCGCACGTTGCGCCAAGCAGTTCGGCAAGCCGGTGATCGGTATCTCCGGTTGCCTGACCGACGATTGCGGTGTGGTACATGATCACGGGCTGGACGCGGTATTCGCCGTGGTCAACCGCGCCATGTCTCTGCCGGAGGCGCTGGAGAGCGCCAGCACCAACATTCAACTCACTGCGCGCAACGTCGCGGCACTCTATCAACTCAAGGGTTGATCCGGTTCGGCCGATGGGCGCCATCGGCCACCTAATATTCCCGTATGGGACATCTCCCATCCTGCGAGATGTCTGACTGCCCTGGCACTTATTTGCCGATCCATCGTGATCGGCTCTTTTCTTTCCGTTCCTTTGTCTTGCCACACTTTTGACTCCATGGGTAAGCGCGGTTTTGATAGGCGCAAATCTCCCTTTACGGCATAGTGGTCGTACCAAGTACAAGGAGAGACTCATGTTCCTGCTGACCCTGGGGGTTGCGCTGTTTACCCTGATCCATCTCTACCCCTGTTTTGCGGTGGCCCATCGGGCGCGACTGAGAGAACGGCTGGGTGAGAATCGCTACAAGGGGCTCTTCTCCCTGCTGGTGTTTGTCGCCATTGCCTGCATCATCGCCGGTTGGCGCTCGGCCAGCTCGCTGCCGCTCTACTTCCTGCCGGAGTGGGGGCCGATGACCATGACGGTGATGATGCCCTTTGCGCTGATCCTCTTTTTCTCCGGCCAGGGGCCCAACCATCTGCGCCGCTGGCTGGTGCATCCCCAACTGCTCGGTACCCTGCTCTGGGCGGTGGCTCATCTGCTGGTCAACAGCGAGGCGCGCTCTCTGGTGCTGTTTGGCGGCATCGGGCTGTGGGCGCTGGTGAGCATCATCTGGATTTCGGTGCGGGACTGGCAGCGATATCCCCGCCCGGCGGCTAACTGGACGGGCACTGGCATCAGCGTCGGGGCAGGCCTGGCTGCCACTGCGCTGCTGGTATTCTGGGGCCACGGCTGGCTGACCGGCATTCCATTGCATTGAGAGTGAACTGCGGCTCTGGTAACCGTGTATGATGGACAAAACAAAAGGAGTCTTGGCGATGAAATGGTTCACTCTGTTGCTGTTATTGGGGGCCGGCGCGGCCTCTGCGGCGTGCCCCGATTATTTCAATGTGGAGATGCGGGAACTCAACAATGCCCAGCGCCACAACCTCTGTCAGCTGACCGAGGGCAAGGTGGTGCTGGTGGTCAATACCGCCTCCTACTGCGGCTACAGCGGCCAGTTTCGCGATCTGGAGAAGCTCTACCAGAGCTACAAGGATAAAGGGCTGATTATTCTGGGTTTCCCCTCCAATGATTTCTGGCAGGAGGCGGGCAACGAGACCAAGACCGCCGAGGTGTGTCGCCGCGACTATGGCGTCACTTTCCCCATGTTCAATCGGGTAGCGGTGCGGGGCTCCGATGCTGTGCCACTGTTCAAGGGGCTGGCGGCGGCCGCTGACGGGGATGAGCCGAACTGGAACTTCCACAAGTATCTGGTGGGGCGCGATGGCAAGCTGATTGCAAGCTACGGCGCCAACCAGAATCCGTCTGATGATCCCCTCAAACTGCAGATCACCCGGGCGCTGGGGCTTTGACCCTACCCCTTGGCGGGCGGCTCTGGAATAATGGGCTCCCGCCACTCAGTCCGGTTATCTTGTGCTGCAACGTCTTCCTCAAATGGTGATCTTCGATGCGCTGGTGCGCGAGCAGGGGATCTCTGCCGCCGCCCGTCGTCTTGGGGTCTCCAAATCCCATATCAGCAAGCAGCTGGCGCTGCTGGAGACCACCCTTGGCGCCCAGCTGGTCCAGCGCACCACCCGCCGCTTTGTCCTGACCGAGCTGGGTCAGGAGTATGCCCGCCACTGCCATGCGCTGGTGGCGGTGGCGCAGGAGGCTGACTCCATGATCGCCGAGCGGCGCGGCAAGGTGAGCGGTGTGCTCCATCTAGGGGTGGGCCAATCCTTCGGCCGTCTGCACGTCATTCCCCATCTCAAGGCGTTTCAGGATCGCTATCCCGAGCTGGAGCTGGAAGTCTCGCTGTTCGACCACAGAACCAATCTGGTGGATGAGGGGCTGGATCTCTGGCTCACCACCTATGAGGACAAGCCGGAAGGGCTGGTCGGGCAGCGGCTTGCTGACATCGGCTTCGTGGTGGCGGCGTCGCCGGATTACCTGCTGAGCCACGGCACGCCGCTTCATCCCAAGGATCTGGCCCAGCACAACTGCATCACTTACCAGAGTCGGGAGCGGCGCTATCACCAGTGGTCGTTTCGCCAGGGCAAGGAGCGCCAGACGGTGCAGGTCGCGGGTAACTATCGGGTGGATATGGCGGAGGCGGTGCGGGATGCGGCACTGGCCGGGCTCGGCATCGCCTATATCGCCAACTACTTGCTGGACAAGGAGTTACAGAGCGGCAAGCTGATCCCGGTGTTGCCTGGGTGGCGACCGAACCAGCAGATGGCGGTACACGCCGTTTATGCCCGGCGTGAACATCTGGATCCCAAGATCCGTCTCTTCATCGATTTCCTCAAGGCCCGCTTTGGCCCCGAACCCTATTGGGAGCAGCGACTGGCCCCCTGGCTCGGGGGTAAATTGTCCGGCAGTGAGGAATGATTGTTTCCATATAAGAACTCTCGATTTCTCCTGATACTAAAATCGAACCAAATCAGCCAGTTGGCGCAACCGATATCGTGCAAACGTTTTTTCTAACAGACTTGTAACCAAGCGGACTTGCAGTGACGGGGGGAGAGGCGCAGAATCCGCGCCCATCTTTTGCCCCACCTGATGGAGTCCCTATGATTGCCCTGCTCGGCATCCTGAGTATCCTGGCGCTTGCCGTCATCTGCTCTGATAATCGTCGTCGTATCCCGTTGCGAACAGTTGGTCTTGCCCTCTGCCTGCAAGTCATGTTTGCCGGTCTGGTGCTCTGGCTGCCTGCCGGTCAGCACGTGCTGAACGGGGTCAGCGAGAGCGTAAGCAGCGTGATCGGTTATGGTCAGGAGGGGATCGCCTTCCTGTTCGGTGATCTGGCCAAGTTCAAGCTGGGCTTCATCTTTGCCTTCAACGTGTTGCCGGTCATCATCTTCTTCTCTGCGGTGATCGCCATTCTATATCACATCGGTATCATGCCGCGGGTGATCGCCCTGCTGGGTGGTGGCTTGCAGAAGCTGCTGGGTACCGGCCGTGCCGAGAGCCTCTCCGCGACTGCCAACATCTTCGTTGGCATGGTGGAAGCGCCGCTGGTGGTCAAACCCTACCTCTCCAAGATGTCCGATTCCCAGTTCTTCGCGGTGATGAGCTGTGGTCTCGCTTCCGTCGCCGGTGGCACCCTGGTGGGCTATGCCAGCCTCGGGGTTGAGCTGAAATACCTGATCGCTGCCGCCTTCATGTCGGCCCCTGCCGGTCTGGCGATGGCCAAAATCCTGGTGCCGCCGGGAGCTGAAGAGGTCGATCACCATCAGGATGTTGAGATCCCCCGCGCCACCAATGTGATCGAAGCGGCTGCCGATGGCGCCATGTCCGGCCTCAATATCGCGGTGGCGGTCGGTGCCACCCTGCTGGCTTTCGTTGGCGTGATCGCCATGCTCAATGGCCTACTCGGCTGGGCTGGCGGTCTGGTGGGGCTGGATCTGAGCTTCCAGATCATTTTGGGCTGGCTGTTTGCCCCCGTCTCCTGGCTGATCGGTGTACCCTGGGATCAGGCACAAGCCGCTGGCGCCCTGATCGGTACCAAGATCGTGGTCAACGAGTTCGTCGCCTTTATCGGTCTGGTGCAGGATCAGACTCTGAGCGAGTCGAGCAAGGCCATTGTGACCTTCGCCCTGTGCGGCTTTGCCAACATCTCCTCCATGGCGATCCTGATCGGCGGTCTGGGCTCCATGGTGCCGGAGCGCAAATCCTTCATCGCCCGTTACGGCATGCGTGCCATTCTCTCCGGCGTGCTGGCGAACCTGATGAGTGCCTGTCTGGCCGGTCTGTTCCTCGCCCTGTAACCGCTGCGGTACGGGATAGATGCAACAAGGGCGCCCTGATGGCGCCCTTGTCATATGGATAAAATGAAGCCCCGGCCTTGGTCGGGGCTTCTTGTTGCTGCTCAGTCGACGTAGAAGGTTTGCTGGAAGCTGAGGTTCTGTTGCTGCCCACCGCCCATGATCTTCAGGGTGAACTGATAGGTATCTTCGTTGCGGTAGGGGAGGGTCGCCAGATAGTAGATGGCATCCCCCTCTTTTACCTCCTGAAAGTTCAGGGTGCGGATGGTGCCGGTCAGGTTCTTGGCCTCACCGGTGATCCCCACGGCTTGCGCCACTTTCTGCTTGTCCTGTACCGCGATATTGATGATGGCGTTGTAGCGACTGCGCTCCAGTCCATACGCTTTGGCGACCTCTGGTGTAAGGAAGCTGGAGTTGAAGGCGTTGTAGTGCACCAACCAGGGCCCCAGCTCCTTCATCTGTTCTGCCTTGAGCGGCAGGGTCATCAGCAGTGCCAGCAGGCCACTCATCCAGGCTGTTTTCATCTGTCATCCCTCTCATATCTACGGTTGGCGCAGGCCGATTCATTCAGCCTTGCGTGTCATTCAGCAGCGCGCTCACTTCTTGCGGCAACTGTTTGGGGCTGTCGATGGCGACGGTTTTGTGCCGCCCCAGTTCGCCCCGCACTATGGTTACCTGGCCCTTGGCCACCTTGAACTGCTTGGCCAGAAACTTGATCAGATGGCTGTTGGCTTGGCCATCGACGGGCGGCGCCGTGATGGCCACTTTCAGCTCTTCGCCATGCAATCCGATGATCTGATCCCGACTCGCCTTGGGCTGGATCACCAGATGCAGTACCAGTTCATCCCCTTGTTGCAGGACGGCTGGCATCAAATCATCCACCATAGCTGGCCAAACAGGTCACCCAGCAGGTAGTTGATGGCTTGCAGGCCGATAAAGGCGACCAGCACCGAGAGGTCCAGCCCGCCCAGTGCCGGCAGTACACGGCGGATAGGGGCGAGGAAGGGCTCGGTCAGCTGATGCATCACGTATTCGATGGGGTTGCGGCCCTGGCTGACCCAGCTCAGGATGGCGCGGATCAGCAGTACCCAGAAGATCATCGAGCCCGCTTTTTTCAGCACGGTCAGCGCGGCAAACAGGCTGATGCTGAGCCAGTCCGCCAGCAGCACGTTCATGCTCTTGAGCAGGGCCAGCTTGGCGAAGGCGATGGCCAGCGCTAGCACCACGGAAGCTAGATCGATGCCGCCAAAGCCCGGGATAACGCGGCGCAGCGGGATCACCAGCGGATTAGTCAGTTTGACCACCATCTGGCTCATCGGGTTGTAGAAGTCGGCACGGGCCCACTGCAGCCAGACGCGCAGCAGGATCACCATCAGGTAGAGATCGAAAACGGTGTTAATCAGAAAGTAAGCAGTGTTCATCTGGGCTCCTGTTAGAAGAGGGTTTCCATTTCGGTGGCGCGAGCAACGGCCGCCTGCATGGCTTGCGCAGTCAGCGGCATCAGCCCCTGCTGCTGGAATGTCTTGATGGCTTCGGCTGTGGTGCCGCCCTTGCTGGTGACCTGCTCACGCAGGGTTTGCAGCGACAGCTCGGGGTTTTGCTCCACCATGGCGGCTGCGCCCAGCGCGGTCTGCTGCACCAGCAGGCGTGCCTGATCGGGCGAGAAGCCCATTGCCTCCGCCTCTTCGGCAATGGCCTGCATAAAGAGGAAGAAGTAGGCCGGGGCACTGCCCGCCGCGGCGATGACGCCGTTGATGCCGGACTCCTGCTCCACCCAGAGGGTCTTGCCGACCGCCTGCATCATCTGCTCGGCAAACGCGCGATCCGCGGCGGCAATATGTTCGGGCGCATAGAGGCCGGTCATGCCCAGACCCAACAGGGCAGGTGTATTGGGCATGGTGCGGATGATGCGGTTGTGGCCACCGGCCATCTCGCCAAGGCGCGCCACCTTGATGCCAGCTGCGATGGAGATGAGCAGCTTGCCCTCAAGGGAGCCCAGCTCTTCAACCAGTGCTGCCAGCATGCCGGCCATCAACTGCGGCTTGACCGCCAGCACGATCACTTCGGCGTCGCGGGCCGCCTCGGCATTACTCTGGGTGATGCGAATGCCATGTTCGCTCGCCAGCGCCTCCAGCTTGGGCAGACTGGGGTTGGCAGCAGTGATCTGCCCGGCGGGATAACCTGCCTTGACCAGTCCGGCGATGATACTGCGGCTCATGTTGCCCGCGCCGATAAAGGCCAGCGTTCTATGCTGCATCAGATGCTCCTGTTGCACATGGGGTCGCGGCGGGGTGGGTGCTGCCTGCACCACCTGACGCCAGAATTCGGTGTTCCATCAAACGCTCCTGTTGATGAAGTCGCGGCAAGAGGCGGACGTATGGGTTATCCGCTGGCCTTGCCTATGAGTAGTCACGGGCGCCGAAGATGGCGGTGCCGACCCGCACCATGGTGCTGCCGTGGGCTATCGCCAGTTCAAGATCCTCGGTCATCCCCATCGAGAGGGTATCGACGCTCGGGTATTGTCGCGTAAGCTCGGTGAACAGAGTCTGCATACGGGTCATTTGGGCGGCCAGTACGCGCTCGTCACTGGTGTGCTCGGGAATGGCCATCAGCCCCCGCAGCACCAGTCGCTCACTTTGAGAGACCAGCTCGGCAAGGCGGAAAATCTCTTGTTCCGACGTTCCGGATTTGCTGCTCTCTCCGCTAATATTGATTTGCAGACAAACATTTAGCGGTGCCATTGTAGTTGGGCGCTGGTTGTTGAGGCGGTCGATCAGCTTGTCCCGATCCACGCTCTGCACCCAGTCAAACCGTTCGGCGATCAGTTTGGATTTGTTCGATTGCAAAGGGCCGATAAAGTGCCACTCTATGTCGCTATATTCCGGCTGCTGGCGCAAGGTATCGATCTTGGCCGCTGCTTCCTGGGCGTAGGATTCGCCAAAGCAGCGCTGACCTGCAGCATGGGCAGCCATGATGGCCTCGACCGGCTTGGTCTTGCTCACGGCCAGCAGGCGGATCTGCTGCAGATTGCGGCTCGCCCGTTCGGCGGCCTGGGCAATACGTTCCTTTACCTGAAACAGGTGCTGGGCAATCTGGTTCATATTTCGTTAGTGATCTTGTGATGGGAGAATGACAAGTCTATGGATATCACAGAGTTATTGGCTTTCAGTGTAAAGCATAAAGCCTCGGATCTACACCTCTCGGCCGGGGTTCCCCCGATGATCAGGGTTGATGGTGAGGTTCGCAAGATCAATTTGCCCGCCCTGGAACACCGGGAAGTGCATGCCCTCATTTACGACATCATGAACGACCATCAGCGCAAGGAGCTGGAAGAGAACTTCGAGGTCGACTTCTCGTTCGAGGTGCCCAATCTGGCCCGTTTCCGGGTCAACGCCTTCCAGCAGGCGCGCGGCTCGGGCGCGGTATTTCGTACCATCCCCAGCACTGTGCTGAGCCTCGAGGATCTCGATGCGCCGGAGATCTTCCGCAAGATCGCCGAGTTCCCGCGGGGTCTGGTACTGGTGACCGGCCCGACCGGTTCCGGTAAGTCGACCACCCTGGCGGCCATGGTCAACTACATCAACGAGAACTTCCATCACCACATCCTCACCATCGAGGACCCCATCGAATTCGTCCACGAGAACAAGCGCTGTCTGGTGAACCAGCGAGAAGTGCACCGCGATACCAAGAGCTTCAGCAACGCCCTGCGCTCGGCACTGCGGGAAGACCCGGACATCATTCTGGTGGGCGAGATGCGCGACCTTGAGACCATTCGTTTGGCCATGACGGCCGCTGAAACCGGCCATCTGGTGTTTGGCACCCTGCACACCTCGTCAGCGGCCAAGACCATCGACCGTATCATCGACGTCTTCCCCGGTGCGGAGAAGGACATGGTGCGCTCCATGCTCTCCGAATCCCTGCGGGCGGTCATCTCCCAGACCCTGCTCAAACGTATCGGTGGCGGTCGGGTGGCGGCCCACGAGATCATGATGGGCATTCCGGCGGTGCGTAACCTGATCCGGGAGGACAAGATTGCCCAGCTCTACTCGGTGATCCAGACCGGGATGACCCACGGCATGCAGACCATGGATCAGAGTCTCAAGCAGCTGGTGAGTCGCGGCGTAGTGGCATCCCTCGATGCCAAGGCCAAGGCCGTTGATCCCAACAGCATTTAAGCGACTCGCACCCAGGGAGGGATAGATGATGAATCTGGATGATCTGCTGAGCGAGCTGGTCGAGCGAAAGGGATCGGATCTGTTTGTGACGGTGGGCTCGCCGCCCACCCTCAAGGTGAATGGCCATCTGGTGTCGCTGGGGGGTGAGGCGCTCGACAAGAAGGGGGCGCTGACGCTGGTCAGGGATACCCTCAGTAGCGATCACTTCGAGTGCTATATCCGCACCAAGGAGGCCAACTACGCGATCTATCGCGAGGCGCTTGGTCGTTTTCGGGTCAGCGCCTTCTGGCAGCAGGAGCTGCCCGGCATGGTGGTGCGGCGTATCGAGACCCGCATTCCTACCTTTGAAGATCTGCAGTTACCCAAGATCCTGCAAGAGGTGGCGATGGCCAAGCGGGGGCTGGTGCTGTTTGTCGGCGCCACCGGGGCGGGCAAATCGACTACCCAGGCGGCGATGATCGGCTATCGCAACCAGCATGCCGATGGTCACATTCTGACGGTGGAAGATCCGGTGGAGTTCGTCCATCAGCATGGTCGCAGTCTGGTGACCCAGCGAGAGGTGGGGATCGACACCGAGTCGTTCGATGTGGCGCTGAAAAGTTCGCTGCGTCAGGCGCCGGACGTGATCCTGATCGGCGAGATCCGAAGTCAGGAGACCATGGAGTTTGCCCTGCAGTTCGCCGAGACGGGACACCTTTGTCTCGCCACTTTGCATGCCAACAATGCCAATCAGGCGCTGGATCGCATCCTCCATCTGGTACCGCAAGACAAACACCGCCAGTTCCTGTTCGATCTCTCTTTCAACCTCAAGGCCATCGTCGCCCAGCAGCTGGTGCCGAGTATGGATGGCAAGCGGCGCTGCGCCGCGTTCGAGATCCTGCTCAATACCCCGCTCATCACCGACATCATCCGCAAGGGAGAGATGCATCGCCTCAAGGAGGTGATGACCAAATCCACCGAGCTGGGTATGCAGACCTTCGATCAGGCGCTCTTCAGCCTGTTCTGCGCCGGCCAGATTGGCTACAGTGAGGCCCTCGCCCACGCCGACTCGGCCAACGACCTGCGATTGCTGATCAAGCTATCCGGTCGCGAGCGGCTCGGCACCGGTACGCTGGACAATGTGACGCTGGATGAATGAATCATGGGGCCGCTCTGCCGTTCGGCCCCTCGCCATAAAGGAACGTTATGCTGATTGTGGTTTCCCCGGCCAAGACGCTGGATTACGAGTCACCGCTGGTGACACCCCGTTTCACCCAACCCGAGCTGCTGGATCACTCCGCCGAACTGATTAGCCGGGCCCGCCAACTGAGCCCGGACCAGATCGCCACTCTGATGAAGATCAGCGACAAGCTGGCCGGTCTCAATGCCGCCCGTTTTGCCGAGTGGCAGCCAGATTTCACCCCCGCCAATGCCCGTCAGGCGCTGCTGGCCTTCAAGGGGGATGTCTACACCGGATTGGCGGTGGAGGATTTCAGCGAGGCCGATTTTGACTTCGCTCAGGCGCACCTGCGGATGCTCTCCGGCCTCTACGGCGTGCTGCGCCCACTCGATCTGATGATGCCCTACCGGCTGGAGATGGGGACCAAGCTCGACAACGATAGCGGCAAGGATCTCTACCAGTTCTGGGGCGAGGTGATCACTCACCATCTCAACGACGCGCTGGCAGCGCAGGGGGATGAGGTGTTGATCAATCTGGCTTCCGACGAGTATTTCAAGTCGGTACGCCCCAAGAGCCTGAAAGGGCGGATTGTCACACCGGTGTTCAAGGATGAGAAGAACGGCCAGTTCAAGATCATCAGCTTCTACGCCAAGAAGGCGCGCGGCATGATGGCTCGCCACATCATCAAGCACCGTCTGACCGAGGTGGAGCAGCTGACCGGTTTCAACGCCGAGGGCTACTACTTCGTACCGGAAGAGTCGGACGCCAATACCCTGATGTTTAAACGCGCCGAAAATTAATTACAAAAAGAAGGAACCAATCTTTCGACCCGCGGGTCTGAATATGTGAATCCTCTGTTGTAAGCACTTTTTATTCGCCGACGTTTGATACGTCGGCTTTTTTATTGCCGTTTTTATTGTCCATCGATTGCCTTCGCCGGGACTATGTGGTTCAGATAGACTCAAGACAGGGAGCGAGTCGTCGTGAGGTGAATATGGAACAGAAAAATGCCATTCGGCAGGTTGCCGTACCTTGGGCTCCGTCCCGCCAGCTCCCACCCGGGCTGGTCGTTGCCGAGCTGCATCAGGATCTCTGGAGCGACTCCCTGACCATCATGCTGGGGCGGGCACGCAGCATCGATCTGCCCCCGCAAATCCTCTGCCGGGTCTATTTTCGCCATATCTATGCCCTGCGGGTCATCGAGGATTGCGATCTGGCCGAGGGGAAGGATAGTCACGCTATCGAAGAGCAGATCCAGCTCATCACCCCATCCCGTTTTGCCAGCTGGTTCCATCAGGAGTCGGACGGCCTGCATCTGGATGAAGATCTGCAGCACTATCGAATCTCGACCTGGGATTATTGCGCCGATGTGCTGACCTCCTCGGCGCCGGAACTGCAGTTCCTGCCCCAGAGCGAGTAGCCAGCTGTTACGTCAGAGGCGAAGGATGATCCTTCGCCTCTTGGTTTTTGGGCGGGCGCAGATTTTGTGGCGCTCAGGCTACTCAACCCGGGTGGCAGCCTGTTGTGTTGGCACAAAAAAAAGCGCCTCAGAGGAGGCGCGGGGAAAAAGACAGATTGGAAGCGTCACATGGGTGCTACTTGAATCAGCGAATGAGCCGTGCCATTCAAGTATGGAGCCATCATGCCAAGCTCAATCTGAAGTAGTTCTGAGGCGATTCTTCATTTTCTGTTCATCTTGTCAGCAAAGCGTGGCTACTGGCTGAAAGCCTTTTCATTTTGGCCACCATATTGTCCCGTTCCTCTCCGGGGCGGTCATCGTGTCATGGGGCCAGCTCGAATGTTGTGCCTGTCTGTTCCAGAGCCAGCAACCAGCGCTTGATGGGAATGCCGCCAGCATAGCCGGTCAGATCGCCGCTGCGTCCGATCACCCGATGGCAGGGTACTATGATGCTCAGCGGATTGCGGCCATTGGCAGCGCCTACCGCCCGCACCGCCTTGGGATTGCCGATAGCCTGGGCAATCTCGAGATAGCTGACGGTCTCGCCATAGGGGATATCGCACAAAGCGTTCCACACCGATTGTTGAAACGGGGTGCCCTTCGTTGCCATGGGCAGATCGAACTGCTGCAATTTTCCGGCGAAATAGGCGGTGAACTGCTCGACGAAAGGAGCAAGAGCCAGGTCATCACGCAGCCACTCATCGGTCGGAGTTACCGGCTGCTCCCCCTGCACGAACTCCACATAGCGCAGGCCATCCTGATCGATGGCAATGAGCAGGGGACCGCGGGCGCTGTCGCAAAAACTGTATCTCATCGGCTGACATCCTTTGGGGGCTGGGGGTTGGCTCAGTCCAGAACCGGTTTGCCGCGGGCGGATTTGATATCCCCCTTGCGCTTTTTGGCATCGACCCGTTTGCGCTGGGAGCTGCGGGTCGGCTTGGTGGCATGACGAGCCTTGGGGCGCCAGGCTGCTTTCTTCAGCAACTCCACCAGACGGCTCATCGCCTCCTTGCGGTTCATGTCCTGGCTGCGATGGCTCTCGACCCGGATCAGGATAAAGCCATCGTGTACCCGGCTGTCGCTCAGCTTGTCGAGACCCTCCTTGTAGAGGGGCGTCAGGCTGGGAGAGTTGCGGTAATCGAAGCGTAACCAGACGGCGGAGTCGGTCTTGTTGACGTGCTGTCCACCGTTGCCCTGTGCCCGCATGGTCTGAAATTGCAGCTCATGCCATGGAATCGTGACGCTGTTGGAGATAACTAACATGCTGTTTTGCTCTTGTTTGGTGCATACCCGCTGACCGCTGCAGCATGGTGCCTCATTATGGGGCGTGCTGGCCGGTTATGGGGATGTGCCTGGCGAATGGCGCAGGCATTAAACTCTATCTATATGAAATAAAACAATAAAAATACTTGGCATAAGAATTGAAGACCGATTCATGACACACCATGGATTGGGAGCAACCAGATGAAGCTGATTAGTGCGATTATCAAACCGTTCAAGTTGGACGATGTCCGCGAGGCTATTGCCAACCTGGGGGTGGAAGGGCTGACCGTGTCCGAGGTCAAGGGATTTGGCCGCCAGAAGGGACACACCGAATTATACCGGGGAGCCGAGTATCAGGTCGACTTCCTGCCCAAGGTGAAGCTGGAGATTGCTACCGCCGATGATAACGTGGAAGGGGTGATCGAGGCGATCTGCAAGGCGGCCTATACCGGCAAGATCGGCGACGGCAAGATTTTTGTCTACGACTTGCAGCAAGCGGTGCGCATCCGCACCGGCGAGAGTGACGACGAGGCGCTGTGATGAACCGCATCCGTGACGTACAGATCTGTTGACCTCCCGACCTCGGGGCATCCCGATGGCGTGAGCGCTTATTGAAGCCTGATCAACATAACGTTTTGCTCAGAAGAGGCCGAATGGGATTCCATCCGGCCCTTTTCATTTATGGGCGATTAAATATGTGATGTGGCGACGGCGAGCTTTCTTGATCCGCTTATAAGATGTATGCAGAATGCAAACGGAAATCGTTATCACTCTGTATAGCTAATCAAGGAATGGATGATGAAAATGAAGATGTTGGCACTGGCTTTCTCTGCGTTGGCAGCTCAGTCGGCATTGGCGGCCGGGGAAGTGAATGTCTACTCCAACCGGCAGGATGAGCTGATCAAGCCCATCATCCAGCAGTTCGAGAAGGAATCTGGCATCAAGGTGAATGTGGTGTTCGCCAAAGAGGGGTTGAACGAGCGTCTGGAGCGGGAAGGCAAACTCTCTCCGGCCGATCTGATGCTGACCGTCGACATCAGCCGTCTGACCGATCTGGTGGACAAGGGGCTGGTGCAGCAGGTGGACAGCAAGATCCTGCAGGAGAACATCCCCGCTATCTATCGTGATCCGGAGAATCGCTGGTTCGCCCTGACTACCCGGGTTCGCGCCATCTACTCCAGCAAGGAGCGCCTCGGCAAGCTCGACACCATCAGCTACGAAGACTTGGCCAAGCCTGAATTCAAAGGAAAAATCTGCACCCGCAGCGGCAAGCATGAGTACAATGTGGCGCTGGTCTCCTCCATGATTGCCCATCACGGCATGGCCGAGACCAAAACCTGGCTGGAAGGGGTCAAGGCCAACCTGGCGCGCAAGCCGCAGGGCAACGACCGGGATCAGGTCAAGGCGATCAAGGATGGTATCTGTGACGTGTCACTCGGCAACAGCTACTATCTGGGCGCCATGTTGAAAGATCCTGCGCAAAAGTCCTGGGCGGATGCGGTCTATATCAACTTCCCGAACCAGGCTGACCGCGGTGCCCACGTCAACGTGAGTGGCGTGGCCATGACCAAGTATGCCAAGAACAAGGCCGAGGCCCAGAAGCTGATGGAGTTTCTGGCTGGCGACACCGCCCAGCACATGTATGCGGACGTGAATGCCGAATATCCGGTCAAGGCCGGGGTCGAGCCTTCCGCCATGGTCAAGTCCTGGGGCAGTTTCAAGTCTGACGCACTACCGGTCAGCGATTACGCCAAGCACCGCAAGGACGCCTTGCAGTTGCTGGATGAGGTGAAGTTCGACTTGTAATCAGATGGGGCCAACGGCCCCATCAACATCTGTGGTCTCATGAAAAATTTTGGATGGATGACCGGCAGCTGGGCCATCGCCCTGCTGCTGGGTTTACCGGTGATTGCTCTGCTTTTCTCTGCCTTCTCGGCTGAGGGGGAGCTGTTTCGCCACCTCGCCGATACCGTGTTGCTCGATTATCTCGGCAATACCCTGGGGCTGGTGGTCGGCGTAGTATTGCTCAGCCTGCTGTTTGGCGTACCCACCGCCTGGCTGGTGGCCATGTGTCAGGTGCCGGGGCGCCGTGCCCTGCAATGGGCCTTGATGCTGCCAATGGCCATGCCCTCCTATATCGTCGCCTACGTCTATACCGACCTGCTCGACTACTCGGGCCCGTTACAAGCCGGGTTGCGAGCTCTCTTTGGTTGGAACAGCCCTGCCGATTACTGGTTTCCGGCCATTCGCTCCCTTGGCGGCGCCGCCTGGGTGCTGGCGCTGGTGCTGTTCCCCTATGTCTATCTGCTGGCCCGCGCCTCCTTTCTGGAGCAGTCAGTCAGCCTCATTCATTCCAGCCGCCTGCTAGGTTGTACCCCGTGGCAGAGCTTTCGTCGCCTCAGTCTGCCGCTGGCGCGCCCCGCCATCATGGTGGCGGTGTCGCTGGTGGCCATGGAGACGCTGGCCGATTTCGCCACCGTCCACTTCTTTGCCATCAACACTCTTACTACTGCGGTCTATGACACCTGGCTCGGCTATGGCAGTCTGGCCACTGCGGCCAAACTCTCCTGCCTGATGCTGCTGGCGGTGGTGCTGCTGATCGCGCTGGAGCGTCGCTCGCGCAGTCGACAGCAGGTGTTCCAGAAGTCCATGGGCCATGAGCAGCCGCTGCGCTATCCGCTCAAGGGGATGAGTCGCGCTCTGGCCGCTCTCTGGTGCTGGGGGCTGGTGCTGGCCGGTTTTGGCCTGCCGTTCGTCATCCTGCTGGACTACGGCGTGCGCTACTTCGAGTTGTCGTGGACGCCGGAGTTTGTCCGCTTTGCCGGCAACAGCTTGGCTATCTCTGCGCTGACCGCCCTGCTGGCGATGGGGATTGCCCTGCTGCTCGGCTTCTTCCGCCGCCTCGATGGCGGTATAAAGAGTCTGTTGCCCCTGCGCATCGCCGCCATGGGTTACGCCATGCCGGGCACCGTGCTCGCCATCGGGGTGCTGGTGCCGCTCACCGCCCTCGATTTTGCCATCAACGATCTGGCTGAGTGGCTCGGGCGTCAGGGGCCGGGCTTGCTGCTGACCGGCACCATTACCGCCATCGTGTTCGGCTATCTGGTGCGCTTCGTGGCCATTGCTATCGGCTCGGTGGAGAGCAGCATGGGCAAGATCTCCCCCAGCCTCGACATGGCTGCCCGCTCCCTGGGGCAAGGGGATGGCGGCATGCTGCGCCGGGTCCATCTGCCGCTGGTGCGCCGTGGTCTGTTTGCCGGTGCCATGCTGGTATTCATCGAATCCATGAAGGAGCTGCCCGCCGCTCTGCTGCTGCGGCCGTTCAACTTCGATACTCTGGCGACCCACGTCTATCAGTTTGTCTCGGACGAGATGCTGGAGCGCGGCGCGCTGGGGGCCATCGTTATCGTGCTGGTGGGACTGTTGCCGCTGATCTGGGTCAACCGCAGTCTGGACAGTCCGGGTCACTGAGTCGCCACGTCGGTCAATGAAATTGCATGCGGTGTGCTGAACCGAAAGGCAGCGCGCCGCCAGAAACGAGAGGAAGTCAGCCTTGTCCTGTTTGCAGGTTGAAAATGTCAGCTGCCGTTACAACGGCCGCAATGTGCTGGAACAGCTCTCCCTGACGGTGGCAGACAATGAGATCGTCTGCCTACTGGGAGCCAGTGGCTGCGGCAAAACCACGTTGCTCAAGGCCATCGCCGGGCTGCTGCCGTTGGCAGAGGGCTCTATTCGCCTCGGCGATACCCTGCTCGACGGGCCGGGTGCCAGCGTGCCGCCCGAGGCGCGCAACATCGGCATGATCTTTCAGGATTACGCCCTCTTTCCCCACCTGACGGTGGCCGACAACGTCGGTTTCGGGCTGACCAAACTCGACCGCAGTGCCCGCCAGCAGCAGGTGGACGAGGCGCTGGCGCTGGTCAATCTGCAGGGGCTGGGGGATCGTTATCCGCACCAGCTCTCCGGTGGTCAGCAGCAGCGGGTGGCCATCGCCCGGGCGCTGGTGTGCAAGCCGCGGCTGATGCTGCTGGATGAGCCCTTCTCCAACATTGATACCCAGGTGCGGATGAAGTTGATCCTCGAGATCCGCGCCCTGCTCAAGCAGCAGGGGATCGGCGCCATCTTCGTCAGCCACAGCAAGGAGGAGGCGTTCGCCTTCGCCGATCGGCTGGCGCTGTTTCGCGCCGGTCACATCGAGCAGGTGGGCCAGCCTGAGCAGCTCTATCGCCGCCCGCAAAACCGCTTCGTGGCGGAGTTTCTCGGTGGGGTCAACTATCTGGCTGCCGAGGTGGTGGACAGCCACTGCGTGCAGACGGCGCTCGGGGTCATTTGTGGCAGCGAGCCTCATGGCCGCGCGGTGGGTGAGCAGTTACAGCTGATGCTCCGCCCTCAGCAACTGCTGCTGGAGAGCGCCGCAGATGGCGAGCTCAAGGTGGTGGAGCAGCAGTTCCTCGGCCACCACTGCCGGGTGCTGTTCGAGTGTGGCGAGCTGCAGTTGGAGGCGAGCATTGGCGAGCCCCTTGATGGGATGCGGGCACGGATCAAGGTTGCCCCCCATGGGCTGGTGTTGTTTGACCCTTTGCCCTGAACGCGTGATATCGTCGTGAAATCAAAGAACTGGATCCACTCTGGTTTATAATCGCGCAACGCAAATAGCCCGTAACGCTAACGCCTACTCAGGGGAGAGATATATGAAAGCCCAAGCCGGGATCTGCGCAGAGCCGAATCTGCACGCCCTCTATCTGATGTTCAATCGCACCGGCGATGCCGCCGAACTGGTCGGCCGTCTGGCCAAATTGCCCGCCCTGTGGCAGGCGGTGGCTGCCGATTTCCCCGATGCCGGTTTCAGCGGTCTGGTTGCCGTTGGCGCCGATGCCTGGGATGGTCTCTACCCTGCCGCCCGTCCGCCCCAGTTTCGCAGCTTTATGGCGCAATCCGCCAACGGTCAGGAAGCCCCCAACACCCCGTTTGATCTCTTTATTCAGCTGCGCGCCGATCGGGTGGATGTGCTGCACCACGCCGGTCACCGTGTGATGGCGCTGCTGGCCGGGCTGGTCGAGCTGGCCGAAGAGGTGCGCGGTTTCCGCAACCTGGATTTCCGTGACCTGACCGGTTTCGTTGATGGCACCGAGAACCCGCAGGATGAACACCGTGCCGAAGTGGCGCTGCTGGCGGAAGGCGAGTTTGCCGGTGGCTCCTATATTCATGTCCAGCGCTGGGTCCACGCCATGAGCGACTGGGAGAAGCTGGCGCAGAAAGAGCAGGAAGACATTATCGGTCGCACCAAGCCCGACAACATCGAGTATGAGTCTGCCGCCAAACCGCTGACCGCCCACATCAAGCGGGTCAACCTCAAGACGCCGAAAGGGGAGTCCATGGAGATCCTGCGCCAGAGCATGCCCTGGGGCACCATGACCGAGCAGGGGCTCTACTTCATCTCCTGCTGCCGCACTCCGCAGCACTTCAACGCCATGCTGGCCAGCATGTACAAGGGGGAGGGCAGCCACTTCGACCACCTGCTGCGCTTCACCAAGGCAGTGACTGGCGCGGCTTTCTTCGCACCATCGGAAGGTTTTCTGATGGCGCAGGGCAAATAAGCCCGCCTGACGAAGCTGCAGAAAACAAAAATCCCGGCCTTGGCCGGGATTTTTCGTTCTGGCGTGACCGCGATGACGCGGTAGCGGCCATTACGGCGTCTGTTCGAACAGCTCGAGGGCGGAGAGGTAGAGCTCTTCGATATCGGTGTCGCTGGTCGGGGTGATGAAGATGGTGTCATCACCGGCGATGGTACCGAGGATCCCCTCTGCCTTGCCGAGGGAGTCGAGCAGGCGGGCGATCAGCTGGGCCGCGCCCGGGCTGGTGTGGATCACCACCAGTGCGCCGTTGTGGTCGACGTCCAGCACCAGATTTTTGAGCGGGCTGGAGGTGGTGGGTACGCCCAGTTCAACCGGCAGGCAGTAGACCATCTCCATCTTGGCGTTGCGAGTGCGAACGGCGCCGAAGCGGCTCAGCATGCGCGATACCTTGGACTGGTTGATGTTCTCGAAGCCCAGCTCTTGCAGGGCGGTGACGATTTCTGCCTGGGAGCCAAAGCGCTCTTCTTTCAGCAAGGCTTTAAAGGCCTTGGCCAGTTTTTCTTGCTTGTCGTTGTGTTTCATCTTGGTCTCACGAATGAGGAGGTGTGGCGGCCTGTGCGATACAGGCGGCAGATACGAACAGCGGGGCCATTTTGCATTCATATGCCGTTTTTTGCAAGGAAGCGGCGCTTGTTCTGCATATTGATTCAAAAATGGCTTGCATCAACCTTTATTAGGGATAGAATCGGGATGAAATTTTGAAAACTTATTCAATTGGGCTGTATGGGTATTGAATTAATAGGTATCGAGAAATCTTGGCACAAGGTGCCGGTTCTGCAACAGGTCAGCTTTCGGACATCCCCCGGTGAAACCTTGGTGTTGCTGGGCCCGAGCGGTGCTGGCAAGAGTTCCCTGCTACGGATGATGAATCTGCTGGATACCCCGGATGCGGGTGTTCTGCGGATTGGTGAAAGTGAATTTTCTTTCCCGATCTCCCTCTCTGCTGCCGAATTCAACCGCCAGTCCCAACTGCTGCGTCGCAAGGTGGGGATGGTGTTCCAGCAGTACAATCTCTGGCCACATCTTACTGTGATGGAGAATCTGATTGAAGCGCCGGTCAAGGTGCTCGGCATGAGCAAGGAGGCCGCCATCGAGAAGGGGGCCTACCTGCTGGCCCAGCTGCAACTGGCCGACAAGCGCGATGCCTGGCCTGCCCGTCTCTCTGGCGGCCAGCAGCAGCGGGTGGCCATTGCCCGTACCCTGATGATGGACCCGGAAGTGCTGCTGTTTGACGAACCGACTGCTGCCCTCGATCCCGAGATCACCAAGGAGGTGGCCGAGATCATCCGTAACCTCAGCCAGACCGGCATTACCCAGGTGGTGGTGACCCACGAGGTCGACTTTGCCCGCAAGGTGGCCAGTCAGGTGATTTATCTGGAGAAGGGGCGGATCATCGAATCCGGCACCGCTGCCATTTTCCAATCCCCGCAAACCAGCCGGTTTGCCGAATTCTTGATGCATTGATATTGAATCGATAAGGAAGCTGTCATGAAAAAGAGTCTGTTGTTGGTTGCTGCCATGGGCCTGTTGAGTACCTCCGTCATGGCCAAAGAGATCAAGTTCGCCACCGAGGCCACCTACGCGCCGTTCGAATACCTGGACGACAAGAACGAGTTTCAGGGTTTTGACATCGATCTGGCGCGCGCCATCTGCGAGCAGGCCAAGCTGGAGTGCAGCTTCCATAACCAGGCCTTTGACAGCCTGATCCCCAGCCTCAAATTCCGTCGCTACGATGCTGCCATCGCCGCCATGGACGTGACCCCGGAGCGGGCCGCACAGGTCGATTTCTCCGACATCTACTACGAGAACTCGGCAGTATTCGTCGCCAAGAAAGGGGCCTTCAAGGGGCCGGAAGAGATGGTCGACAAGACAGTCGGCGTGCAGAACGGTACCTCTCACCAGTCCTATCTGGTGGATAACTGGGTGAGCAAGGGTCTGCTGACCGTGCCGTACGCCAGCTACCAGAGCGCCTTCCTCGACATGATGAATGGCCGTACCGACGGTGTCTTTGCCGATACTGCAGTTGCTGCCGACTGGCTGAAGCAGCACAAGGAGTATGCGGTGGTGGGGACGCCGGTGACCGATGCCAAGTACTTCGGTACCGGCTTTGGCATCGCGGTCGCCAAGGGCAATCAGGAGCTGCTGACCCAGCTGAACAAGGGGCTGGCCGAGATCAAGGCCAACGGCACCTATCAGAAAATCTTCGACAAATACTTCGCGCAGTAAGCCATGTTGAGCCTGTTGTTGGATGCAGCCTGGATGACCCTCGGGCTGGCCTTGGCATCACTGGTCGGGGGCATGGTATTGGCACTGGCGTTCAGTGCCGCCGAGCTCAGCAAGAAGCGTGCGATGGTGTGGCCGGTGGCCACCCTGACCACGCTGATCCGTGGCCTGCCCGAGTTGCTGGTGGTGCTGTTTATCTACTTCGGCTCGACCCAGGTGCTGTTCCTCATCACTGGCGAGTATGTGGAGTTCAGTCCGTTCGCCTGTGGCGTGCTGGCGCTCTCCCTGCTGTTCGCCAGCTATGCGACCCAGACCCTGCGGGCGGCGCTCAATGCGGTGCCTTCAGGTCAACGGCTGGCGGCGATGGCGCTCGGTCTTGGCAAGGGCCACATCTTTTTTCGCATCGTGTTGCCGCAGGCTTGGCGTCACGCCTTGCCGGGCCTCGGCAACCAGTGGCTGGTATTGCTGAAAGATACCGCGCTGGTGTCGCTTATCGGGGTGAACGAGATGATGCGTCAGGCGCAGATGGCTTCGGCCAGTACCTATGAGCCTTTCACCTGGTATGCCGCCGCGGCCCTCATCTATCTGGCCATCAGTCTGGTGAGTGAATATGGCCTCGGGCTGGCTGCCCGCTACACCCGCCGCTACGGAGGCTAACTGATGCAAGAGTATCTCGTTACGTTGCTGGGCGGTCTGGTCACCACGCTGGAGCTGACCCTGTTCAGCCTGCTGCTGGGGATTGTGTTGGCAGCCCTGATGACCTGGGTGCTGGAGCTGCGCTTGCCGGTGGCGACCCAGCTGGTGCAGCTGTGGGTGCTGCTCTTTACCGGTACGCCGCTGCTTATCCAGATCTTCCTGATTTACTACGGGCCGGGCCAGTTCGAGTGGCTTAAAGCCAGCCCGCTCTGGCCGCTGCTTAAGCAGCCCTGGTTCTGCGCCGTGCTGGCGCTGGGTCTCAACACGGCGGCCTACTCCACCCGGTTGTTCAAGGGGGCGCTCGATGCCATCCCAGCCGGTGAGGTGGAGGCGTGTCGTGCGCTTGGCTTTAACGGCCGCCAGACCTTGTGGATGAAGGTGCGCCATGCCGCCCGTCATCTGGTGCCTGCCTACTCCAACGAGGTGATCCTGGTGCTCAAGGGGAGCTCCCTCGCCAGTACCATCACCATCATGGACATCATGGGGCTGGCGCAGGGGTTGAACGCCCAGACCTACGATACCCTGGCTGTGTTCGGGGTGGCTGGTGGGCTTTATCTGGCGATGAACGGATTGTTAACAATTGGTTTTCGCTGGTGTGAAAAACGGGCGCTGGCATTCCAATCCTGAGACCCTCAAATCTACCTCTTTATGGTAAGTAGAAGTGCAGAAAAACTGTGCTTCTCCTCCAACTTTTTGTATTTCCCTCCAATTTTTGCTCCCGCATGTTTCGTGGCTCACAGAACCCGTGACTGCAACTGTTATCAGATTGTTTTTTATGGGGGGATCCATTAAGGTTGGGCGCACAACAACAAACAACCTTAAACCTACGCTTAAACATGGAGTTGATCATGAAAGTTGCCGTTCTGGGTGCCGCTGGTGGCATCGGTCAAGCCCTCGCTCTGCTGTTGAAAAACCGTCTGCCGGCTGGCTCCGAGCTGAGCCTGTATGACATCGCCCCGGTCACCCCGGGTGTGGCCGTTGACCTCAGTCATATTCCTACCGACGTCGCCATCAAGGGCTTCTGCGGTGAAGATCCGACTCCTGCGCTGGTTGGGGCCGATGTGGTGCTGATCTCCGCCGGTGTGGCACGCAAGCCGGGGATGGATCGCTCCGACCTGTTCAACATCAACGCCGGTATCGTCAAGAATCTGGTCGAGAAGTGCGCGGCCACTTGCCCGAAAGCGCTGATCGGCATCATCACCAACCCGGTCAACACCACCGTTGCCATCGCCGCCGAAGTGCTGAAGAAAGCCGGTGTCTATGACAAGCGTCGTCTGTTTGGTGTCACCACTTTGGACGTGATCCGCGCCGAGACCTTCGTGGCCGCCGCCAAAGGGTTGAACATCGACAAGGTTCGCGTCAATGTGATCGGTGGTCACAGTGGCGTTACCATTCTGCCGCTGCTCTCCCAGATTGAAGGCGCCTCCTTCACTGCTGAAGAAGTGGCTGCCATGACCAAGCGCATCCAGAATGCCGGTACCGAAGTGGTAGAAGCCAAGGCCGGTGGCGGTTCCGCAACCCTCTCCATGGGTCAGGCGGCTTGCCGTTTCGGTCTCTCCCTCATCAAGGGTCTGCAGGGCGAAGCCAACGTTGTTGAGTGCGCCTACGTGGAAGGCAACGGCGAGCACGCCACCTTCTTCGCACAGCCGGTACTGCTGGGCAAGAACGGCGTCGAAACCGTACTGGATTACGGCAAGCTGAGCGCGTTCGAGCAGGAAGCGATGGAAGGCATGCTGGCTACCCTGAAAGCCGATATCCAGCTGGGTGTCGATTTCGTCAAGTAAGCGGGTCAACCGTGCCAACAAGGGAGCTTCGGCTCCCTTTTGTATTGATGAGATCCGCCCGGAAGGCTAAGGCTAAGGGGATGGGGCTTGGTGCCGATAACAGAGTGCAGCAGGAGATCCTTATGATGAAACCCCTTACCCTACTCATTCTTGTCGGTGCATTCACCGCGCCCCTCTATGGTGCCGAGGCGGTATCGGCTGCCGTATCGAGCGATGCGCCTGCAGCAAGTGCATCGGCACCGACCGCAAGCAGTGCTGCGGTGGCGGCCCCTGTCTCTGCTGTTACGCCAGCGCCCTCTGAGGCCGTCCCCGTCTTGCTTCCGGCTGAGCCGGTCACGCCCGTTGCCAGCAGTGGCGAGGGGGCCGCACCGCTGCCAAAACCGGCGGAGCCTGCCGCTGTGGTGGCGCCTCCCGCACCTCTGGCCGCTGGCGAGTTGCAGGCGGTGCCGCTCTATCGTCAGGACGAGCTGCTCAACTGGATTGAGCAGGGGCTCCACCTCACTCAGGTGAAGCAGGATCGCTGTCAGCTGACTCAGGATATCGAAGCGCGCGCCTCGGTGATGAAGATCCCGGCCTATCAATTCCTCTGGGGGGATATGCTGGCGTGGGGTGTCTGTACCAAGTCCAACGCCGAGCTCGGCGTGCAATATATGTGGGAGGCGGCCAATCAGGGGTTGGCGCCGGCGCTGGAGCAGTTGGGTCGCTACTACTGGAAAGGAACTTTGGTGCAGAAGGATTTGGTGCGAGCCGAAACTCTGATGCGCGAGGCGGCCAGCCTCGGTTTTCTGCGGGCTCGCATCGAGTGGGTCGAGATGCTGTTGCAGGGGATGGGCAGTCCGCTCGATTATGAGGACGCCTATCGTTGGCTCCATGGCTCCGTCATCGGTGACAAGGCGCTGCACCAGAAGGCGGCGAGTCTGCTCAACCGTCTTGGCAACCGGATGCCGGCCAACGTGGTGGCCCGCGCCAAGGCGATGCACTGACCCAAAAAAATGACCCACAGATCTGCACCTGTGGGTCCGGTTCCAGCCGCCGTGCCATGACAGGCCGGAACCTCCCTCTGTTATATGGCTGCCCGCGCCTTAGAGATCTTGATGGGGGCCAAAAACTTCGTAATGGAGCTGCCCCGCTGGCACCCCAGCCGCCAGCAGCTGCCGCTTGATCTCTTGCATGAAGCCGACAGGGCCACAGAAGTAGTAGTGGGCCTCTGGCGTGATGCGCTTCTTCACGGCAGTCAGATCCATGGTGCCGGCCAGGTCGTAATCTTCACCCTGTACATCGCTGGCCTCCGGCTCCCGATACCAGACCCGGCTCAGCAAGTTGGGATGCTGGCGGGATTTTTGCTGAATATCCTCCCGGAAGGCGTGTACAGCGCCCTGTTCGCAGGCGTGCAGCCAGGTGATCTCGGCCTGATGAGCACTTTCCAGCAGCTGGTTGAGCATGCTCATCATCGGCGTCACGCCGACACCGGCGGAGAGCAGTACCACCGGGGTCTGGCTGTCGGCTTTCAGGTAGAAATCGCCGGTAGGGGGCATCACCTCGATCTTGTCACCCGCCTGCAGGTGAGCGTGCAGCAGGTTGGAGACCTGACCCTGCGGCTCACGCTTGACGCTGATGCGGTAATCCTGCCCGTTGGGGGCATCGGAGAGGGAGTATTGGCGGATCTCCTGATATTCCAGCTCGGGGTGAACCAGCTTGATGCTGAGGTATTGACCCGGTTTGAAGGTCAGTACCGGCTTGCCATCTTCCGGCGCCAGCAGGAAGGAGGTGATGAGGTCGCTCTCGGCTCGCTTCTCCTTGATGATGAAGGTGCGGGTACCTTGCCAGCCGCCATCCTGATTGGCCTTCTCCTGATAGATCTCCTGCTCGCGGCCGATGAAGATGTCGGCCAGCACGCCATACGCCTTGCCCCATGCCTCCAGCACCTCGTCGGTGACCGCACTTCCGCCCAATTCTTTGAGCGTGGCCAAGAGATGACTACCTACAATGTGATATTGTTCCGGCTGGATCAGGAATCCGGTATGTTTGTGCGCAATCCGCTCGACCGCACCGGCGAGTGCTCCCAGATTGTCAATATTCTTGGCATACGCGGCGACTGCATTGAACAGGGCTAGCGGCTGGCCGCCACTGCGTTGATGGGCCAGGTTGAAGATATCTTTCAGCTCCGGGTTATGGCTGAACATCCGTTGGTAGAAGTGCTGGGTGAGGGCAGGGCCTGCCGATTCGAGCAGCGGAATAGTGCTTTTGATGACGGCAACGGTGGTTTGATCTAGCATAGGGGCCTCGTTCTAATTGAACATATAAAATGTCATTTAATAAGTGGCATCCTAGATGTTTATTTGATTTGAATCAATACTCCACTTTTCGCATCGCGCTAATCAGGTTTTATGAGACTAACCAGTTATACAGATTTTGGATTGAGAGCCCTGCTCTATCTTGCCACCCTGCCGGAAGGGGAGTTGTCGAGCGTTGCCAAGGTATCGGCCCTGTATGGCGTTTCCCGCAACCACATGGTGAAGGTGGTCAATCAGCTGGTGAAGCTGGGCTATCTGCAATCCCAGCGGGGCAAGAATGGCGGTATTCGCATGGCTTGCGATCCCGCTACCATCAATATCGGGCAGGTGATCAGGGCGCTGGAAGGAAATCTGGACGGCATTGACTGCGGCTCGCCCGCTTGCCACATCGTCTCTGTCTGTCTGCTCAAGAGTGCGCTGAAAGAGGCGATGGATGCGTTTTTGGCGGTGATGGACAGCTATACGCTGCAAGACCTGCTAGCCAACCGTGACGAGCTGCAACGGGTGTTTGGCGAGTTGATCCCGACGCTGGTGCTGGAGCCGGATGATGAAGATGAGCAATGACGATGAGCAATAGAAAAGGGCTGCCACTGGCAGCCCTTTTTCAATCTTGCGAATCCGACTCCGCACGGTACGATGCCGGCATAATCCGCGCCATCTTGACCATGTTGTTCTCCACATCGAGGATCTCGATAGGATAACCGGCCAGCCGGATCCCGATGTTGGGCTGGGGGATCTCTTCCAGATATTCGAGGATCAGACCGTTGAGGGTACGCGGGCCGTCGATGGGCAGGTGCCAGTTCATCTCCTTGTTCAGCTCACGAATATTGGCTGAGCCTTCGACCAGATAAGAACCATCTGATTGGGGATGGATCTCGTCGCTCGGCGCTGGCGTCATGGAGGTAGTGAAGTCGCCCACGATCTCTTCCAGAATATCGTCCAGAGTGATTAGACCTTGAATATCGCCGTATTCGTCGACGATCAGGCCAATTCGCTCCTTGTTGCGCTGGAATTTGGCAAGCTGCACGTTGAGCGGCGTTCCTTCCGGAATGAAGTAGATCTCGTCCACTTCCCGCAACAGACTCGATTTGTTGAACTGGTCCCTGGCTACCAGTCTAAGGGCATCGCGCGCGTGTAAAAATCCGACAACGTCGTCGATATTGTCGCGATAGAGCAGGATCTTGGTGTGAGCGCAGTGGGCCAGCTGGCGCTGGATGCTCTTCCAGTCATCGTTGATGTCGATGGCGTAGATATCGCTGCGCGGCACCATGATGTCCTCGACCAGCATCTTGTCGAGATCCAGAATGCTCAACAGCATCTCCTGATGACGCTGGGGGATCAGGTTACCCGCCTCATTGACTATGGTGCGCAGCTCCTCGGTGTTGAGGGAGTCATCCTTGTTGGGATTGATCTTCAGCATCTTGAGCAGGCCGCTGGTGATGCCGTTGATCAGCCAGACCAGCGGTGAGAGCGGCACCATCAGCCCCTTAAGGATCCAGGAGGCGGGATAGGCGATCTTCTCCGGAAACATGGCGGCCAGGGTCTTGGGGGTCACTTCACCGAATACCAGTACCACCAGGGTCAGCCCGAAGGTGGCGATGGCGACCCCGAGATCACCAAACAGTCGGATACAGACGATGGTGGCGATGGCGGAGGCGAGGATATTGACCAGATTGTTGCCGATCAGGATCAGTCCCAGCAGGCGATCGGGGCGGGCGAGCAGTTGCTCGACGCGACGTGCGGCTTTGTGTTTGGTCTGTGCCAGATGCCGCAGTTTGTAGCGGTTGATGGACATCAGACCGGTTTCGGCACTGGAGAAAAAGGCGGAAAGAAGGATCAAGATAACGAGAACAA
This sequence comes from Aeromonas sp. s11, assembly GCF_040907945.1. Classification (NCBI taxonomy): domain Bacteria; kingdom Pseudomonadati; phylum Pseudomonadota; class Gammaproteobacteria; order Aeromonadales; family Aeromonadaceae; genus Aeromonas; species Aeromonas sp. s11. The sequence goes on along the minus strand of NZ_JBFOCU010000061.1, from coordinate 110,000 downwards.
TCAGTAATGTACTCGTTGAGATGCTGTCCAAAAAGGGCTCCTGTTGGATGGTATGGCTAAAAGAGTATAGGTGTCAGCTCAACAGCACTTCTTTGACGAAGCGGCTGCCAAAGTAGGCAAGAGTCAGGATGAAGCTGCCGATCAGACTGAGCGTGATGACTTTGCGGCCGCGCCAGCCATAGGTGTGATGACCCCACAGCAGCAACACGTAGACACACCATGCCAGGATGGAGAGTACTGCCTTGTGAGACTTGCCCTGGGCGAACATATCTTCGAGGAAGAAGAGGCCGGAAGCGATGGAGAGTGTAAGTAGCAGCACCCCTGCAGAGATCAACTGAAACAGCCGTTTTTCCACTGTCATCAGTGGCGGCATGGCTGGCAGGTTGCTGATTTTTCTCGATTTAAGCTGCTTGTCCAGACAGGCGAGCTGCAGCGCAAACAGACAGGCGATCATCAATACCGAGTAGGCCATCAGGGCGAGGCCGATGTGCAGCAACAGCTGGGGGTGGGCCTCCAGATGGGTTATGTAGCGACCCGGGATCAAGGCGCTGGCAGCCAGCAACAGGGCCGAGAAGCTGTAGACCACCGGCAGCAGGATCCAGCCGTTGAAGCGGCGGGTTACGCAGGTCATGAAGCAACTGATGATGAGGCTGACCAGCGAGGCAACGTTGAGCATGCTCAGGTTCTGGCCGTAACTCTGCAATACCTCTGAACCGAGGGAGCTGGCATGGGCGATCAGGGCCAATCCGATACAGGCAAACAGGGAGCGCTGTCCCACCGGCTTGGCGCTCAGTAACAGATGCAGGGAGGCGATGATGGCCAGCAGATAAAACGCCAGGGCCAGAACAGAGATTACGATCATAACCAGGTCGTTGTTGCACAAGCTTTTGAGGGTAAGAGGGGCAGTATACCTTGCACGAGAAGTGCTCGCCAGTTGTGCAACGGCCGATCTGCCCATATATAGGGAGAAGCTCCCTGCTGCTGCGGTGCGGTGAATAATCGTCCTCGCGCCCGCTCTGGGTTATAATGCCCCCAATTTATTACGCCAAGAACCGGAATCCGTCATGTTTGAGAATTTGACTGAACGACTCTCGCGCACCTTGCGCAATGTCAGTGGCCGTGGTCGCCTGACCGAAGACAATATCAAGGAAACCCTGCGCGAAGTCCGCATGGCGCTGCTCGAGGCGGATGTCGCCCTGCCGGTCGTGCGTGATTTCGTGGCGCGTGTCAAAGAGCGCGCAGTCGGGCAGGAAGTGGCCAAATCCCTGAGCCCGGGCCAGGCATTCATCAAGATTGTGCACGGTGAACTGGTCACCGTAATGGGGGAGGCCAACGAACAGCTCAACCTGGCTGCCCAGCCGCCAGCGATCATCCTGATGGCCGGTCTGCAGGGTGCCGGTAAGACCACCACGGTTGGCAAACTGGCCAAGCTGCTCAAAGAGCGCAGCAAGAAGAAGGTGCTGGTGGTCAGTGCTGACGTTTATCGCCCAGCAGCGATCAAGCAGCTGGAGACCCTGGCCAGCGACATCGGTGTCGACTTTTTCCCGAGCGATGCCAGCCAGAAGCCGGTCGATATCGCCACCGCCGCCATCGATCAGGCGCGCAAGAAATTCTATGACGTGGTGATCGTCGATACTGCCGGTCGTCTGCACGTTGATAGCGAGATGATGGCCGAGATCCAGGATCTGCATGCCACCATCAAGCCGGTCGAGACCCTGTTCGTGGTGGATGCCATGACCGGCCAGGATGCCGCCAACACCGCCAAGGCGTTCAATGAAGCGCTGCCGCTCACCGGTGTCATCCTTACCAAGGCGGACGGCGATGCCCGTGGTGGTGCTGCCCTGTCGGTGCGCCACATCACCGGCAAGCCGGTCAAGTTTATCGGTATGGGCGAAAAAACCGATGCGCTGGAGCCGTTCCACCCGGATCGCCTCGCCTCCCGCATCCTCGGTATGGGCGATGTGCTCTCTCTTATCGAAGAGGTCGAGCGCAATGTCGATAAAGAGAAAGCGGCCAAGCTGGCCAGCAAGGTCAAGAGCGGCAAAGGCTTCGATCTGGAAGATTTCCGCGAGCAATTGGCCCAGATGCGCAACATGGGCGGCATGATGGGGATGCTCGACAAGCTGCCCGGCATGTCCGGTCTGCCGGATAACGTGAAAGATCAGATGGATGACAAGCTCACCGTGCGGATGGAGGCCATCATCAGCTCCATGACGCCCAAGGAGCGCGCCCACCCTGATCTCATTAAGGGTTCCCGCAAACGCCGTATCGCCGCAGGTTCCGGCATGCAGGTGCAGGACGTGAACAAGCTGCTCAAGCAGTTCACCGAGATGCAGCGCATGATGAAGAAAATGTCCGGTAAAGGCGGCATGCGCAAGATGATGAGCCAGATGAAGAACATGATGCCCCCCGGTTTCGGTGGCGGTCGCGGCCCGTTCTGATCCGGCCTGCGTGTTGATGAGGGTCTGCTGCGGCAGGCCCCTTTTCATTGCCGCTCTGCGCAAAAAATGGCTGGCTTGGTTGCAATTATTACGAATCCAAGTAGAATTACGCGGCTTATTTTAAGCTAGGGTCCGCGTGTTTGCGGGCCTTGTTCATTAGATGTTAATGAGGACGATATGGTAACCATTCGTTTACAACGTGGTGGCGCGAAAAAGCGTCCGTTCTACCAGGTAGTAGTTTCTGACAGCCGTTGCGCCCGTGACGGTCGCTTCATCGAGCGCGTTGGTTTCTTCAACCCGGTTGCTGCTGGTCAAGCTGAAAAGCTGAACCTGGACCTGGCTCGTATCGAGCATTGGGTTGCTACTGGTGCCGCTGTTTCTGACCGCGTTGCCAAGCTGATCAAAGACGCTAAAAAAGCTGCTTAATCAGCCCAACGGTAAGGAGTTAAGGTGGAAAAACCTGTAGTTCTGGGCACCCTGGGTACCGTTTATGGCATCAAGGGCTGGCTTAAAGTGAACTCCTTCACCGATGTTGCCGAAGCGATTTTCGATTACAACCCCTGGCTGATTAATCAGAACGGGGCGTGGCGTGAAATTCGGGTTTCATCCTGGAAACGTCACAACAAGGGTCTGATCTGCAAACTCGATGGTATCGATGTGCGCGAAGATGCCCTGGCATTGACCAATGTCGAGATTGGCGTACCCGCCGATCTGTTGCCTGCGTTGCCTGAAGGTGAGTTCTACTGGCGTGACCTTATTGGTTGCTCCGTGGTGACCACCAAGGGATACGACCTGGGCAAGGTGACCGAATTGATGGAAACCGGCTCCAACGATGTGTTGGTGGTTGAGGCCAATGTAAAAGATGCCTTTGGTGCAAAGGAGCGGTTGATTCCGTTCCTGGAAGAGCAGGTGATCAAGAATATTGATCTGACTGCTCGAACAATCGAAGTTGATTGGGATCCTGGTTTCTAGTTTCCCGCGCTAACACGGGTGCCGGAGGTTTCTTATGTGGATTGGGGTTATTAGCCTCTTCCCTGAAATGTTCCGAGCCATTACCGAGCACGGGGTAACGGGTCGGGCCGTCAAGAGTGGCCTGCTGCAGATTGAGAGCTGGAACCCCCGGGAGTTTACCCACGATAAACACCGTACGGTCGATGATCGTCCTTATGGTGGTGGGCCTGGCATGTTAATGATGGTTCAGCCGCTGCGTGACGCGATTCATGCAGCCAAGCAAGCAGCGGGAGACGGGGCGAAAGTCATCTATCTCTCTCCTCAGGGACGCAAGCTGACTCAAGCGGGCGTAACCGAGTTGGCGACGAATCAGAAACTGATTCTGGTAGCCGGTCGATACGAAGGTATCGATGAACGCGTGATACAAACCGAAGTCGACGAAGAGTGGTCTATCGGGGATTACGTGTTAAGTGGTGGCGAGTTGCCTGCCATGACCCTGATCGATGCGGTTTCGCGTCTGGTCCCTGGGGTTTTGGGTGATCAGGCCAGTGCCGAGCAGGACTCCTTTACGGATGGCTTGCTGGATCATCCCCACTACACTCGGCCGGAGGTGTTGGATGGATTGGCGGTGCCCGAGGCGCTGACAAGCGGCAATCACGAAGTGATTCGACGCTGGCGTCTCAAGCAGTCGCTCGGACGAACCTGGCAAAGAAGGCCGGAACTTATTAACAACCTAGCTCTGACTGACGAGCAAGAATCACTTCTTGCCGAGTATGTCCGCGAAGTGCGTGACAGCGTTAAGTAGAGTTTTCAGTTTATCCTAGGTAAGGAAAGACAATGAGCAAGATTATTCAGCAGCTTGAACAAGAGCAACTGCGTACCGACATCCCGGCTTTTGCCCAGGGCGACACTGTACGTGTTCAAGTTCGTGTTAAAGAAGGTGGTAAAGAGCGTCTGCAGGCTTTCGAAGGCATCGTTATTGCCAAGCGTAACCGCGGTCTGCACTCTGCTTTCACCGTTCGCAAGATCTCCAACGGCGAAGGTGTTGAGCGTGTATTCCAGACTCACTCTCCGCTGATCCACAGTGTAGAACTGAAGCGTCGTGGTGATGTTCGCCGCGCCAAACTGTACTACCTGCGCAACCTGTCCGGCAAAGCTGCTCGTATCAAAGAGAAGCTCAACTAATTCGATTCGAATTGGTGTCGGTATGTCGGCAAATAGCTCGACAGGTAGTGAAAAGGCTCGCCAATGGCGAGCCTTTTTTGTATCCGTCTATTGGCTCTCTGGTTGCCGTTACTGGATGACCCGTACCACCGAGTTGTCTCGCCCGAAGGGGCCTGGCACATAGTCATCCGCTGCCCAGTCATTCTCGTAGAGGGTCTCCCCTGCCGGGGTGATGAGCTGGTAGCAATATTCGAAGTACCCAGGGCCGTCGGTCGGCAGATTGAGGGTGGCTTTGAACTCACCGCTCTTCATGCGTTTCAGCTCGACCGGTTGCCACTGGGTGAACTCGCCGATCAGCATCACCTGTTCCGCTCCTGCAGCCGCCTCTTTCTCTACTTCAAAGGTCACCTTGACCTCGGGCTTGGACTTCAAAAACTGTTTGATCAGTGGCATGACGCCTCCTTGTCTGTGAGTTAAAAATGGATCCTGTCTATTTTTATACCACCATATGGCAAAGATGTTGATAAGACAGATCAAGTCGGCAAGGCAAAATAGCGTTGCAGCAAACTGTGGGTGAAGTCGATCTTGAGATAGAAGCCGCGGGGCAGGGTCATGATGGGTTGACCATCGCGGCCGATGGCGCGAGTCAGCGCCTTGTTGTTGGCCGCCTTGGGCCGCAGTTGCATCACTTGGCCGTGGCGGGCGCTGATCTGCTCCACTTCTCCCAGCACTATCATGTCCATCAGCTCCTCCCAGTCCTGACGCAGTAGTCGATCTTCCTCTTCATTCGGGCTCCACATCAGCGGCATGCCGACCCGCCGCTCGCCAACCGGGATCTCGCGACTGCCTTCCACCGGGATCCAGAGCACCCGGGAGAGCTTGTTGCGCACGTTGGACTCCTCCCAGCGCTGGCCGCTGACGCCGATCAGCGGGGCGACGCAGACGAAGGTGGTCTCCAGCGGTTTGCCTTGAGGATCCACGGGGATCGTCTTGAGTTCGATCCCCAGCTCCGGGAAGTCCTGCTCCGGCTTGCTCCCTGCGCTGGCTCCCAGTTGCAGCTCGATCAACTGACCGACCCACCCCTTGTCACGGCGCAGGTCTTTGGGCACCGCGACACCAGCCTCGGCGGCCAGCTGCGCCAGCGTGAAGCCAGCCATGGCATAGGCACGGCTCAATAACTCCTGCTCGGATTGGGGATTGCTTGGCATAGTTGGCTCCATCTTGCTCGCCATATTCTAACAGGGGAGGATCCCGAGAAGGATCGCTGTTTTTATAACCGATCCGGAGTGGGTAAGATCAAATGCAGAGAATTTGGGGGCTGTTAGTTCATCATGATGATTTTAAAGGATTTTATCTGTTTTATCGAGCAGTAAGCCAGGTCTGGTTTGACCTCGAAATAGTTGTCCAAGGGTTTGTGCATGATGTTACACACAGTTATCCACAGAAATCTTGGATAAGTGGATGAAAGTGGTTGGAGTCGCTGATATGTTACAAAAAATTGTGAATGCCACCCCATTTTCACAGGGTAAACGGGGTAGATATTGTGCCACTCCTGTGGATAATTTCGCCGCGGTGGATCTTTGAGCAGTTGAACTTGTTCACAATCCGGATCATGGATCTGACTCTTGGGGGAACATGGATCTAGATCCAGTTGTTTTATCTCAAGCTTATAAAAAATAATGATTTTTTATATTTTATGTCGCGTGGTGATACGGAGGGGCACTTTTCGCGTACAGTTAAAAAGTACTGTATATACCCGTTTGCTAACAGCTTTATGCACAGCCTGGGTGGGCAACTTGGGGGCGCGGATCCTTGGATTTGTTTATAAGTATGTTTGAAATTGAAAGTTATTCATGAAACAGGGGATTCACTCCTTGTTTGCTGCCACGGAGTGAATGTGGAACAATCTCCTTATAGATTCAGCCTTTATAAGGTGATCACGTGATTGATGGCGACGGATTTCGTCCCAATGTCGGTATCGTGATCTGTAACCGTGAAGGACAAGTGTTGTGGGCTAAACGCTATGGGCAGCACTCCTGGCAGTTTCCGCAGGGGGGAGTTGATGATGGTGAAACGCCAGAGCAGGCCATGTATCGAGAGCTGTATGAGGAGATTGGCCTCAAGCCCGAAGATGTGACCATCATGGCCACCAGTCGTAACTGGCTAAAGTACCGTTTACCCAAACGTCTTGTCCGCTGGGACAGTTCACCGGTCTGTATTGGCCAAAAACAAAAATGGTTCCTGTTACAGCTGAATTCGGGCAAGGAGTCGCGGATCCAGTTTGGCTGTCATGGCCATCCCGAATTTGACGACTGGCGTTGGGTCAGCTTCTGGTACCCGGTGCGGCAGGTCGTTTCGTTCAAGCGGGAGGTTTATCGCCGGGTCATGAAAGAGTTTGCCCCGCTGGCGATGCCAGTGCCGGCAGTGCAGGTCAACAAGAAGGATGGGCGACGCAATCGCGCCCGTTAAGGAGCACAGATTAGTTGTTAACGGAACTGAGACGTATCGTCGAGAGCATGGCCGAGGCCAATACCCTCGAGCAGGCCTTGCAAGCATTGGTGAGCCAGACCCGGCACGCCATGGCAGTGGACTGCTGCTCCGTCTATGTCTCGGAACCCGAGGTGCGCCGCTATCGCTTGGCGGCTACCGACGGCTTGGCCCCGTCCGCAGTCGGCAAGGTGACCCTGCCCTACGAGCAGGGCATCGTCGGTCTGGTGGGTCAGCGGGAAGAGCTGATCAACCTGGCTGATGCCCCCGCGCATCCCAGTTTCAAATTCCTGCCCGATGTGGCCGAAGAGGCGTTCCGCTCCTTCCTCGGCGCCCCCATCATGCATCAGCGTCAGGTGGTCGGCATTCTGGTGGTGCAGCAGAAGGAGAGCCGCCGCTTCGATGAGGGGGAAGAGTCCTTCATGGTCACCCTGGCGGCCCAGCTGGCGGCGCGGATCGCCCAGGCGCAGGCCAAGGGGTGGTTGCAGAAGACCGACTGGAGCAAGCCGCTGCGCGGTATTGCCGGTGCCAGCGGCATCGCCATGGCCAAGGCCTGGGTGTGGCGGCCCCGCAAAGCGCTCTCGTCCATTACCCCGCGCAAGGATGAAGACCATGCCAGCCAGCTGGCGCGGCTGGAGCTGGCGGTTGAGGAGGTGCGGCACGACTTGGAGAGTCTGGCGCTGCGTTTTCGCGAGAGCTACAGCCAGGATTCGGTGGCGATCTTCGATATCTATCTCCATCTGCTGAACGATCCCGGCTACATCAAGCCGATTCGCAACAAGGTGAGCAAGGAGCACTGGACTGCGGTCTCTGCGGTCAAGCTCATCAGCGATCGCTTGATCGAGCAGTTCAAGGGGATGAAGGATCCCTACCTGCAGGAGCGCTCCACCGACGTGAAGGATATTGCCCAGCGGCTGATCAGCCGACTGGTGCAGAATGAACCGGAACATATCTCCATCGGCGAGCCGGTGGTGCTGGTTGCCGACGAGGTGACTGCCACCATTCTGGCGGAAGTGCCCCGCGAGTATCTGACCGGGGTGGTCTCGCTCAAGGGGGGGACCAACTCCCACGCGGCCATTCTGGCCCGCGCCATGGGGGTGGCCGCCATCATGGGGGCTGATCTGCCCCTTGGTGACATAGGCGGTCGCATGCTGGTCGTCGATGGCTACAGCGGCGATCTCTTCATCGAGCCCAATCAGGTGATCCTGACCGAGTATCGTCAGCTGCTGAGCGAAGAGCGGGCGCTCGATACCCTGGTGCGCAGCGTCGACAACCAGCCTTCGGAGACGGCGGACGGCACCAAGGTCTCCCTGCTGCTCAACGCCGGTCTCAGTGCCGATACCGAGATCTCCCTCAACCAGCTGGCGGACGGGGTGGGCCTCTATCGCACCGAGATCCCCTTTATGCTGCAGGAGAGCTTCCCCTCCGAGTGGGAGCAGACTGCCCGCTATCGCGGCATTCTGGAGACCTACCGCAACCGGCCGGTCTGCATGCGGACGCTGGATGTGGGCGGCGACAAGCCGTTACCCTATTTCCCCATCGTCGAGGAAAATCCCTTCCTTGGCTGGCGGGGGATCCGGATCACCCTGGATCACCCCGAACTGTTTCTGGTGCAGCTCAAGGCGATGCTGAGGGCCAGCGAAGGGCTGGACAATCTGGCCATCATGCTGCCGATGATCAGCAGCGTCAGCGAAATCAAAGCCTCCCGTCGTCTGCTGGATCAGGCGTGGCGAGAGGTGTCGGAAGAGGCGGCGAGCCGCGATGCGGTGATCCGCTACCCCAGCCTTGGGGTGATGATCGAGGTGCCCTCAGCCCTCTTTATCTTGCCGGAGATGGCGCCGCTCATAGACTTCTGGTCGGTGGGCAGTAACGACCTGACCCAGTACCTGCTGGCGGTAGATCGCAACAATTCCCGGGTTGCCAACATCTATGATGCCTTCCATCCTGCGGTGATCCGCGCCCTGCAACAGCTGGTTGATGCCTCCCACCGTTACCAGAAGCCGGTGTCGGTCTGTGGCGAGCTGGCCGGTGATCCGGTTGGTGTGTTGCTGCTGCTTGCCATGGGCTATCGCCGATTCAGTATGAACACCCACAATATCGCCCGGATTAAGTACGTGCTGCGTCAATCCACCCTGAGCGAGTTGACCGAACTGATGGCCGATGGCCTCAAACATGACAACCCCCACGTACTGCGCGGCCTGTTTGCCCGCTATCTGGAGGAGCATGGTTTGGGCGGTTTGCTGCGAGCCGGTCATAAATCGAAACAGAGTGATTGATAATCATGCCTTGTCCCTGCTGACGAATGATCGGAAAATGCGGCTTTTATTTTGACTGGGGCCGCATATGCAGCACGATGGATATTGGGTTTTCTCGCAGATTGATCCCGTAGCATTCAGTTTGGGACCACTATCGGTACGCTGGTATGGTCTCATGTACCTGTTCGGTTTTGCGTTTGCCATGTGGCTGGCTGGCCGTCGCGCCGATGCACCGAACAGCGGCTGGACCCGCAACGAGGTGTCGGATCTGCTGTTTTACGGCTTCCTCGGGGTGATCCTTGGTGGCCGTGTCGGTTACGTGCTGTTCTACAACTTCGATCTTTTCCTCGCGGATCCCACCTATCTGTTCAAGATCTGGACCGGCGGCATGTCGTTCCATGGTGGGCTGATCGGGGTGATCACCGCGATGATCTGGTTTGCCCACAAGACCAAGCGCCACTTCTTCACCGTGGCCGATTTTGTGGCACCGCTCATTCCGTTTGGTCTCGGCGTCGGCCGGATCGGCAACTTCCTCAACGGCGAGCTGTGGGGCCGGGTCACCGATGTGCCCTGGGCCATCATCTTCCCGGAGGCCGGCCCCGAGCCGCGTCACCCCTCCCAGCTCTATCAGTTCGCGCTGGAAGGGGTGGTGTTGTTCATCATCCTCAACCTGTTCTGGCGCAAGAATCCGCCGCGCGGCGCCATCTCCGGCATGTTCCTGCTGTTCTATGGCCTGTTCCGCTTCCTGGTGGAGTTTGTGCGCCAGCCGGACAGCCAGCTCGGTCTCTACTTCCAGGAGATCAGCATGGGCCAGATCCTCTCCACCCCGATGATTATCGCCGGTGCCCTGATGATTTGGGCCGCCTACAAGCGTCCACAGTTGTTCGGTAATGCCGTGAAGGAGGCGAAATAATGCGAGCTTATCTCGACCTGATGCAGAAAATCCTCGATGAGGGCACCGTCAAGTCAGACCGTACCGGCACCGGTACTGTCTCCCTGTTCGGCCATCAGATGCGCTTCAATCTGGCGGAGGGGTTCCCGCTGGTGACCACCAAGAAGTGCCACCTGCGCTCCATCATTCACGAGCTGCTCTGGTTCCTAAATGGCGATACCAATACCGCCTATCTGAAGGAAAACGGCGTCAGCATCTGGGATGAGTGGGCCGACGAGAATGGCGATTTGGGGCCGGTTTACGGCGCTCAGTGGCGCTCCTGGCCTGCGGCCGACGGGTCTGTCATCGACCAGATCCAGAAAGCGGTGGATGATATCAAGCACAACCCGGATTCGCGCCGCATCATAGTCTCCGCCTGGAACGTGGGCGAGCTGGACAAGATGGCGCTGGCTCCCTGCCACGCCTTCTTCCAGTTCTATGTGGCGGACGGCAAGCTCTCCTGCCAGCTCTACCAGCGCAGTTGTGATGTGTTCCTCGGCCTGCCGTTCAACATCGCCAGCTACGCCCTGCTGACCCACATGATGGCCCAGCAGTGCGATCTGGAAGTGGGTGACTTCGTCTGGACTGGTGGTGATGTGCACCTCTACTCCAACCACATGGAGCAGACTGCGCTGCAGCTCTCCCGCGAGCCGCGTCCGCTGCCGACCCTGGTGATCAAGCGCAAACCTGACTCCATCTTCGACTACAAGTTCGAGGATTTCGAGATCGAGGGTTATGGCCCCCATCCCGGCATCAAGGCGCCCGTCGCCATCTGATAGCAAGGCGCCTCAGGGCGCCTTTTTTATGCAGTTAAATAATTGAAAATTCATTTTACTGACTAATAAGACGGTAGCCAGAGACAAGGAAAAACCTGCTTATAGCAGGTATGTTCTATTTTGCCTTCGGTTTTTTCGTTGTATTGAGCAGCAAGAAACGATTTTCCATTGGTTGTTGCAGGAGATAGACTCAAACCAAAGCAATACGGTGGGAAATTTAACCATGAGTGACGTAATCAAAAAGTTCCTGAAGCTGGAGGCCGCCTCCGGAATTATTCTGATCATGGCTGCCATGCTGGCAATGATTTTGGCCAATACCGCGCTGGCTGGCGGGTATCAGGCGTTTCTCGACACGCCGGTGCAGGTGCGCATCGCGGCCCTCGACATCAACAAGCCGTTGCTGCTCTGGATCAACGATGGCTTCATGGCGATCTTCTTCCTGCTGGTTGGTCTGGAAGTGAAGCGTGAAATGCTGGAAGGGGCGCTCTCGACCCGGGTTCAGGCGACCTTCCCGGCCATCGCGGCGGTGGGCGGCATGCTGGCTCCGGCCTTGATCTACGCCTTTTTCAACTATTCGGATGAAGTGGCGCGCGCTGGCTGGGCAATTCCGGCTGCGACCGATATCGCCTTTGCCCTCGGGGTGATGGCGCTGCTCGGCAAGCGGGTGCCGGTGAGCCTCAAGGTATTTCTGTTGGCGCTGGCCATCATGGATGACCTCGGCGTCATCATCATCATCGCGCTCTTCTATACCCAGCAGTTGTCGCTGGAGGCGCTGGCCATCGGTATTCTGGCAACCCTCACCCTGCTTTGGATGAATCGTCGTGGTGAGGACAGGATCAGCCTCTACATGCTGGTTGGCCTAGTGCTCTGGGTTGCGGTGCTCAAGTCTGGCGTCCATGCGACCCTGGCAGGCGTGGTAGTGGGCTTTATGGTTCCGCTTAACGGCAAGCGTTACGCCTCGCCGCTCAAGTATCTGGAGCATCAGCTGCACCCCTGGAGTGCCTATCTGATCCTGCCGCTGTTTGCCTTTGCCAACGCAGGGGTATCGCTGGAAGGGATTGGTCTCTCCTCCCTGCTGAGTCCGGTGCCTATGGGGATCATGCTGGGGCTGTTTATCGGCAAGCCGCTCGGGGTGTTCACCATCAGCTGGCTGTCGGTCAAGCTGGGCATCGCCCAGTTGCCGCCCGGGGTCAACTTCAAGCAGATTTTTGCGGTCAGCATCCTCTGTGGCATCGGGTTCACCATGTCGATGTTTATCGCGTCGCTCGCCTTCGAGCACGGTGGGCTGGATTACGGCAGCTACTCTCGCCTCGGGATCCTGGTGGGCTCCACCATGGCTGCGGTAGTCGGCTATCTGGCCTTGCGCATGGCCCTTCCCAAGGGTGAAGGGGAACAGAGTACGGAGGGACTATGAAGCTGCATACAGGGTTGTTGATGCTGTTGTTGAGCCCCGCGGCATGGGCCGGCGGGCTGGAGGATTGCAAGCAGGACGCCGCTTCGGCGAACTGCTCTGCCTATCTGAACGGAGTGGTAGACAGTGCCCTGCTGCTGGGGGACAAACAGGCCAAGGCGCGCTTTGGCGAGACCTTCTCCGAGCGGGCGCTAAGCAGCCGGGCTGGCGAGATGGTCAAGCGCTCCAACAAGCGTTATTGCGCTGACCGGATGCCGGACAAGGCACGCCTCAAGGCCACTCTGATGGAGCAGTTTGGCGCGAACAAGGTTGACTCGGTTAGCGACATGTATGACATTCTGGCGGTTGAACTCAGCTGCTACCGGAGTCCGCGTCAAGCGGGAACCCCATCGGATGTCACACCTTAACTACAACCATCTCTACTATTTCTGGATGACTCAGAAGAAGGGCTCCGTTACCCAGGCAGCGGAAGCCCTTTTTTTGACCCCGCAAACCGTCACCGGCCAGATCAAGCTGCTGGAGCAGCGCCTCGGTGGCAAGCTGCTCAAACGCAAGGGGCGCTCCCTTGAGGCGACCGAGCTGGGTCAACTGGTGTTTCGTTATGCCGACAAGATGTTCAGCCTCTCCTACGAGATGCTCGATATCGTCAACTACCGCAAGGAGAGCCAGATCCTGTTCGACGTCGGCATCGCCGATGCCCTCTCCAAGCGCCTTGCAAGCCGCGTGCTGCTCTCCGTCATCCCCAATGATGGTTCCATCCATCTGCGCTGTTTTGAATCAACCCACGAACTGCTGCTGGAGCAGCTGAGCGAGCACAAGCTCGATATGATCCTCTCCGACTGTCCGGTGGACTCCAGCCAACATGCGGGGCTGCTCTCCAAACGGCTGGGCGGCTGTGGCGTCAGCTTCTTCTGCAAGGCGCCGCTGCCTGAAAAGCCCTTTCCTGCCTGTCTGGAAGAGCGCAAGCTGCTGATCCCCGGTCGCCGTACCGCCATGGGGCGTCAGCTGACTCAGTGGTTCGAGCAGCAGGGTGTCTCCCCCAGCATTCTTGGCGAGTTTGATGATGCCGCCTTGATGAAGGCGTTTGGCTTCTTCAATCAGGGGATTTTCATGGCCCCCACCATCTATCGGGAGGAGATCCTCGAGGGGGAGGGGGTGATGCTGATCGGGGAAACCCAGGATCTGATGGAGGAGTATTACGTCATCTTCGCCGAGCGGATGATCCAGCATCCGGCGGTGAAGCGGGTCTGCGAGAGCGATTTTACCTTTCTCTTTTCCGGGCAGGAGAACTTCTCCGCCATCCAGCCGGCCACCCTGTCGTTTTAAAACGACCCGTCACCACGTATCATCGGCGATGAGTGGTAGAGGAGAGATGTGATGCAACTTGAAGAGATGGAAGCCAATGCGAGTAAGGCGGTGGCCTTGCTCAAGGCGCTGGCCAACGAGCGGCGGCTGTTTATTCTGTGCCAGTTGCTGGAGCGCGAACTGTCAGTGGGGGAGCTCAACGAGCGATTGGGATTGAGTCAGTCGGCCTTGTCACAGCATCTGGCGCTGCTGCGGCGGGATGAGCTGGTGACGACGCGCAAAGAGGCCCAGACGGTCTACTATTCGCTGCGCAGCCATGAGGTGCGTGAAATGATCAGTTTGCTGCATCGACTTTATTGCAGCGCAGATAAATAAAAAACCGGCACTAAGGCCGGTTTTTTCAGCTTTGATCAGCAGAAGCTGATTAAGCCATAGCTTTGATCTGGGCAGACAGGCGGCTCTTGTGACGAGCAGCTTTGTTCTTGTGGATCAGGCCTTTGGTCGCCATACGATCCATGATCGGCTGAGCAACAGCGAAAGCGGCAGTCGCAGCAGCTTTGTCGCCAGAGGCGATAGCAGCAATGACTTTCTTCAGGTAGGTACGGGTCATGGAACGACGGCTGGCGTTGTGCTGACGGCGTTTTTCTGACTGAAGAGCGCGCTTCTTAGCAGATTTGATGTTAGCCAAGGTAAAACTCCTAAAACTGTCTTAGCGAGTGTATTGAAAAGGCCCGGAAATATGCCCTTCCAACCACATATTGTCAAATGATTTGTGCAAATAAACACCGCCTCCCGGTGGTGTGTCAGTAGGGAGACGGTTAAACTGTCGGCCGATTCTAGCAGCATTCTTTTCATTCTGACAGTTCCAGAGGCCTCGTCTTGAGTAAGAAATTGATCAAATCCGGCATGATAGTGTCCGGAATGACGCTGGCATCCCGCGTAATGGGCTTGGTTCGCGATGTGGTCATCGCAAATCTGCTCGGTGCCGGGGTGGCCGCCGACGTCTTCTTTTTTGCCAATCGCATTCCCAACTTTCTGCGTCGCCTGTTCGCCGAAGGTGCCTTCAACCAGGCCTTTGTTCCCGTGATGACGGAGTACAAGAAAAATGGCGATGAGGGGGAGGTGCGTGAATTGCTGGCGGCGGTTGCGGGCACGCTGGGGGGCATAGTGACTGTGGTCACCCTGCTTGGTGTGCTGGGGTCGGGTGTGCTGACCGCGCTGTTTGGCTGGGGCTGGTTCTGGGACTGGCTGCATGGCGGCCCTGCGGCCGAGAAGTTCGAGCTCGCCAGTCTGATGCTCAAGATCACCTTCCCCTACCTCTGGTTTATCACTTTTACCGCCATGGCGGGGGCCATCCTCAACACCTTCGGCCGCTTTGCAGTCTCGTCGTTTACGCCGGTGTTTCTCAACATCACCATGATTGCGGCGGCCTGGTGGATTGCACCGCTGATGGACAAACCTGAGATCTCGCTGGCGATTGGTGTCTTTTTGGGCGGTTTGGTGCAGTTTCTGTTCCAGTACCCCTTTTTGCGCCAAATCAACATGCTGGTATGGCCCAAGTGGGGATGGAATCACCCTGGGGTGGTGAAGATCCGCACCCTGATGATCCCCGCCCTGTTCGGGGTATCGGTCAGCCAGATCAACCTGCTGGTCAACACTATGCTGGCTTCTTTCCTCGCGACCGGTGCCATCAGTTACCTCTACTACTCGGATCGCCTGCTGGAGTTCCCCCTCGGTCTGTTTGCAGTGGCCATCAGTACCGTGATCCTGCCTGCGCTGGCCAAGAAGCATGTGGATGCCGATCCGGCCGACTTCTCCCGCACCATGGATTGGGGGGTGCGGATGGTGATGTTGCTCGGTCTGCCCGCCATGATAGGCATTGCGGTGATGCGCGAGCCCATTTTGCGAGTACTGTTCATGCGCGGCGAATTTGGCCTGCATGAAGTGAGCATGTCGAGCGCCAGCCTGCTGGCCTCCACTACCGGTCTGCTCTCCCTGATGCTGATCAAGGTGCTGGCGCCCGGTTACTACGCCCGTCAGGACACCAAGACGCCGGTGCGGATCGGGGTGATGTCGATGATTGCCAACATGGTCTGCAACCTCATCTTCATCTACCCGCTCGGTTACGTGGGGCTGGCGCTCTCGACCGCCTGCTCGGGCACTCTGAATGCGGCCTTGCTGTTCAAGGGGTTGTACCAGCAGAGCGTCTATCGTCCCTCCCGCCAGACTGGCGTGTTCTGCCTCAAGCTGCTGGTCGCCAGCGTGCTGATGGGGGGCGTGCTCGCCTATCTGTCGCCAGATTTGGCCCAGTGGGGTGCATGGAGCATGGGCAAGGCCAGTTTGCAGCTGACCATGCTGCTGTCGCTGGGGGCTGCGGTCTATGCCGTGGTGTTGCTGCTGCTGGGCATTCGGCCGCGTCACCTTAAATCGGGGCAGCAGTAGCCGTGATCCTGCTGCGCCATGGGGATAGTGCCTCATGGCGCAGCAGGGGGCGTGATTGGGCCCGGATAGTTGAAATCAGGCTATGAGGGCTGACCCTGCCTGCTGCCTGATATATAATCCGCCGATTTCCATGGCAGCAACGCACAAGGCACTGATGGAGCTTATTCGCGGCATTCACAATCTCAAGCCCCGTCACCGGGGATGTGTATTAACCATTGGCAACTTTGATGGGGTTCATCAGGGTCACCATGCGGTATTGGCACGTCTCAAGGAGAAAGCGGCCCAGCTGGGATTGCCCGCCTGCGTCATGCTGTTTGAGCCGCAGCCGCTGGAGCTGTTTGCCGGCACAGCTGCGCCCGCCCGGCTGAGCCGCTTGCGCGAGAAGTATGAAGCGCTCAAGGGTCTGCAGATCGACCGCATGCTCTGCGTGCGCTTCAGCTACCGCTTTGCCGAGCAGGCGGCCTCGACCTTCATCGAGCAGTTGCTGGTGGAGAAGCTCGGGGTGCGCTATCTGGTGGTCGGCGATGATTTTCGCTTCGGCAAGGGGCGGGAAGGGGACTTCCACCTGCTGGAGGAGGCGGGTCATCGCTTCGGCTTCGAGGTGATCAGTACCCAGAGCTTCCAGCTCGAACGGCAGCGGGTCAGCAGCACACTCGTACGCGAGTCCTTGAAAGCGGGCAGGATGGCGGAGGTGGAGCTGATGCTTGGCCGTCCCTACACCATCAGCGGCCGGGTGGCCCACGGCGACAAGCTGGGGCGCACCATAGGTTTTCCCACCGCCAATCTGGCCCTCAAGCGTCAGGTGATCCCGGTCGGTGGCGTGTTTGCGGTGGAAGTGATATGTTCCGGCAAGACCTTCCCCGGTGTAGCCAATGTGGGTGTACGGCCGACCTTGAGCGGTACACAAGCCAGATTGGAAGTACATCTATTTGATTTTTCTGGTGATCTATATGGTCAGCAGGTCAAGGTGCTGCTTCGCCACAAGCTGCGCGAAGAGCAGAAGTTTGCCTCTTTCACTGCCTTGAAAGAGCAGATCGAACGAGATGCCCTGGCGGCCCGAGCCTGGTTCGGGCTGCCACAATTCAATTTACCCAGCACTCTTTTAGAAAAGAAGGGAACCCAGGACTGATGAGCGACTATAAACACACCCTGAATCTTCCGGAAACCGAGTTTCCGATGCGTGGCGATCTGGCCAAGCGCGAACCCAACATGCTGAAACGTTGGTACGATCAGGATCTCTACGGCGCTATTCGCCGCGCCAAAGCGGGCAAGCCTTCTTTCATTCTGCATGATGGCCCCCCCTATGCGAACGGCAACATTCACATCGGTCACTCGGTCAACAAGATCCTCAAAGACATCATCATCAAGTCCAAGGGCCTCTCCGGTTTCGATTCCCCCTATGTGCCGGGTTGGGATTGCCACGGTCTGCCTATCGAACTGAAAGTAGAAGGCATGGTCGGCAAGCCGGGCGAGAAGGTTTCCGCTGCGGAATTCCGCGCCGAGTGCCGCAAATACGCCAAGACCCAGATCGAAGCGCAGAAGACCGACTTCATCCGTCTGGGTGTGCTGGGCGACTGGGAACACCCCTACCTGACCATGGATTTTGGCACCGAAGCCAACATCATCCGCTCCATGGCCAAGATCGTTGAAAACGGCCACCTGCACAAAGGCTCCAAGCCGGTGCACTGGTGTACCGATTGTGGCTCTGCGCTGGCTGAAGCCGAAGTGGAGTACTACGACAAGAACTCCCCCTCCATCGATGTGCGCTTCAAGGCTGTTGATGAGGCGACCGTTGCCGCCAAGTTTGACTGCGCCGAAGGCCACACTGGCAAGGGCCCGATCTCTGCGGTGATCTGGACCACCACTCCGTGGACCCTGCCAGCCAACCGCGCCATCGCCATGCACGCCGACCTCGACTATGCGCTGGTGCAAGTTGAAGGGGAGAACCCCGAGCGTCTGATCCTGGCCGCAGAGCTGGTCAAGGACGTCATGGATCGCGCCGGTATCGAGAAGTTCCACAATCTGGGCTATGCCAAGGGTGCCGCGCTCGAGCTGCTGCGCTTCAACCATCCCTTCTACAGCTTCGATGTGCCTGTGGTACTGGGTGATCACGTTACCCTGGATGCAGGTACCGGTGCCGTTCACACCGCACCTGGCCACGGTCAGGAAGACTTCGTGGTCGGTCAGAAGTACGGTCTGGAAGTGGCCAACCCGGTTGGCAGCAACGGTGTTTACCTGCCGGATACCGAACTGTTTGCCGGTCAGCATGTGTTCAAGGCCAATGCCTCCGTGATCGAAGTGCTGACCGAGCGCGGCGCCCTGCTGCATCACAAGGTGTTCAACCACTCCTATCCGCACTGCTGGCGTCACAAGACCCCGATCATCTTCCGTGCTACTCCACAGTGGTTCATCAGCATGGAGCAGAAGGGTCTGCGCAAGCGCGCGCTGGAAGAGATCGAGCGCATCGAGAAGGACGGCATTGCCCAGCAAGGCCAGAGCGGCTGGGTACCGGCTTGGGGTAAAAACCGCATTCAGGCGATGGTCGAGAACCGTCCTGACTGGTGTATCTCCCGTCAGCGCACCTGGGGTGTGCCCATCTCCCTGTTCGTCCATAAAGAGACCCAGGAACTGCATCCGGAATCCGTGCGTCTGATGCATGAAGTCGCCAAGCGGGTCGAGCAGTCCGGCATTCAGGCATGGTGGGATCTGGACAAGGCCGAGCTGCTGGGTGCCGATGCCGACATGTACGACAAGGTGCCTGACACTCTGGATGTCTGGTTTGACTCCGGTTCTACCCACGCTTCCGTGGTTGATGCCCGTCCCGAGTTCAACGGCAAGCCGGCCGACATGTATCTGGAAGGTTCTGACCAGCACCGTGGCTGGTTCATGTCCTCCCTGATGATCGGTGTGGCCATGAAAGACAAGGCTCCCTACAACCAGGTACTGACTCACGGCTTCACTGTGGATGGTCAGGGTCGCAAGATGTCCAAGTCCATCGGCAACGTGGTCAGCCCGCAAGACGTAATGAACAAGCTGGGTGCCGACATCCTGCGTCTGTGGGTAGCGAGCACTGACTACACCGGCGAGATGACTGTCTCCGACGAGATCCTCAAGCGCTCTGCCGACGCTTATCGTCGTATTCGCAATACTGCCCGCTTCCTGCTGGCCAACCTGAACGGCTTCAATCCGGCGACCGACATGGTGGCGCCTGCCGACATGGTGGTGGTGGATCGCTGGGCTGTGGGTCGTGCCAAAGCGGTACAGGCCGAGATCATGGCGGCATTCGACGAGTACAACTTCCACGGTGTAACCCAGAAGCTGATGCAGTTCTGCTCCATCGAGATGGGCTCCTTCTATCTGGACGTCATCAAGGATCGCCAGTACACCGCCAAGGCTGACAGCCTGGCCCGTCGCTCCTGTCAGACTGCTCTGTATCACATTGCAGAAGCCATGGTGCGCTGGATGGCGCCGATCATGAGCTTCACCGCTGATGAAATCTGGGCCCTGCTGCCGGGTGAGCGCGGCGAGTTCGTCTTCACCGAAGAGTGGTACGACGGCCTGTTCGGCCTGGAAGCGGGGGAATCTCTCAACGACGATTTCTGGGCCGAGATCCTCACCGTGCGTGGTGAAGTGAACAAGGCACTGGAAGTGGCCCGTAGCGAGAAGCGTATCGGCGGTTCTTTGCAGGCCGAACTGACCCTGTTCGCCAAGCCGGAGTTGGCTGCACGCCTGAACGCCCTGGCTGATGAGCTGCGCTTCGTGCTGCTCACCTCCAAAGCCAAGGTTGTGGAGGCTGACACTGCGCCGGAAGGCTCTGTGGCGACCGAACGTGATGACCTGTGGCTGAGCGTGGCCCAGTCTGCCGCCGCCAAGTGCGACCGCTGCTGGCACCATGTCGAAGATGTGGGCACCATCGCGGGTCACGAAGAGATCTGTGGTCGCTGTGTGACCAACGTTGAGGGTGACGGCGAAACGCGTCAATTTGCCTGATGAACATGACTCAACATAAAAGCGGCCTGCGTTGGCTGTGGCTGGCAGTGCTGGCCTTTGTACTGGACCAGGCGAGCAAGCTCGCCGTGGTCAAGTTGCTGCCATTTGGTTACCCGGGGGTGGAGATCACCCCCTTCTTCAATCTGGTTCACGTCTACAACAAGGGCGCCGCATTCAGCTTTCTGGCTGATCAGGGGGGCTGGCAGCGCTGGTTCTTCGCGGTGCTGGCTTTTGCCATCTGTGGATTGCTGATCCACTGGCTGCGCAAGCAGTCGGTGACCCAGCGTTGGAGCGGTATCGCCTATTCACTCATCATCGGCGGCGCCCTCGGCAACGTCTTTGATCGACTGGTGTTGGGCCATGTGGTCGATTTCCTCGACTTCTACTGGCAGCGTGCGCACTGGCCGGCATTCAATCTGGCCGACAGCTTTATCTTTATCGGGGCCGCCATGATCGTGCTGGACGGTTTCCGTGGTGAGAAAAAGGAGCAGGCATGAGCCAGCAGATCACCGCTAACAGCAGCGTGCTGTTCCACTTCTCAATCAAGCTGGAAGATGGCTCGGTTGCCGACAGCACGGCGCTGCACGGCAAACCTGCCCGCCTGCGGATGGGCGATGGCAGCCTGACCCCCACCTTCGAGCAGTGCCTGCTGGGGCTGAGCGAAGGGGAGAGCAAGAGTTTCACGCTGGCGCCGGAAGAGGCCTTTGGCCTCTCCAACCCCGATAACATCTACCATCTCGACCGTGCCAAGTTTGGCGCCGATGTGGAGCCAAAAGTCGGCACCATCATCCTGTTCGATCAGCCCAATGGCAGCGAGCTGCCGGGCATTATCCGGGCGGTAGCCGGGATGTCGGTCACGGTCGATTTCAACCACCCGCTGGCCGGTCATACCGTCACCTTCGAGGTGGAGATCCTGGGCGTTGATGATGAGGAGAAGGTGCACTAATGGATATTCTGCTCGCTAACCCTCGTGGTTTCTGCGCCGGTGTCGATCGTGCCATCAGTATTGTCGAGAGCGCGCTGGAGAAGTTCGGGGCCCCCATCTATGTCCGTCACGAAGTGGTGCATAACCGTTATGTGGTGAACAAGCTGAAAGAGGCGGGAGCAGTCTTCGTCGAGGAGCTGGACGAGGTGCCGGATGACAGCATCGTCATCTTCTCTGCCCACGGTGTGGCCAAGACAGTGCGCGAGATGGCCAAGTCCCGTGCCCTCAAGGTATTTGATGCCACCTGTCCGCTGGTGACCAAGGTGCACATGGAGGTGCATCGCGCCAGCCGTAAGGGCTCTGAGGCGGTGCTCATCGGCCACGCCGGTCACCCCGAGGTGATCGGGACCATGGGGCAGTACGAGAATCGTGAGGGTGGCATGTATCTGGTGGAGACGCCGGAAGATGTGGCCAAGCTCAAGGTGAAGAATCCGGATGACCTCTGCT
This sequence comes from Aeromonas sp. s11, assembly GCF_040907945.1. NCBI lineage: Bacteria > Pseudomonadati > Pseudomonadota > Gammaproteobacteria > Aeromonadales > Aeromonadaceae > Aeromonas > Aeromonas sp. s11. The sequence continues at coordinate 88,415 of NZ_JBFOCU010000061.1, read as the reverse complement.
TCGTCACCCAGACCACCCTGAGCGTGGATGAGACCTCTGACGTGATCGATGCGCTGCGCAAGCACTTCCCCAAGATCCAGGGGCCGCGCAAGGACGATATCTGCTACGCCACCCAAAACCGTCAGGATGCGGTGCGGGAGATGGCGGGGCTGGTGGACGTCATGCTGGTGGTGGGATCTCGTAACTCTTCCAACTCCAACCGTCTGCGCGAGCTGGCCGAGAAGGTGGGTGCCAGAGCCTATCTTATCGACGATGCGTCGATGATCGAGGCGAGCTGGCTGGAAGGGGTGAAGGCGATCGGCGTCACTGCAGGTGCATCCGCCCCCGAGGTGCTGGTGCAAAACGTGATTGCCCGCCTGCGGGAGCTGGGTGGCAAGGTGGTCGCCGAGCATCCAGGCCGTGAAGAGAACGTAGTCTTTGAGGTTCCTCCCGAACTTAGAATAATTTGAGTGCAGCCAGGAAGGCTTAAGAATAAAGTGTGTTGATAATGGCGCCGGGTTTGTTCAAGAGACAGGCTCGGCGTTAAACTTATGAAGCAGTCTGTCACCAAGGATGGGATATGATTGGATACTTTCGTGGCTTTTCTCTTATTGAGTTGATGATTGTCATCGCCATCGTGGCGATTCTTGGCACTATCGCTTATCCCGCCTATCAGCAATATGTGCTGACTAGTCATCGTGTCGAAGCCAAGAGCATGCTGTTGAATGCGGCCAATCGGCAAGAAACCTATTTTATGGATTTCAATCAGTATGCATCCTCTGCTGCTGCTCTTGGTATCAGTAGTGCATCTGAGAATGGCCTGTATCAATTATCCATTGCCGTATCAGGCAACACCTATACCTTGTCAGCCAGTGCTGGCGCGACGACAGCCCAAGCCAAAGATACCGATTGCACAGTGTTTTCCATTAATCAGTTGGGCGTCAAAAGTGCTTCTGGTGCAGCTAGCAATAGCTGCTGGGAATAGCCATGGCCATTCATGTTTCATCACATCAAAGAGGATTCAGCCTGCTGGAGGTGATGATAGCTGCAGTTGTGTTGTCATTTGGCTTGCTGGGACTGGTTGCTATGCAGGCTCAGTCGAAGTTTTCCGGATATGAAGCCCGACAACGAACAATTGCCAGCTGGTTGGCTAACGATATGGTCGAGAGGCTCAGAGTCAACCGTGGAGCCTGGGAGTCGCAAGCTAACAATACTTGGATTGTCAGCGCCGGAACTTCATCATTGCCATCCTGTGCTAATGAAAATGGCACTATGAGCAGCTGTAGCGATGCTCAGTTACGGGATCTCGATCTTTATTATTGGCGACAGTCATTAATGGGAAGTGCTGCTTCGGGGGCCGGCGCAACATTACAAAATCCCACCGGCTGTATTATCAAGGGAACCAGTAATGCATTGACGGTCTCAATTTTTTGGGCTGGACGTGAATCATCTCATGATGGGGCAAATGGCGTTGCGTCAACGATTACGACGGCATGTGGAATTGCAGGTGTTGATTTAACGAGGCGTCAGTTTGTTCTGATGACGACGCTATGAAACATCATGGGTTTACGCTGGTTGAATGGCTCATCGCAATGGTGATTGGTGTTTTTCTGCTCGGTGGGGTGATGAGTATTTTTGTGGCCTCACGCGCTACCACCAATGAGTCCTTCGATCAGAGTGAGCTGCTCGAAAATGGTCGAATTGCCATGCGTCTCATCACTCAGGATTTACGCTGGGCCGGGTTCTGGGGGGATTTCACGGGGGGGGCTCTGATTGCGGGTGATGAGCTCACTTTGTCTGCTGATGCTACCGTGACAAATGACTGTCTGGATGAGAGAAATGAAGGGAGTCTACCCTCCAACCTTTTTCCAGTACGCCCGCTGTGGGTTACTCATATCAGTGCTGCAGGCACCATGAGTGGTTTTGCCTGTATCTCATCTTCTACTCGCGTTGCCGGCTCGGATGTTATCAGTATCAAGCGCCTGATTGGCAATCCGGTGACAGGAGGACTAGATGCCAATCGTTTCTATATGGCCACCAATACTCAACAGGCTCATTTATTCAGAGGTAATGAGACTGCGCCTTCCGAGGCGGCCATGCCGATGCGTCAGATTTGGGAGTACCAGCATCATGTCTATTACCTCTCGCCTAATGGTCGTGGTGGTTTTGAACTGCGCAAGCGTATCCTCACTGCTGATGGCGGTTCTTGGTTGATATCTGGGGCCCTGGTTGATGGTATTGAACGCATGGTGCTGTTGTTTGGGGTCGATACCAGCAATGTGCCAGATGGTCGTGTAGACAAGTTTTCCGCCATAGATGCAGTCACCTCGCAAGAGTGGGGCGAGGGGCGGGTCATCGCAGTCCGTGTTTTTTTGCTTGTGCGCTCGCTGCAGGCATCCAGTCGCTATACCAACAACAATGTCTATCAACTGGGAGATATCAGCGTGGCTGGCAATGGGGATGGATTTCGACGCTTGTTGCTGGAAAGTACTGTGGTACTACGTAATCCCATGGTGATGGCGGGAGGTGGGTAGTGAAGCATTCACGTGGCGTGGCATTGATCGTGGCGCTGGTGATTCTGGCCCCTTTGACTTTGATTGCCGTGGTGTTGATGCAATCTGGGGGCATGGATTTACGTGCTAGTGGATCGGCGGCAGCGTTACAGCAAGTCGAACACAGAGTAGAGGGCATCATAGGTGGCGCCATGCAGCAAGCAGGGCTTGCTACCCAGATTGCTCAGATTCCTTCTGTTTCGACGGCAACTTCAACAGTGAGTGGCTCTATGGGTAACGCCACCATGCAATATAGAAGTGAAACAGTGTGCAAGCGCCGATTTGACGCGACCAGCAAGAACGTCATACCAGCCTGCCGTTATGTAGAGCTAGAGGCAAGCCAAACGTACGGAAAACAGGGGCGTCCTATGACGTGGACGGTTGGAGTCGAACAGCCATTGTTAAAGACGGCTGAATAGGAGCGACAGCGATGTTACATCATGGAAAACTGTGGCTGATGGCCCTGTGTGCACTTAGTGTGCCAGCTGTCGCCAGCGATGCTTACTCGGATGATACCGAACTGTTCATCTATGACTTCTCGAAAGCGGGAGATTATCGGCCCAAGGTGCTGATCATTTTCGACAACTCTGGCAGTATGGCCGAAACCATGGAGCTGGAGCGGGAAAAGTATAATCCTGCCACTGTCTATCCAGCGCTGAACCGGGATCCTGATACCAGTAATTCGCGTAATTATATCTATTACTCGACCGATGGTTCTGTGCCCGCCATCAATAGTTCTCGGCGTTTTCGCGACAGCATCAATGCTTGCGCCTCATCAAAGACCCCCCTAAGCACTGTCGGTTATTTTCAGTCCCAAGTCTGGACGTATGTCTATTCAAGTTATCGCAATGGATTACCTCGTCAGGGGGATTGGGAGACTATCTCTGGCGAGTACGAAGATGACATCACCATTGTCGACTGCAAGCAGGATATTCAGAACCGCAATCCTGCCAATCCTTTCAACGGAACGCTGGAGGTGGGGGCTGTCGGCGATGGTTATCCGGTCGACAAAACCAGCAACACTCGCGGCGAGTGGTATTACACCGCTAATGCCAATAATGCCACATCGGGTAGCAATACCAGTGTAACTCTCTACACGGCCAACTATATTCGCTGGTATTACGGGCCGACGGGTTATGCCGTTGAATCACGCTTGCGTATCGCCAAGGATGCGGTCAAGTCGGTGATCTCCTCCACTCCAGGGGTTGATTTCGGCTTGGCCATCTTCAATACCAACAATAGTACCAGCACCAATGGTGGCAGAGTGGTACGCCGCATCCTCAGTAACGACGATATTGTCGGCACCATTACTGCCGAACAGGACTTGCTCAATACTGTGGAAGACCTGTCGGCTACGACCAATACGCCATTATGTGAAACCCTCTATGAAGCCTACCGTTTCTACGGAGGGCAATCCGTGCTCTATGGCAAGCAAGGTGGTACGCGGGACAAGCTTGCTGAAGATCCGGAAGGTACTTACACCTCGCCTTATGACAAATGTTCAAATAATGGCTATGTCATCTATGTCACTGATGGTGCTCCGACCAGCGATACGGCTGCTGATAGTGCAGTAAAAGCGTTGACGGATTCGCTAAGCCCAGATGAACGGGCTGCCTACGGCTCAACAGTGGGATATGGTTCCGGCACTTCCAAGAGCTATCTGGCTGCGATGGCTGGCTACATGAAGAACAAGGATGTAAATACTTCATCGCCCGGCAAGCAGACTGTTACCACGTTTACCGTGGGATTTGGTGATGACGCGATCTCTGGGGCGGGCAATCTGCTGGCAGAAACGGCGAGACGTGGAGGCGGTCAATATTACCCTGCGGTCAGTGCGGAAGCGCTCACTCAGGCGTTGCGATCTTCCCTGTTAGCCATTTTGCGGATAAACACCTCTCTGGTGTCGCCAGCTATCACCACTAACAACTTTGACCGGACTCGCAGCCTCAATAATATCTATTACGCCATGTTCGAGCCTGATACCGGGCCGCGCTGGAAGGGTAACCTGAAGAAGCTGGTTTTGTCTGGTGATGGGTATGTGGCAGATGTTAACGGTTTGCCCGCCATCAAGGTAGATGGTTCCATTCTGGATCAGGCTCAGACCTATTGGTCATCGGAACGTGATGGGAATCTGGTTGCCAAGGGCGGCGTGCAGTCCATGCTGGCAGAGAAGACCAATCGCAATCTTTATGTGATCAATACGGTTGCATCGCCCAAGCGATTGGACGCTTTTAACAAAGCCAATTTGGTGTCGATCGCAGGCTCTGCCGACAATTTGGCCAGCTACATGCGGTTAGCCAGTGCCACCGAGCTTGACGGACAGATCGACTGGACAAAAGGTGTCGATGTGGACGATGAAGATTATGATGCCAGTACCACCATTCGGCCATACATAGTGGGAGACCCCCTGCACTCTCGTCCATTGGTGGTCAATTATGGTTGCTCCATTGCTTCAGGCCAGAGTACCTGTACCCCTGACTTACGGATCCTGATGGGAACCAATGCTGGTTTCCTGCATATGTTCAAAGATCTAGGTAGTACGGTTGATGAAAGCTGGGCCATGATCCCCTATGAGTTGTTGCCCTGGCAAGAAGCTCTACGTCTCAATGCCGAGTCTGGCGATCATATCTACGGTGTTGATGCTTCACCGGTTGCGTTGATCAAGGATGCCAATAGGAATGGTGTTATCAAGGCATCAGAGGGAGACTTTGTCTGGCTGCTTTTCGGTTTGCGAGGGGGGGGGGGTAGCTACTATGCACTCGATATTACCAATCCAGATGCCCCCAGCTTGAAATGGACGATCAATAGTCAGACTGCGGGCTTCTCATTACTGGGGGAAACCTGGTCAGTACCGGAGGTGGCTTATATTCCTTGGGATGCTCCTCCGAGCAACAAGCGATTGGTGATGGTTTTTTCCGGTGGTTACGATGTCAATAAGAGTAAAGTCGGGATAGGTAGCTCTGACAGCAAGGGTATGGGCGTCTACATGGTCGATGCCGATAGTGGTGCTCTTGTGTTCAGCGCAACACCTGGAGCTGGCTCCAGTACCAACAAGCAGGTGACTGCGATGGTTGATAGCATGCCGGGGTCAGTTTCCACTCTAGACAGTGATGGTGATGGGAAAACTGACCGAATTTATGCTGGTGATACAGGCGGCAATATCTGGCGCCTGGATATGCCTTCAACCAGTACTAGCTCCTGGAGTATTTTCAAGTTTGCCAGTCTTGGGTCTGATGATGTACAGGCTAATGACCGCCGCTTTTTCACTCAGCCTGTATTGGTACGTACTATAAACAAGCAAGTGACCAAGACGGTAATTAGTGGCGAAGATTATTTCTCGTTCAAAGATAGGCCATTCGATGCAGTGCTGATTGGTTCTGGTGATCGAAACCGCCCATCGTCCGAGTCTTCCGTGCAAAACGCCTATTTTATGTTGCGTGACTACGGGGTAGTTACCAAGAGTTATAACACTGCTGCTCCAGCCCCTATCACGATGACGGACTTGTATGACGTATCGGTTGATCCTCTGGCTGGTGTCACGGACACCAATGACCTGCTTAGTTTGAGAGCTGCCATTACCAGTAAATTGGGTTGGAAATATTGGCTAGCCGAGTCAGGAGAGAAGTCGATGGGGTCTGGGGTTGTGCTGCAAGGCAAGCTCTATTTCACCTCTTTTTTGCCGCAGGTTCAGTCATTCGAGGAGTGTACGATCCAGTCGATAGGCGCCATGCGGCAGTATATGGTCGACATGCATTACGGTACCTCTTTCAAATATGTGGTGGATCAGGATGGTAATGAAATCCCGGAACGCTATGTGGAAGTCAATAACAAGGTGGCCGATGATCTAGTGATCCATGCTGGTGATGATTCAAAGATCCGGATTATTGGTGGTGCTCCGGGTGAAGAGGTGATTCTCAAAGACGAAGGAGAAGGGGTTCCTGAGCGCTGTACCGGCGAGGGGGAGTGTTCGGAAGGGGCGGAGGAGGCTGAAATGGATATGACGCCCAAGAAAATATACCTGTATGAGGATGAGTCACAATGAAAATGATCCTCTGGCTGATGGCGTTGTCAAATGCAGCCAATGTCTATGCTGTCGTGGATAGAAAATGCTATGTCGAGTTGGCAAATGATACCTATGTCGTTATTCAGGGAACGATAAAGGATAGCCAGAGTGCTGAAATCGTCTTTCAAAAGAAAGGGTTTGAACTGAATGGGCAACTCCTGATGGTGAAGAGAGTTATCGAGTGTCAGCCAACCGAACAGCCATTCAATCTTGAGGCTGCGAAACGGCAAGAGAAACTGCAGCCAAGATAGTGGTCAAGGGCAAATGCTGGTGGTTTCGGATTTACTGCTGCGACCTGATGCTGCGATTACAACATCAACTCTGGGTTCTTCGCTGATGCAGACCCTTACGGTCATATTGGTACCTAGGCTGGTTCCATCAGCGGCAAACAAGACTCGTGGTCTGGTTGAACTGATGGTGGCATCAGGAGTAAAAGCTGGTGTGCGTGCGAGTTCTACTTCCCCTTCGTCCAGCTCGGCATTACCGTCATCATCGATGAAAACCAATAATTGAACCGGATCCTGTTCAACGCACTCGTTATTGTTGTTTATTAGGCATGCTGTGACGGTTTGCTGGTCACTGATAGCTTGGGTGCGAGCAAAACGCAGGTGTTTAATTAACCGCTCGCTTTCATAGTTAGCCGTGCTGTCTTTGAGCAGAGAGCCTAGAGAAGGAATACCAATCCCCAACAGAATGACGCCCAGTGCAATGGCTATCATCAACTCCATCAGGGTAAATCCGGCGTTTTTCATATCTGCGAAGGCCTGTCGTTCCGTGACTATCTACAGCTTATCCTTCCCGCAGGTTGCTGTCACACGGTTACGCCCGTCTTGAACTGGCAGATTGCCCCCCTTTTCTTTATCATTCCCCATCATTTTCGAATTCAAGATGCATCGCCATGGCAAAAGCCCTCTCTCTGATGCTTGCCCAGTTGAATCTGACGGTAGGCGCCATCGAAGATAACACTGACAAAGTGCTCGCTGCGGCGGCTCAGGCCGAGCAGCAAGGTGTCGATCTGCTGGTCTGCTCCGAGCTGGCCCTGACCGGCTATCCACCGGAAGATCTGCTGCTGCGTGCCGACCTGATGATGCGGGTCGAAGCTGCGTTGGCTCGTGTTGCCGAATGGCAGGGCAACTGTGCCATTTTGGTCGGGCATCCCTGGCGTGAAGGGGAGGCGCTCTACAACGCGGCGTCACTCTATGAGCAGGGCAAGCTGATTGCCCGTTACTTCAAGCAGGATTTGCCCAACTACGGCGTGTTTGATGAGAAGCGCTACTTTACCGCTGCAAGCGAGACCTGCGTGGTGCCATTCCGGGGTCACCAGCTGGGGCTGCTCATCTGTGAAGATCTGTGGCAGCCGGGTCCGGCGCTGGCCGCCAAGGCGGCAGGGGCCGAACTGCTGCTCACCATCAACGCCTCGCCCTATGATCAGGAGAAACCCTGGATCCGCCGCGAGCTGATGGCCGAACGCTGCGATCAGACCGGTCTGCCGCTGGTTTACCTCAATCAGGTGTGCGGTCAGGACGAGCTGATTTTCGACGGCTGCTCCAAGGTGTTCAGCAGCCAGGGCGAGTTGACCCACAAGCTGGCCCCGTTTGCCGAAGAGCTGGTGCTGGTACGTTTTGCTGATGGCCAGCCAGTGAAGGAGCGGGAGCCCGCAGCGCCGCTGGAACCCTTGGCCGAGACCTATCAGGCGCTGGTGCTGGCGGTGCGCGACTATGTCACCAAGAACGGTTTCCACGGTGCTGTGCTGGGTCTCTCCGGCGGCATCGACTCGGCACTGACGCTGGCCATCGCGGCCGATGCCATCGGGGCCGACAAGGTGCAGGCGGTGATGATGCCGTTCCGCTATACCGCCCAGATGAGCGTGGAAGATGCCAAAGAGCAGGCCGAGCGAATGGGGGTGGAGTTCAACATCATCTCCATTGAGCCGATGTTCGAAGGGTTTATGACCCAGCTGGCGCCGCTTTTTGAAGGCACCGCCCGCGATACCACCGAAGAGAACCTGCAGGCCCGCTGCCGCGGCGTGCTGCTGATGGCGCTCTCCAACAAGCGTCGTCGCATCGTGCTGACAACTGGCAACAAGAGCGAGATGGCGGTCGGTTATGCCACGCTGTACGGTGACATGGCGGGCGGTTTCGACGTGCTGAAAGATGTGCCCAAGACGCTGGTCTTCAAATTGTGCGAATATCGCAACTCTGTTGATTACGTGATCCCGCAGCGGGTTATCGACCGTCCTCCTTCAGCGGAACTGGCACCGGATCAGGTGGATCAGGACAGCCTGCCGCCATACGAAATCCTCGATGCCATCCTCAAGCGTTACGTGGAAGAGGATGCCTCGGTCGCCGACATGGTGGCAGAAGGCTTCGAGGAAGCGGTGGTGCGCAAGGTGATCCGCCTGGTGGATCTCAACGAATACAAGCGCCGTCAGGCGGCGGTCGGGCCCCGCATTACGGCTCGCAACTTTGGTAAGGATCGCCGTTATCCCATTACATCCGGGTTCGGCAAACAGAACTGGTAAGGAGTCACCATGAAGAAGATTGAAGCCATCATCAAACCGTTCAAGCTGGACGATGTGCGCGAGGCCCTGGCCGAGATCGGCATCAACGGCATGACCGTATCCGAAGTCAAAGGCTTCGGCCGCCAGAAGGGCCATACCGAGCTCTATCGCGGCGCCGAATATATGGTCGACTTCCTGCCGAAAGTGAAGGTGGAGCTGGTGGTGCAGGACGAGGATCTCGATGCCTGTCTGGAAGCGATCCAGAACACCGCCCGCACCGGCAAGATTGGTGATGGCAAGATTTTCGTCTGCGAGGTGGAGCGTGTCATTCGTATCCGTACCGGCGAAGAGAACGAAGACGCGATCTGACCTTGGCTATCTCTTTACCTGACCAGCGGCGTGAAGCGCGACCTCATTTGATGGGGTGGATGCGCTTGGTGGTGGTCGCCAGCCTGTTGGCGGGCCTGACTGCTTGCAGTACCCGTCCACCGGCTCAGCCGGAGAATCTGTGCCAGATCTTTCGCGAGAAGCCGGACTGGCACAAGGCCGCGCTCAAGATGAACGAGAAGTGGGGGACGCCGATCCATGTGGTGATGGCCATGATGTATCAGGAGTCCTCGTACGTACATGATGCTCAGCCGCCGATGCAGTATTTCCTCTTCATCCCGACCGGGCGGGCCAGTTCGGCTTATGGTTATGCTCAGGTCAAAGATGAAACCTGGGCGGATTACCAGCGGGAAACCGGCAACAGCTGGAGTGACCGCGATGATTTTGCCGACGCCATCGATTTTATGGGTTGGTACACTAACAAAGCCCAGCGGCTCAATGGCACCTCCAAGTGGGATGCCTATGGCCAGTACCTCAACTATCACGAAGGGTGGGGTGGCTACCGGCGTGGCAGCTATCGCAGCAAGGGGTGGTTGATGAAGACCTCTCGCAAAGTGGAAGCTCGCGCCCAGCGCTACGGCGCCCAGTACCGTCAATGCAAGGATCAGCTCTCCCGTGGGGGCTGGTTCTGGTAACCAAATCAGGAGTCAGAAATGCCGTTATTGGACAGTTTTACCGTTGACCACACCCGTATGGAAGCGCCAGCGGTGCGTGTGGCCAAGACCATGCAGACCCCGAACAAGGACACTATTACCGTGTTCGACCTGCGTTTCTGTGTGCCTAACCAGGAGATCCTCTCTGAGCGCGGTATCCATACGCTGGAGCACCTGTTCGCCGGTTTTATGCGTGATCACCTGAACGGCAACGGCGTGGAGATCATCGACATCTCCCCCATGGGTTGCCGTACCGGCTTCTACATGAGCCTGATCGGCGCGCCGGACGAAGCCCGTGTTGGCGCAGCCTGGCAGGCAGCCATGAGCGACGTGCTGACCGTGCAGGATCAGGCCAAGATCCCCGAGCTGAACGAGTATCAGTGCGGCACCTACAGCATGCACTCGCTGGAAGAAGCGCACGCCATCGCCCGTCATGTGCTGGAGCGCGGTATCGGCGTCAACCACAACGACGAGCTGGCCCTGCCGGAAGAGAAGCTGAAGAGTCTGTGAGGCTGATGAGCTGCCGCTCATCGGATAACCTCTTCAGGGAATGTTAAAAGAGCCGGTCAGCCATGCTGACCGGCTCTTTTTTATTCCGCCTGATCGCGGTTATGAGGATGACTTGCTCCCCTTGCCGACTCTGATTAGGATGGTTTTTGACCTGAACCTGTTGGCGGAGGTGTGACGATGAAGGGGATATTGCTGCGTTGGCTGGCCCGTTACGATGCATGGTGTGAGGAGTGGGGGCTCACTCAGGAGAACCGGCGCTGCTGCACGCCGGTTCGTTATGATGATGATTCAAGCAAAGAGCGAGCTTGCGCAGAAGAGGCTGAGCTCAATCAAAATTGCGGGTCACGGCGCCGGTAACGCTGTTGTACTCGAAGCCGAGGCCGTTTTCATACTCTGAGTCAGCCGGGAAGCGACCCATCGAGTCGCGCAGGATATAGCGGCAGTTATCGTGGTGTAGTCCATTTTCAACCTGGCTGGGGATTTCAATTATTTGCGAGTAATAATCAGCTTTTTCCTCTAATTTCTTTGAGACTGTTTGGTCTGTGTCGAGGAGTGCCTCGAATAGGAGTTTGCAGTCGTTTATGCTGCTTACTGATATTTGCTCGCTAGTTCCTCCTGTAAAAATGACATCAGTTCCTTGTATGTTGTAGTCTTCTTCTGTCCCCACAGGCCAGCCGTAGTGGTTGATATCCAGATCTTTCTTGCCCATCCCACTGAAGTTATACAGTGCGAGGTCTTGTCCCTGAACTTTCACCGCCCAGCCAGCATGAGCCAGCTGAACTGCACTGGCAAAGCTGCCTGCGGTCGCCGAGACCGTGCTTTTCAGGGCATCATCCTTGATATTGATAAAGCGGGGCAGGGCGGTGACGGCCAGGATCCCCAGCACTATGATCACCAGCACCAGTTCAATCAGGGTAAAGCCGTTGTTTCTGTTGTTCATCATGTTCAATGACCCATTAAATACCGCAAACAGGTGTGAGTGATATGCAGCTGATAGATACCCATTGCCATCTCGACTTTCCGGTGTTCGACCAGGATAGGGAGGCGCTGCTGGCCCGTTGTCAGGCATTAGGGGTGACGGAGTATATCATTCCTGCCATCGCAGAGGATAACTGGACTCGTGTGATGGCACTGGCAGAGCAACATGACGGCCTCTTTTATGGTCTGGGCATTCATCCCTGGTATGCCGGTGAACAGCGGGAGGGGGTGATGGAGCGGTTGCGAATGCTAGTGATGAGCCAGCCTGCCGGGCTGGTGGCCATTGGCGAGTGCGGGCTGGACCTCCGTTCTCACGTGCCGCAGGAGGGGCAGCTTGCGCTGTTTGAGGCTCAGATCCGGCTGGCGGCAGATGCCGGGCTCCCCCTGATGATCCACTCGGTGCGCGCCAATGACACTGTGGCCAAGCTGTTGCGCCGCTTCAAGCCGCCTCGTGGCGGGGTGATCCATGCTTTCAGCGGTTCGTTGCAGCAGGCGGAGGCCTTCTGGCAACTGGGCTTTCGACTCGGGGTGGGCGGGGTAATCAGTTTTGAGCGCGCAAACAAGACGCGAGAGGTATTTCGGGCTATGCCGCTCGAGGCCCTGGTGCTGGAAACCGATTCGCCCGATATGCCGTTGCAAGGCGCACAAGGCTCCCGAAATACCCCGGAAGCGCTGCCGAAAATAGCGGAAATATTGATGACATTGCGGGAGGAATCATCGGTGGATGTTACCAAGGTGTTATTTGAAACTGCCCGGCATATTTTCCATCACGACCAATAGCCACGAAACAAATTTGCAACACCTGATTTAGTTGTCAGGAAAAAAAATGAGCGTAAAAATCGTTTGCTGTCTAATTTTGTGACACTTGGACATTTTGATAACGATAAAATGTGACCAGCATTCTATTTTATCGGACTTTAATTAGTATAATGCGCTCCCCTTGATTAGTTGGGTTTAATAACAACTCGCTAACAAGCCAGGTGCTACTAGAGGAAGATAATAATGAATTTGTTCATGGGTCTGGTAGGGATGGCGACGCTCGTCCTTATCGCGGTGCTGTTCTCCAGCAATCGCAAGGCAATCAACGTCCGTACCGTTGTCGGTGCGTTCGCAATTCAAGCCGGTCTGGGGGCGTTTGTTCTCTATGTTCCGGTTGGTCGCGATATCCTGGTCGGCGTGTCCGACGCGGTATCCAGCGTGATCAGCTACGGCCAGAACGGGATCGACTTCCTGTTTGGCGGTCTGGTCAGCAACAAGATGTTTGAAGTGTTCGGTGGCGGCGGCTTTGTATTTGCCTTCCGTGTTCTGCCGGTCATCATCTTCTTCTCTTCCCTGATTGCAGTGCTCTACTACCTGGGCATCATGCAGATGGTCATCAAGTTGTTGGGCGGCGGTCTGCAGAAAGTACTGGGTACTTCCCGCACCGAATCCCTGTCTGCAACTGCCAACATCTTCGTCGGTCAGACCGAAGCGCCGCTGGTGGTTCGTCCTTACATCGCCAAGATGACTGACTCCGAGCTGTTCGCCGTCATGTGTGGTGGTCTGGCCTCCGTTGCCGGTTCCGTACTGGCCGGTTACGCCTCCATGGGCGTGAAGATGGAGTACCTGATTGCTGCCTCCTTCATGGCTGCACCGGGTGGTCTGCTGTTCGCCAAGCTGCTGGTTCCCGAAACCGAGACCCCGAACTACGACGAAAGCTCTGCCGATGCCGAGCTGGATGACAAGCCTGCCAACGTCATTGACGCTGCTGCTGCTGGCGCTTCTGCCGGTATGCAACTGGCCCTGAACGTCGGCGCCATGCTGCTGGCCTTCATCGGTCTGATTGCCATGATCAACGGCATCTTCTCCGGTGTGGGTGGCTGGTTCGGTTATCCGCAACTCTCTCTGGAACTGCTGCTGGGCTGGATCTTCTCCCCGCTGGCCTTCCTGATCGGTGTGCCCTGGAATGAAGCGGTGGTTGCCGGTTCCTTCATCGGTCAGAAGCTGGTAGTGAACGAGTTCGTGGCTTACCTGAACTTCGCTCCGTACCTGAAAGACGAAGTGCTGATCAACGGTGTGGCCATGTCCGATCACACCAAGGCGATTATCTCCTTCGCACTGTGTGGTTTTGCCAACCTCTCCTCTGTTGCCATCCTGCTGGGTGGTCTGGGGTCCATGGCGCCGAACCGCCGCGGCACCATTGCACGCTTTGGTCTGAAAGCCGTACTGGCTGGTTCTCTGTCCAACCTTATGTCTGCCACTATCGCAGGCTTCTTCCTGGCACTGTCCGGCATGTAATCGCCGCCTGACTGACAGGGTATAAACACGAACGCCACGGCATCTGCCGTGGCGTTCGCGTATGGAGCGGTGACAACCGTTTTCCTATCTAAACTAATAATAAAATGAGTCAAATCGGAGGTTATATGAATGAAGTGCTACTGGCGATGGTGGCCGGCTTTATAGTTGGTTTGTTGTTTTCTTTCCTCAAATTGCCGATCCCGGCGCCTCCCGTTTTGTCCGGGGTAATGGGGATCGTCGGGGTCTATCTGGGGGGATTGGCCTACTCCTGGATCCTGACTCGTTTCTTTTCGTAAGGCTTTTTTAGACCTGGATTTGCCAGATGTGAGGTACCTCTGAAATTGGCAAATCCGGCTTGCAAACAGGGGGTATCTCGGCTGAAATAGGCGTTGCCAGCAGGGTGCTGGCAATGACTAATACTCGATGAAATCGGGTGTTGGCGGTCAAATGGAATTGATTGGGAAGTCGGGTCAGATGTTGTCGGCCTTTCTCAAGTCTTCATGGAACCAAGTCCGCACTTTTGTAAGAAAGTGACAGGGCTCTTGCCTTATTTACAGTCGTAGTGCCTGCAGGGTGTTTTGAATAGCATCCCGATAGTGCCGGTGCCTTCGCACTGTAATTCCATTCCCGTATAGCTGGGGATTACTGCCTGTGCATCCATCGCTGGATGGTATGGTGGTGCCCGGTTATCTGGATTAAATCGAGACTTTGGAGAACAGAATGACTGATCTGAAAGTGGCCGCTCAGCGCGCCCTGAACCTGATGGACCTGACCACCCTGAACGATGACGACACCGATCAGAAGGTGATCGACCTGTGCCATAAGGCCAAGTCACCGGCTGGCCTGACCGCCGCCGTCTGCATCTACCCCCGTTTTATCCCTATCGCTCGCAAGACCCTGCGTGAGATCGGCGCTGCCGACGTACGCATTGCGACCGTGACCAACTTCCCCCACGGCAACGACGATATCGAGATCGCCGTGGCCGAGACCCGTGCCGCTGTCGCCTACGGTGCTGATGAAGTGGACGTAGTGTTCCCGTATCGCGCCTTCATGGCTGGCAACGAACAGATCGGTTTTGATCTGGTCAAAGCCTGTAAAGAGGCCTGCGGTGCCAACGTGCTGCTGAAAGTGATCATCGAAACCGGCGAGCTGAAAGAAGAGGCGCTGATCCGTCGCGCTTCCGAAATCTGTATCGATGCCGGTGCCGACTTCATCAAGACCTCCACCGGCAAGGTGCCGGTCAATGCGACCCCAGAAGCGGCACGCATCATGATGGAAGTGATCAAGGCCAAGAATCCGAAAGTCGGCTTCAAGCCTGCTGGTGGCGTGAAAGACGCCGCCGTTGCCGGTCAGTATCTGGCCATGGCCGAAGAGATCCTCGGCAACGACTGGGTATCCGCCCGTACCTTCCGCTTTGGTGCATCCAGCCTGCTGGCCAGTCTGCTGGCCACTCTGGGGCATGGCGACAAGCCGGCCAACACCAGCGGTTACTAATAGGTTGATGAGAGGGCGGACGTCTGTCCGCCCTGTTAGCCCCCACCATGCTGTGTGCGGGCAAGGATTCAGGCTTGTGTAACGCCAGTAATGGCGGAGGGAATGAAAGATGTTTTTGCCTCAAGAAATTATTCGCAAGAAGCGCAACGGTGAAGCGCTCAGTACCCAAGAAATTCAATTCTTCGTTCAGGGCATTACCAACAACACCATCGGCGAGGGGCAGATCGCCGCGCTGGCTATGGCGGTCTACTTCAAAGACATGACCATGGATGAGCGGGTTGCCCTGACCTGCGCCATGCGCGACTCCGGCATGGTATTGACCTGGGATCACCTCAATCTGGGTGGCCCGATTGTCGACAAGCACTCCACCGGCGGGGTGGGTGACGTTGTCTCCCTGATGCTTGGCCCGATGGTCGCTGCCTGCGGCGGTTTCGTGCCGATGATCTCCGGCCGTGGTCTGGGCCACACCGGCGGCACCCTCGACAAACTGGACGCCATTCCCGGCTACCAGACCTCGATCGACAACGACCGTTTCCTGAAAGTGGTGAAAGAGGCGGGCGTGGCCATCATCGGCCAGACCGGCGATCTTGCCCCCGCTGACAAGCGTATCTATGCAGTACGGGACATCACTGCCACCGTCGAATCCATCGCCATGATCACCGGCTCCATCCTCTCCAAGAAGCTCGCCTCCGGGCTCGAAGCGCTGGTGATGGATGTGAAAGTGGGCTCCGGCGCCTTTATGCCGAACTTCGAAGCCTCCGAAGAGCTGGCCAAGAGCATAGTCGCCGTGGCCAACGGTGCCGGTTGCCGCACCTCTGCGCTCTTGACCGATATGAACCAGGTGCTGGCCTCCAGCGCCGGTAACGCGGTGGAAGTGCGTGAAGCGGTGCGTTACCTGACCGGCGAATACCGTAACCCGCGGATCCACGAAGTGACCATGGCGCTGTGCGCCGAGATGCTGATCTCTGCAGGCTTGGCCAGCGACGAGCGTGATGCCCGCGCCAAGCTGCAGGCGGTGTTGGATAATGGCAAGGCGGCCGAGATCTTCGGTCGCATGGTGACTGGTCTCGGTGGCCCGGCCGATTTCATGGAGCGTTACGACGCTTACCTGCCCAAAGCCGCCATCGTGCGCCCGGTCTTTGCGGCCAACAGCGGCTTCGTGACTGCCATGGATACCCGCGAGCTGGGTCTGGCTGTGGTGGCGATGGGCGGTGGTCGCCGCGCTGCCGGTGACAAACTTGATTATGCGGTTGGTCTGACCGACTTTATCCGCCTGGGTCAGAGCGTCGATGCTGACAAGCCGATCGCGATGATCCACGCTCAGACTGAAGAGCAATATGCTCAGGCTGCCAGCATGGTGCAGGCGGCTGTCCGGATTGGTGGCGAGCGGCCGGAGGCACTGCCTGAAGTGTACCGCCGTATCACCCTGGCTGATTTGTAACAAGGGGAAGACCCATGAAACGTACCTTTATTCTGATGATGGACTCTTTCGGTATTGGCGCTGCTGCCGACGCCGACAAGTTCGGAGATGTGGGCGCCAACACCCTTGGCCATATCGCCAAGGCGTGTGCGGCAGGTGAAATTGAAGGCCGCAGTGCCCTCAATCTGCCGAACCTCAACAAGCTGGGTCTGGGCCACGCCTGCGAGCAGGCCTCCGGCTACTTCCCGGAAGGGCTGAAGAAAGATATCGAGGTGGTCGGTGCCTACGGCTTTGCGCAGGAGCTCTCCTCCGGCAAGGACACCCCGTCCGGTCACTGGGAGATCGCTGGTGTGCCCGTGCTGTTCGAGTGGGGCTACTTCAAGGATCACCACAACAGCTTCCCGCAGGAGCTGCTGGACGCCATCGTCGAGAAGGCTGGTCTGCCAGGCTATCTGGGCAACTGCCACGCTTCCGGTACCCAGGTGCTGGACGATCTGGGCGAAGAGCACATGAAGACCGGCAAGCCGATCCTCTACACCTCTGCCGATTCCGTGTTCCAGATTGCCTGCCACGAAGAGACCTATGGCCTCGAGAAGCTCTATGAGCTGTGCCACATCGTGCGCGAGCTGCTGGAGCCTTACAACATCGGCCGCGTGATTGCGCGTCCGTTCGTAGGTACTGGCAAGGGCAACTTCAAGCGCACCGGCAACCGTCACGACTACTCAGTGCTGCCGCCGGCGCCGACCGTGCTGGATTACATGAAAGATGCGGGCGGTCAGGTAGTCTCCATCGGCAAGATCGCCGACATCTATGCCCAGCAGGGCATCACCAAGCAGGTGAAAGGGACCGGTCTGACCGAGTTGTGGGATCGCACGCTGGAAGAGGTGAAAGCGGCCAGTGACAACACCATCGTCTTCACCAACTTCGTCGACTTCGACTCCTCCTACGGCCACCGCCGTGACGTTGCCGGTTATGCCGGTGCGCTGGAGTATTTCGATTCCCGCCTGCCGGAGCTGTTTGATCTGCTGCAGGATGGCGACGTGGTGGTGCTGACTGCCGACCACGGCTGTGACCCGACCTGGGGTGGCACCGACCACACCCGCGAATACATTCCGGTGCTGTTCTTCGGCAAGCCGGTCAAGGCTGGCTCCGTCGGTCGTCGCGAGACCTTTGCCGATATCGGCCAGAGCATTGCGGCTTACCACGGTCTGCCGAAACTGGCGTACGGTACCAGCTTCCTGTAATTTACCCGCCCGCCACTTCGGCGGCGGGCAATTTATAAAACAATAAAACTCAACCTGTGTGAAGGAATCAAGAGAATGGCAACTCCTCATATCAATGCGAAAGATGGCGCCTTTGCTGATACCGTGCTGATGCCGGGCGACCCCCTGCGCGCCAAGTACATCGCTGAAACTTTCCTGGAGAACGTCGAGCAGATCTGCGACGTGCGCAACATGTTCGGTTTCACCGGTACCTACAAGGGCCGTCGTATCTCCGTCATGGGTCACGGCATGGGTATTCCATCCTGCTCCATCTATGCAAAAGAGCTGATCACCGATTACGGTGTGAAGACTCTGATCCGCGTGGGCTCCTGTGGCGCTGTGCGTGAAGACGTGAAACTGCGTGACGTGGTGATCGGTATGGGTGCCTGCACCGATTCCAAAGTAAACCGTCTGCGCTTCAAGGATCACGACTTCGCTGCCATCGCCGACTTCGACCTGGTTGCCAATGCCGTACAGGCCGCCAAGAACAAGGGCGTTGCCGTGCGCGTCGGTAACATCTTCTCCGCCGACCTGTTCTACACCCCGGATCCCTCCATGTTCGACGTCATGGAAAAGTACGGCATCCTGGGTGTCGAGATGGAAGCCGCCGGTATCTACGGCGTGGCCGCAGAGTACGGTGCCAAGGCGCTGACCATCTGCACCGTCTCCGACCATATCCGTACTGGTGAGCAGACCACCTCTGAAGAGCGTCAGCTGACCTTCAACGACATGATCGAAATCGCACTGGATTCCGTCCTGCTGGGCGACAAGTAATTCCCTTGCGAATAAGAAACGGCGGCCTTCTGGCCGCCGTTTTTGTATCTGCTCTCTGGTTGCGCCATCAGTTTTCCGGAGGTGGCGAGGGGGGCGTACTCTTTTTCTTGTGCTTGCGCACCCGCATGTAGTTGCGGCGTACGCCGTAGGAGATGAGCACCCCGGCCAGCAGGGCGACCAGCAGCATCAGGCGCTGTTTCTCCTGCACCACCTTGAGCCGGGTGTCCTTGTCTGCCAGCATCTGCTGCTCTTCCAGGGTGATGCGCAGGAAGCCGATGGTCTGCTCGCCATCCCGGATCTCCTGCACGAACTGGATCCGCCCCTTGCCCTGCTCCGGCAGTGACTTGTTATCGCTGCCGATGGGCAGCAGGCTCTCCAGCGGTACCGCCTGCTCCGATTGGGCGAGGGGAATGCCGCGTCCGTCGTAGAGAGTGGCATCGAGGATCTCCGGCTCCGCCGCCAGATCCCGCGCCAGCCGCTCCAGCTCGCTGCTCTTCTCCTCCTTGATCCAGCGCTTCATGTCGCGGGCGGCATAGGCGACCAGCGCCTGTGCCCGGTTGCGCGCTTCGCTGTGCAGCGAGGCCTGGCTTTCACCCTGCATATGAATGAGTACACCGAGCACCCAGCATCCGAGCAGGATACCGGCACCCAGGCTGAGAACACGTTTGATGGGAAGATGACGCTGCAAGCGTGAGACCTCTGGTAACAAGGAGTGGCGGGATCTTGGCGCTTGCCTGTACAAAAAGCAATACGCTACTCTGGGCCAGCATTGTTAACCCCCTGATCACCAAGGAAGGCGTATCCCTTATGTTGTTGTCCCAGCTCCCCCCTCTGTTATCCGATTGGCCCGCGTTGTTGTCCGGCTCACCCTGTTGGCAGCTCCACGCAGATGCGTTGCAACCGACAGAGACTCCGCTGGCTGGCGGCTGGTTGGTGCTGTTTGGCAAGGGGCTGGGCGCCTCCCATCTGGCGCGTCTGTCGCCACTGTTGGCTGCACAGGGGTTGGCGGCCACCCTCTATCCTCCCACCGAGGTGGCGGGCGTGCCGCTGCTGCTGCTTGGCTGCGATCGCTTCTCTTCCGAGCTGGTGGCCGAGCTCAAGAGCGGTGAGTGGGAGATCGATCTCTGCCATCTGCCCGCGCTACCGACCCTGAAGGAGCCCGGCCTGCTGGTGATGGACATGGACTCCACCGCGATCCGCATCGAGTGCATCGACGAGATTGCCCGGCTTGCCGGGGTCGGCGAGCAGGTGGCGGCAGTGACGGCCGCAGCCATGCAGGGCAAGCTGGAGTTTTCCGACAGCCTGCGCAATCGGGTGGCCCTGCTGGCAGGGGCGCCGGTCACCATTCTCGACGAGGTGGCGGCATGGATGCCCTGGATGCCGGGCTTGCAGCTGATGGTCGATACCCTCAAAGGGGCGGGTTGGAAGGTGGCCATCGCCTCCGGCGGTTTTACCCGTTTTGCTGGCCAGTTGCAGCGCGATCTGGGGCTCGATGCCATCTTCGCCAACGAGCTGGCGGTGGAGGGGGGCCAGCTGAGCGGCAAGGTGAGCGGGCGCATCGTTGATGCTAGCGTCAAGGCCGAGGTGTTGCAGCAGCTTGCTCAGGAGTACGGCATTGCTGCCGCCCAGACCGTGGCCATCGGCGATGGTGCCAACGATCTCAAAATGATGGGGGTCGCTGGCCTTGGCATCGCCATTCACGCCAAGCCGCTGGTGCGGGCGCAGGCGGCGGCCACCCTCAATCATCACGATCTGGAGGGGGTGATCTGCCTGCTGGCGGCGCGGGCCTGCAGCGAGCAACGTTGGGACAAGCGCTGACAGTGTTTCAAGGAGGAAACCAATAAAAATGGAATTGTTGCAGCAGTCTCTGTTTATCCCCTGTGGTGGCCATCAATTGCATGTTCGCCACATCAAACCCCGGGTTGCGGTGCATGGCGAGCCGATCCTGATGGTGCACGGCGCCATCGAGAACGGGCGGATCTTCTATACCGAATCGGGCAAGGGGCTGGCCTGCTTTCTGGCCCGTCATGGCTATCAGGTCTATGTGGCTGATTTGCGGGGGCGGGGGCTCAGCACTCCGGCTATCGCCGAGCAGGCGGAGCACGGTCAGCACGAACTGATCACCGAGGATCTGCCCGCCCTGCAGCGCTGGATTGCCGAGCGTCATCATGGCTTCAAGGTGCACTGGGTGGCCCACTCCTGGGGCGGTGTCATCATGGCCTCGACCCTGGTGCGCTTCCCCGAGCTGGCGGAGCAGGTGGCCAGTCTGCTGTTTTTTGGCACCAAGCGCGGCGTGTCGGTGCACAATCCCGAGCGTTGGCTGAAGGTGGATCTGATCTGGAATCGGCTGGCCCCCTGGCTGGCCCGCCGCCGTGGTTTTCTGGCGGCTCGCACTCTGAAGATCGGTGCTGACGACGAGCCGCTGCGCTATCTGCAGGAGACTATCCCCTGGGTCAAGTGCGGCCCCTGGCAGGATCCTCACGACGGTTTTGCCTATGACGAGGCGGCGGCACGGGTCAACTGGCCACCGCTCTGGATGATTTCGGCCAAAGCGGACAAGGTGCTGGGTCACCCGACCGATGTGCGCCGCTTCAGCGACGAGATGGGTTCGGCCACACGTCACACCCGATTGGGGCGGGACAACGGCAACCGCCTCGATTATGACCACATCAATATGCTGACCGCCCCGCAGGCGCAGGAGGATCACTTTCCCCAGATCCTCGACTGGTTGCTTAACCCGCAGGCGGTATGACAAAAAACAGGGCGCCTCGAGCGCCCTGTTTCATTTTTGTCTGTTTCCGGATCATCAGTTCAGCGGCGGCGTGATGCCAAAGCGGAACAGGGTGGCCTGGGTGGTATCGGTCAGTTCGCCCACCCCCACCACGCTCCACAGCTCTTCTTCCAGCTTGCGCGCCTTGTGGATGGCGAACTTGGCGATGTAGTCCAGCTCGTTGGCGATGAAGTTGGTGTCGGGCCGTCCGGTACGGGAGATGCCGACCAGCACCGAGTAGAACTCCCCCTGTTGCTGCGCCAGCTCGATGAACTGACGCTTCTCTTTGACGTTGGCAAAGCTGCTGGCCAGCCGGCTGCTGAAGATGGGCAGGCCGGCCTTGGTCTGGATGCTGGCGATATAGACCTCGTCCTCTCTCGGTTTGTCCTCCCGCTCGATGGCGCGCAGCGGGTTCATCAACAGCTCCTTGAGCAACTCCCCCTGAAACAGCGGGTAGAGGTTCTCCTGCTCCGGCAGCTCGGCACAGGCTTGCAGCAGCCTCTGCAGACTGCGTGGTTGCAGGGATTTGCCGATGGAGGCCGGTTTGGGCGCGCCCTTCAGCTTGTTGACGTAGACCGGCGAGTTGAACAGGTGGTGGGTGTAGATGTTGCGCAGTGCCCGTGCCAGCCCACGATAGCGGCGCTGCTCCTGCGCCGCCTTGAGCTTGTTCTGGTTGCTCTCGATCAGCAGACTGAAGAATTGGCGGCCGGTATGGCGATCCGAATCCCCTTCGATGCAGAGGTGCAGCACGGTGCGGGTCATGTTGAGGCTGACCAGCCGGTAGGAGAGGCGCTGCAAATCCATGCTCTTGGAGAGCTCCTGCAAGCGGGGCAGGGCGATGGTCACCACATCGTTCTTCTCACCGATAAAGGCATCTTCCAGCTCGATTTGCAGGCCGTGAGTCGAGATGTCGCGGGTCCAGCCGATCCAGGATTTGCCGTTGTGATGGATGGCAACCGCCGTCTTGTGGATGTAGCGCGACTCCTTGCGCAGCTGAACATAGTGCAGGGTCTCGATCTCGAACGGGGCAACCCCCTGTTCGTGACCAAAGCGCTGCAGCTCGTTGGCGTTGTTGCTGACCCCTTCCTGATGGAACTCTTCTCGCTGGGATTCTAGGCCGATCTCCTGCAGCAGGCCGCAATAGCCGATCTGCTTGAGCCGCTCGAGCAGCAGGATGTCTTGTAACTGCGGATTGTCCTGCCCCTGCAGTTGCCCCACATCCGCCTCGACCAGATCGCATGCCTCCAGCGTGAACTTGTAGACACGCCAGCTGGGCCGGCGTGAGCCCACCTGGAAGAAGAGGGCGGTGAGGCCACTCTGGCGCAGCTCCTCGGCGGTGGCGGAGAAGAAGTAGATGTGGCTGCGCACCGTGTGGGTAAAGCAGTAGATGATGGTCTCGGTGGTGGTGCCGGGGGCCGGGCAGAGCCGTTTCATCCGCTCTGCGCTGAAAAGCCCCGCGAGGGCATCTCGGTTTTTCTCATCGCGCCAATACTCCAGCAGGTGCTGGTTGTTTTCCGTACGCAGGGCAATCTCGAGATTGGGGCTGTCGCCTGTGCCGAAGAAGAGCGGCATGCCGGTCATCCGCGGCAGGTAGAACTGCTCATACCCTTTGATGATGGCGGCGGAGAGCAGATAGTCGACGCTGACCCGATAACGGATCTTGTTGGCGTCGATAAAGTCGCTGAGGAAGGCATCGAAGGCGGGCTGTTCGCCGGTGCGCACCAGTCGCAGCCAGTATTTCCCCTCTTTGCTCTCTTCGCCGAGGATCTGATAGCCGACCGGCTGGTGCAGCACCGGATTGGGGGTGTCCCGCTCCAGTCCGGTAAAGAAGACCTCCACTTGGGCGCCGGTGTGATAGCTCGGCAGATAGGGAACCGAGACCCGCATGCCACCCAGCGAGAGATCTGAACTCTTGGCGAACAGCTTCTCTCCGTCCTGAAACTTGATCAGCACCGGCGAGCTGAAGTGCATCCGCTCCTGGCTGCGGCCGTAGTAGCTGGCAAAGGCGATGGTGTTGACATCATATTGCCGGAAGGGACTGGCAGGCGGCGACAGCTGACCATCCACGCGGGCGTTGTGGTGCTGTTTTTGCCACTGTTGCAGCGCCTCGTAGACACCGAGGGTATAGATATCGCGGTAGAGATAGCACTGGGACTGGAACAGGGCAATCGCATCGGCGGGCATGAAGTGAGTGATGCCGTCGAACTCATGCACCAGGCACTCATCCTCCAGCTCATCGCGCATGTCGATGACCCTGCGGCAGGGGGAGCACTTGCGCTTGAGCTCCATCTTGATCAGAAAACGGCTGTTGCTGTTTTCCTCCTGGGTCATGCGGTTGAAGATCTCCTCGAAATCTTTCTCCCGCAGCAAGGGGACGAGTTGTTCAATCAGATGTTGCTGGTGTTCTGAATCCATTTGTTCCTGCCACGGAAAGTCACTTTTCCGATTCTGGGTTTGATCTGTCGGTCGCAAACAAGTATATCAAGCAGGAATTCATCCTGTCCCCGAGTTATCAATGGCCAAAAATAAAACTGCTTATGTTTGTTCCGAATGTGGTGCCGACTTCACACGCTGGCAAGGTCAATGCAGCGAGTGCAAGGAGTGGAATACCATCACCGAGGTGCGCCTCGGCTCGGTGAGCCCCGCTGGCAAGAGTGCCCGTTACACCGGTTATGCCGGCGCGGTCGGCAGTCAGGTACAGACACTGGCAGAGATCGCCACCACCGAAATTCCCCGTTTTACCTCAGGTTTCAAGGAGCTGGATCGGGTGCTTGGTGGCGGTGTGGTGCCAGGCTCGGCCATTCTGATCGGCGGCAACCCGGGGGCGGGCAAGTCCACCCTGCTGCTGCAGACCATGTGTGGTCTTGCTGAACGGATGAAAACCCTCTATGTCACCGGCGAGGAGTCGCTCCAGCAAGTCGCGATGCGGGCCAACCGCCTTGGGCTGCCCACCGACAAGCTGCGGATGCTCTCCGAGACCAGCGTCGAGCAGATCTGCCTGATTGCCCAGCAGGAGCAGCCGCAGATCATGGTGATCGACTCCATTCAGGTGATGCATGTGGCGGATGTGCAATCGTCCCCCGGTTCTGTCTCACAGGTGCGCGAAGCGGCGGCGCTGCTGACCCGCTACGCCAAGCAGAATCATGTAGCCATCTTTATGGTGGGCCATGTGACCAAGGATGGCAGTCTGGCAGGTCCCAAGGTGCTGGAGCACTGTATCGACTGCTCTGTGCTGCTTGACGGTGGCCATGACTCCCGTTTTCGGACTCTGCGCTCCCACAAGAACCGCTTTGGTGCGGTCAACGAGCTGGGGGTTTTTGCCATGACCGAGCAGGGGATGCGCGAGGTGAGCAACCCCTCCGCCATCTTCCTCAGCCGGGGGCAGGAGCAGGCGCCCGGTTCCATCGTCATGGTGATCTGGGAGGGCACCCGACCGCTGCTGGTGGAGTTGCAGGCGCTGGTGGATTACTCCCAGCTCTCCAACCCGCGCAGGGTGGCGGTGGGGATGGATCACAACAGGCTCGCCATGTTGCTGGCGGTGCTGCACCGTCACGGCGGGCTACAGATGGCGGATCAGGATGTCTTCATCAACGTGGTTGGCGGGGTCAAGGTCGAGGAGACCAGTGCGGATCTGGCGCTGCTGCTGGCGATGGTCTCCAGCTTCCGGGATCAGGCGCTGCCCAAGGATCTGGTGGTGTTCGGCGAAGTGGGTCTTTCCGGTGAAATTCGCCCTGTGCCGTCCGGCCAGGAGCGGTTGCAGGAGGCGGCCAAGCACGGTTTTCGTCGCGCAATCGTGCCGCACGCCAATGCCCCCAAGCATCCCATCGAAGGGATGGAAGTGGTGCCGGTCAAGAAGCTGTCTGAGGCACTCGAGGCGCTGTAATCCCTCAGCATTGCAATCGAGACAACCGCACAACGAAAAAAGAGCGCCTCGGCGCTCTTTTTTATGGGCTGGCACCTGCCATCAGGGCTGGCTGTGTTCCAGATGCTCGCTCAGCAGTTGTTCCAGCTCGCGGTGGAGCAGCTCTTCGTCGCCGACGTTAAGCTCGATCATCCGCTTGAGATGGGTGGCACTGTCGATATCGATGTGGTGGCAGTAGAAACCCAGCTTCTTGCTGGCTTCGTGGGTCAGCTCGACCTGCATCTTGATCTCGATATCGCTACCGCTCAGGATAAAGCTGAGCTGGTACTCCTTGTTGTCACGGCTCTCCCAGTCGTCGGGGCGGATCAGCAGGGCTCCCTGCAAGGAGACGTCGACAAGCTGGGTCTGCCACTTCTGTTCCCCCTGGGTGAGTTCTGCCATGGTCAAGTAGAGGATCCGTGCAAAACGGCGGCGCTCAGACATGCTCATCTCCTGTATGCAATAAGTGTGGACGCTAGGGTCATTGCTCTGAGTGTAATCCACCTTGGTTGCCAGTATCTTGAACTTGCTCCGAAAATGGCATTCAGGCTTGCTGGGTACTCAAGGATTCCACCACATGAAGCGCCTTGACCAGGCGGTCTTCCTGTTTGAACCGCTCTTCCAGAACCGGGCCCAACTCGTTGAGATCATCATCCAGTAGCAGCAATTGGGCCTCGTCGGCATCACTGTATTTGTCGTTGAACTCGAGGGCGAATTCAGTGCTGTTACGAATATGGGGATAGATGCGCTTGGCCAGCTCCAGTGTTTCGCCGCTGGCTTGCTCGAAGGCGGTGACGACGTGGTGGTAGATCTCGAAATGGCCTGCACTGACATAGTCGACCAGGCGGTCGCAAAACTGATGCAGCTCTTCTGTTTTGGGCAGGCTGCGTTGCTTGGTCCGCGCCGGAGTGAGGCCTGCCAGCTGCATGTATCCAACCAGCAACGCTTGCCTTGCATCCAGCCAGTCGTCGATAGCCTTATGCTTGCCTGCCAGCGCCTGCTTGGTCTGTTCCAGTTTCGTCAACATAATCCCTATCCCTCCGTGGGGCAAAGGCTGGCCGATTGTTCGGTATTCCGAGCCGTTTGAGCAGTGACACAACCTATAACTAGGGAAAATCTGGGCAAGCGTCAATAGCCATGGGGGGATAATGTTAAGTGGCGAAGAAATAGTCAGTGGATTGTGTCTGCGTGCTAGCAGGTTTCAGGCCTGCTCACGGTTTTTCGCGTGTGGAATGTGACTATTTCCGCAGATCTTGATGAAAACCCCAGCGTTTGACGCGTTCGGCTCGATAAAGGCTTTGCCTGTGCGTTTTTTTTTGCATAGAGTGACCCAGCGCTAAATGCCCGATCATAAAGGAAATGTTATGAACAAAGCTCAACTTGTCGATGCGATTGCCGCCAAAGCAGATCTGAGCAAAGCTCAGGCCAAAGTGGCTCTGGAAGAGATCATCAATGGTATTACCCAGAGCTTGAAAGAAGGCGATGCTGTGCAACTGGTCGGTTTTGGCACCTTCAAGGTCACCCACCGCGCAGGCCGCACCGGTCGTAACCCGCAAACTGGTAAAGAGATCCAGATTGCTGCTGCCAACGTGCCTTCATTCGTGGCTGGCAAGGCTCTGAAAGACGCCGTCAAGTAAGTCCGAAAGTCTGTTTTGTCCAATGCCAGTCAGCTTGCTGACTGGCATTGTTTTTATGGGATTCTCCCATCCTTCCGATTAGTCCTTCCTGACTGTTCCTTCTGTCAGCCTCGTTGCGGCTGAGGCCTTATGCCGTCTGCGGGTTGGATGGCAGCGGCCAGATCCGCTCATAGGCCCAAGTAAAGACCATGATGTAGACGAGGTAGAAGGCAACGAAACCGAGATCCAGCATCAGGGCGTCCCACACTCCCAGATCGAGCCAGAACATGACGCAGGGGAGGGAGAGCATCATGAAGCTCGCCTCATAGCCAAATGCGTGCAGGAAGCGGTCCAGTGGTCGCTTGTTGGTGCGCCCGCAAAGTTTGAGCAACCCCTTGTCGAACAACAGATTCCAGCCGTAGGTCCAGGCGGTGGCGACGATGGAGAAGAAGATGGCCAGCGAACCGACCTCGGCGACGCCCTGACCGAACAGCTGGCTGATCAGCGGTGCGACCAGTGCCAGCCCGATGCCTTCGTAGAGAACTAGATAACGAAGTCGATCAGGGGTGGTGCGAAGTTGAGTACTACTCATGGGGATATGCCTCCTGTGGGAGGCGCATTCTAATCAGGGAGTGGTTAAAAGAGAAGCATCGGCCCGTCATGACTGGCGTTGAGGGGCATGATGATGCCCCCTCTTTGCGATACGTCTTTATTGCCAACTTGAGCGTTAGCCCTGGGTGGTCAAGTCTGCAACTCAGGCGCCGGTTGGCGTGACCCGGGTCAGCATGGCAAAGCCCTCTTCCACTTGGGTGAGCTCTACCTTGACCTCCCCCAACTCGGCGAGCGAGGCAACATGGGTGCCACCACAGGGAATGGTCACCTCCTGGCCTTCCAGCGTGCAGTGCCAGTAACGGGAATCGATGATCGCCTCGCCAGCGCGGCTGCGGCGGATCTCGCTCCCGGCGGCGATCCAGTCGGCCAGCTGCTGGTTGGCCTTCTCTTCAATCTGCGCCAGATCTGCCAGCAACGCCTCGCTGTTGACCCCTTTCTTGCGCAGGCTCTTGCCGATGCGGTACTGCTCCCGCGATCCGCAAGGCTCGACCCGAGAGTTTTGAATAGCCAGACGGTCGAAGTCGGGCTGGCCCAGTGCATCACGCTCGCTTACCTCCTTGCGCCAGTAGGGGATGAGTACCCGGTTGAGGGCCAGTGCCGCCAGATGGCAGCCGCTATGGCCCAGACTCAGGGCGTGGCGGGCAGCGCTATCTACTTGCAATTCGACCTGGCTGCCAACGGCCAGCTCATGGTCACCGGTCAGCGGGTGGACCACCACGAAACGCCACCCCTCTGCGCCCCGCTTGACCGGAATGGCAGTATCGACGAACAGCTCGCCATCCGGGCTGATGGCCCCCATCCGGCAAGGGCCAATGGCGGCTTCGCCCCCTTCCCAGCGAACATGGCCCACATCCCCCGGCTGATCGGGCCAGAGGTGGCTCTGGGGATGAAAAGGGGTGAGGTCGGTGACCAGCAGCGTGGTGTCACCGCGCTGGCAGCAGACCACGCTGGCCTGCTCCTGATGATGGCCCAGTACGAAGCTGGCTCGGGTATGTTCCATGGCAAGGCTCCCGCAACGATAAATGAGAAGAGAAAGCGGCAGCATACGCCAAAGTGCGAAGAGGCTCATTAACCAGAGTTAATGAGCCTCTCTTCTCGGTTTTACGGTTCGCTAGATCATGGCGACCAACAGATAGGCGTTGAGCCCGATCACCAGCGCAACGATAAGGCGGCCGATGGCTTGTGTGACCGGATGGTTGCGATGTTGCCCCATCAGCGCCCGATCGCCGGTCAGCATCAACAGCGGGATCAGGGCCAGCGCGATGCCAAAGCTCAGGATCACCTGACTCAACACCAGAATTTCGGTGGTGTTGAGTCCCATGGCGATTACCACGAAGGCGGGAGCCATGGTGATGGCGCGACGCAGCCAGAGTGGGATGGTAAAGCGGACAAAGCCCTGCATTACCACTTGCCCGGCCAGGGTGCCCACCACGGTAGAGCTGATGCCGGAGGCGACCAGCGAGAGGCCAAACAGGGTGGCGGCAGCCTGACCCAGCAGCGGAGTGAGGGTCTGGTAGGCGGATTCCAGCTCGGCCACCTGCTGGTGGCCCGAGCTGTGGAACGCGGCGGCCGCCATCGCCATCATCGCCAGATTGACGAAGCCGGCGATGGTCATGGCAATCGCCACATCGACCCGGGTGGTGTGCAGCCGCTGGCTGACTGAACCCTGATCCTGCGTGTGCTGGGTCAGTGCCGAGTGCAGGTAGATAACGTGGGGCATCACGGTAGCACCGAGCACACCGGCGGCCAGATAGACGGCATCGCTGTTGGGCAGACCGGGGAAGAGAGCCCCTTCCAGCAGGCTGGGCAAATGGGGGCGGGAGAAGATCAGCTCGACGATGTAGGCCGCCGCGACGAACAGCAGCAGGCCACCGACCACAAACTCCAGCCGTTTCTGACCACGGGATTGCAGCATCAGGATCCCCCAGGTCACTATGGCGGTGATACAGGCTCCTTCAAGCAAGGTCACGCCAAGCAGCAGCTTGAAGCCGACGGCGGCGCCGATAAATTCGGCGAGATCGGTGGCCATGGCGATGATCTCTGCCTGTACCCAGTAGGCCCAGACCGCCGGTTTTGGCAGTCGGTCGCGGATGTGCTCCGCCAGATTCTTGCCGGTGACGATACCAAGTTTGGCCGAGAGGGTCTGCACCAGCATGGCCATCAGGTTGGCCCATACCACCACCCAGAGCAGTTGGTAGCCAAAGGTAGAGCCCGCCTGAATATTGGTGGCGAAGTTGCCCGGATCGATATAGCCGATGGCGGCGATAAAGGCAGGCCCGAGCAGGGTCAGTTTGAATTTGCGGGCTGGAATCGTAGTCGTTAGTGCGGGTTGCATGGCATCACCCTCCATAAGGATATGGAGAGAGAATAGATCTAAATGATAATTGTTATCAATTGTTGTTTCTGATGATTTCCATCGGGAAAAACATTTAAGGCAGTCAGTTGCAGTGAGGGATGTGATTTTGTACAATACGCCGCCCTAGAAAAGCAGCGACTAAACACCTTTATGTTCCTTGCCTCCGAGGTCTGGCTGCACCTGGGCGGAGGCTGAATTAATCCGTAAGGAGCTAAAATGCGTCATTACGAAATCGTCTTCATGGTTCATCCGGACCAGAGCGAGCAAGTTCCCGGCATGATCGAGCGTTACACCGGCGCCATCACCACCTCCGGTGGTACCATTCATCGCCTGGAAGATTGGGGCCGTCGTCAGCTGGCTTACCCGATCGACAAACTGCACAAAGCCCACTACGTTCTGATGAACGTAGAAGCAGAGCAAGCCGTTATCGATGAGCTGGAAACCAACTTCCGCTTCAACGATGCCGTTATCCGCAACATGATCATGCGCACCAAGCACGCCGTGACTGAAGTTTCTCCGATGGCCAAGGCCAAAGAAGAGCGCTTCACCCGTCGTGACGACGAGCGCCGCGAAGAAGCTACTGAAGCTGCTTCCGAAGAGTAATTCTGGATCACTGACTAGAGGATAAAGGCCATGGCACGTTATTTCCGTCGTCGTAAGTTCTGCCGCTTCACCGCCGAGAACGTTACCGAGATCGACTACAAAGATATCGTTACTCTGAAAAACTACATCACTGAATCTGGCAAGATCGTACCGAGCCGTATCACCGGTACCCGCGCCAAGTATCAGCGTCAGCTGGCACGCGCCATCAAGCGTGCTCGTTACCTGGCTCTGCTGCCGTACACCGATCTGCACAACAAGTAAGAATCGGCCCGGCACTTAAGCCTAACTCAACGAAATTTATAGAGGAAAGGTAATGCAAGTTATCCTGCTCGACAAAATCGCCAAACTGGGCGGTCTGGGTGACCAAGTTTCCGTGAAATCTGGTTATGCCCGTAACTACCTGATCCCGCAAGGCAAAGCTGTTATGGCTACCAAGGCCAACATCGAAGCTTTCGGTGCTCGTCGCGCTGAGCTGGAAGCCAAACTGGCTGCCAACAAAGCTGCTGCTGAAGAGCGTGCTGCCAAGCTGGCCGAACTGGCTACCGTGGTTATCGCTTCCAAGTCTGGCGACGAAGGCAAGTTGTTCGGTTCCATCGGTACCCGTGACGTGGCTGAAGCCATCACAGCTGCCGGCGTAGCCGTTGCCAAGAGCGAAGTCCGCATGGGCAACGTTCTGCGTAACACCGGTGACTACGAAGTTGCTGTTCAGCTGCACGCTGACGTTAAAGCAACCGTACAGATCCAGGTTGTTGCCCTGTAATAGCTATTCGCTTTTGCAGAAAAAACCCGCGCTTTTGCGCGGGTTTTTTATTTTCCGGCCCGGGGGTAGAGTGAAGGTCTGTTCCACTGGAGGAGATCTCTATGGCTTGGGTAGAAGGTCGCGTCATCGAACGCATCGAATGGACACCCACTCTGTTCTCCCTGCGGGTAGCGGCCGAGCTGGCGCCCTACAAGGCAGGCCAATTCACCAAGCTGGCCCTCGAGCAGGGCGATCGCCGCATTCAGCGCGCCTACTCCTTCGTCAATCCCCCCTCTGCGCCATATCACGAGTTCTATCTGGTCGAGATCCCGAGCGGTGAGCTGACTCCCTCGCTCGGCTCGCTGCAAGCAGGCGATACCCTGCTGGTGCAATCCCAGGCCACCGGCTTTCTGACGCTGGATGAGGTGCCCGCCGGGCGTGATCTCTGGCTGCTCTCGACCGGCACTGCCATCGGCCCCTTCCTCTCCATGCTGGCCGATGGTGAGGCGTTCAACCGTTTCGAGAATTTGGTGCTGGTGCACGGGGTACGTAAAGGCGAGGAGCTGAGCTATCAGGATTTGATCGCCAGCTTTGCCGAGCAATATGGCGAGCACTTTCGCTATGTCCCCTTTGTCAGCCGCGAGCCCTGGCCCGATGCAATGGCAGGGCGGATCCCGGCGGCGATTGCCAATGGTCAGCTGCAGCAGCGGGTGGGATTGGAGTTCTCACCCGAGCTGAGTCAGGTGCTGATCTGCGGCAATCCTGAGATGGTGAAAGAGACCCAGCAGACCTTGCTGGCGCTGGGGTTGGCCAAGAATCTGCGGCGGGCGCCGGGCAATATCAGTGCGGAGAATTATTGGTAAAACAATCAGCACAGGGGCGCCAGGCCCCTGCTGCATCAGGAGAGGGCGTTCAGTTCTTCTTGCCGTTGCCCTTGTTTTTATCTTTGTGTTTGTCGTGACCTTGCCCGGGGTTATTGCCGCTGTGGATGCTGCGGTTGTAGTGAGCCCGGTACTTGCCATCCATCTTGTCGCAGTTGAGTTTGATCCGGCTGTCGCCAATGCCAAGATCCAGACAGTTGTCCTGCCACCAGTCGTACTCTTTGTCATCCCAGTCGAGATTGATCTTGATGTCATCACCGGAGATCTTGATGCTATCGCCATTTTTGCTTGGCGGCGCCGCAACCGCGATGCCATGCGCCATCAGTAGGGAGAGCAGCAGGGCGCCACGCTGGATAACGGGGTTGTGTTTGGCTTGGGTCATCGCAAGGGGACTCCTGTCGTTATTGGCCACTCTGCGAGTTGGCAGGGATCTGGTTGGTTTGCGGCGGCTGGTTGCGGTTCTCTTCATCTTCCAGATTGAATTTGACCGCCCTGCAGTCGGCCGGGGCGGTTTCGCCGACCCCCAAGTCGAGGCAGTCGTTCTGGGTCCAGCCGAACTGCTTGTCATCCCAGTCCAGATTGAATTTAAGCTCATCGACGGAGAATTCGGAGCCACTGCTCTCTTGATATTGCTGGGTCGCTGCGGCGCTGCCGGTAACCAGGAGAAGGGAGAGTAGCAAAGTGGTCTTACTGTTCATGATGGCCTCGGATAATTGCAACGGTGGATGAGTGTACAGACCGGAGCTGAACCCGGGCGGAACTGTTCCCCATCTCACTACATGATCAAGTCAGGGAGGGATTGTATCGCTTTTCTGCTGCCGATTTGTCCGTTTTGGTCGCACTCTGGGCAGCTGGTTGCCAATCTCAAGGAATTCAGTCATTTGCCCTTCTCTGGGCGAGTCTGGCGACTATAATCGGCAGCCAACTTTTCCTGCACAGCACACCCCTTCATCATGACCACACAGGACTCCTCCACACTGCGCTACCCCAAGGGGTGGTTTGCTCTGACGACGGTATACAGTTTCACCGGGTTGGCCATTCTGGCTTCCATTATCTTCTCCCTGCTGCTGTTCCTCTCCATCGACGACAACCCGCTGATGAAGTGGCTGTTCGGCGGCTTGGCCATCATCTTCGAGCTGGGCAAGTTTTACGTCTGGTACGAGTACGGCGAGCGCAAGGCGCGACGGGATTTGAGTGGTGCTTTCTGGTCGCTGCTGTTTTACAGCGTGCTGGCGGCCATCTCCATCGGCGGCAGTATTGGTGGCATCAACAGCGCCACCAATACGGTACTGAGCCAGCAGGCGCGCCACGAGCGGGAGCTTGCCCGTTTCGACGAGCAGATCGCCAGCATCGAGCGGCAGATCCAGCTCAACGAGGAGGCAGCCCGCAAATATATCGAGCTGGAGCGCATCTCCAGCGGCGTCTCCTCGTTGCAGCATGCCAACACCAAGCTGCGCTTGCAGCAGGATGAGCTGCGTCAGCAGCGCGATGCCAAGCCGGTCAACGAACAATCCTCCATGCTGGGGCTGATGAGCAGTCTGGCGGACGGGGTGGGGATGAGCATCAGTCAGGTGCAGTTCCTGCTGGTCTGCTTCCTCTCGGTACTGCTCGACGTGTTCGGTGCCTTCTTCGTCAGTCTGATCGGCGAGGAGAACCGCTTTCGCCGGATGTGGCGCGGGCAGCAGGATCAAGCTCGCAGAGAGGCGCAGGAGGCGTTGGCGATGGCAGCCCAGCCAGAGCCCATCATGCCCCCCGAGCCCGCCCCCGAAGTGCTGGCGCAGGTGCGCGGTGCGCTGGTGAGTGGTGAGCTCAAGTGCAGCAAGCGCTCGGTGGCACAGGCGCTGTCACTCTCGCTGGAGGAGGTGGATCGGGTGTTCCACCATCTGCTGTCGCAAGGGGTGCTGGGGCAGGGGAGCAATCGCCACTACTACCTCAATCCGGCGCTGGAGCAGCAAGCCGGATAGTGAGAAGGCCACCGGAACGCGGTGGCCTTTTTCGTTATCGAGTGGCTGTGGAATTCAGTGAGTCAGCACCATCATCAGGCTGAGGAAGGCGGCCAGTCCGCCACCGATGCCGATGATCCAGTAAAACCCCTTGGCCCCCTGTTTGAGCGGGATGCGGAAGTAGAGCAGAAACGCCCACCACCCCAGTGCCAGCAACAGAGGAATAAGAAACATTCGAGCCATGGTGTCCTCGCTGTTATTCTGTTGACCCTTGATCAATCAACAGGATGGATTGTGCAATGACGCAACTACAGATTACCGCATTCGGTGACCCCTCGGTACTCAAGCTCAACCCTTCCCTCGATAAGGTGCCAGCCGATGGCGAAGTGCGGGTGCGCATCTGTTTTGCGGGGGTCAACCCCATCGATGCCAAAACTCGCGCCGGTCTTGGCTGGGCTGCGGCCCAGAACAAGGACAAGCTGCCCTGGACACCGGGTTATGACATCTCCGGCGTGGTGGAGAAGGTGGGCCCCGGCGTGACCTCGCTGGTCGAGGGGGATCGGGTGTGCGGCATGGTCGGTTTTCCCCTTACCGCAGGTGGCTACGGGGAGTCTGTGGTGGCAAGCGAAGGCGAGCTGGTCAAGCTCGACGGAGTGAGCCTGCAGCAGGGGGCGGCGCTGCCACTGGCTGGTCTCACCGCCTGGCAGGGGCTGCTTGAGCACGGCGGCCTCCAGAGCGGTCAGCGGGTCTTGATCCTCGCCGGTGCCGGTGGCGTCGGCCATCTTGCGGTGCAGTTTGCCAGCGCCTATGGTGCCGAGGTGGTGGCTACCGCCAGCCCGGACAACCATGGCTTCCTGCACGCACTGGGGGCGCGCTGGATGGTGGATTACCACGATGCGAACTGGCCCGCACGGGTGGTGGCAGAGGCCGGTCAGGTCGATCTGGTGCTGGATCTGGTGGGCGGCGAGAGTGGCAAGGCGGCGCTGGCCTGTGTCAAACCGGGTGGCCGCCTGGTGACTGTGCCTACCATTACCGCCCAGTTGATCAAGGATGCTGGGGTTGCGGCGGGGATCGAGGTGGTCGGCATGCTGGTTCACCCTGACCAGAAGCAGCTGGGTCAGATGTTGATGCTGCTGCGTCAGGGGGCGGTAAAGGTCACCCTAGCCGGTGAATTCCCCCTGGCCGAGGGGGCGCTGGCCCATCAGGCCATCGAAGGGGGCCATGTGCGCGGCAAGCTGCTGCTGCGGATGCCTGCGGCCGATGGCCTGCCCGGATGAGCGAGATGATGGAGATGGGGCTGGGGTGGCTCTTTTTAAGCGCCTTTACCTCCGCCACCTTGCTGCCCGGCAGCTCCGAAGTGCTGCTGGGGGCCATGGTGGCCAAGGGGGAGTGGAGCATGGCGAGCCTGTTGCTGTGGGCGACGCTGGGCAATACCCTCGGCTCCATGACCACCTGGTGGCTCGGCTGGCTCGCCACCTTCAAGAAAAAACCGGAAGATTTTCAAGGCCGTGGGGAACAAAAAGCCTTAGGCTGGCTCAAACAACATGGTCACTGGTGTCTGCTGCTTGCCTGGACGCCGGTGGTCGGTGATGGTCTCTGTCTGTTGGCCGGTTGGCTGCGCCTCTCCTTCTGGCGCTCTCTCATTCTGATCGGGCTCGGCAAATTGTTCCGTTATGCCCTGGTTTTTCTGCTGGCCAGTCACATTTTCTAGCCTGTTTTTGTCACTCACGAGGTTACCGTGAACAAAGTCATACCTTTAACGATTCTGCTGGGCTTCACCCTGCCGGTGCTGGCGGCACCGACCCTGATTTCCGAACAGGGCAAGGAGGAGGGCAAGCTCGCCATCCCCTACCAGATGTACAAGCTGGACAACGGCCTGACCGTGATCCTGGCCCCTGACCGCTCCGATCCGCTGGTGCACCTCGATGTGACCTATCACGTCGGTTCATCCCGCGAGACGGTCGGCAAGTCCGGTTTCGCCCACTTCTTTGAGCACATGATGTTCCAAGGCTCGAAACACGTCGGTGATCAGGAGCATATGCGGATCATCAACGAGGCCGGTGGCGACATGAACGGCACCACCAACAAGGACCGCACCAACTACTACGAGACTGTGCCGGCCAACCAGCTGGAAAAAGTGCTCTGGCTGGAGGCGGATCGGATGGGCTTCCTGCTCGATGCGGTGAGCCAGAAGAAGTTCGAGATCCAGCGCGCCACCGTCAAGAACGAGCGGGCCCAGCGGGTCGATAACCAGCCGTACGGGCTGGTGAGCGAGAAGGTGGGGGAGGCGCTCTATCCGCGCACTCACCCCTACTCCTGGCAGCCTATCGGTTACGTGGAAGATCTCGACCGGGTCGATGTAAACGACCTCAAGCAGTTCTTCCTGCGCTGGTATGGTCCCAACAACGCCACCCTGACCCTGGGCGGCGACTTTGACAGCAAGCAGGCCCTCGAGTGGATCGAGAAGTACTTCGGCTCCATCCCGCGCGGCCCGGACGTGGCCGAGCCGACGCCAAAGCCGGTGACTCTGCCCGAGACCCGTTACGTGACGCTGCAGGACAAGGTACACCTGCCGCTGCTCTATATCAGCTACCCCACCGTATCCCTTGGTGACCCGCAGGAGCCTGCGCTCGACATGTTTGCCGACGTACTCGGCGGTTCCGCCAGCTCCATGCTCTACCAGTCGCTGGTGAAAACCGGCAAGGCGATCGATGTGGGGGCGTCTCACTACTGCGAAGAGCTGGCCTGTACCCTGACCGTCTACGCCTACCCCAATCCGTCACAGGATGGCAGCCTCAAGACCCTCAAGGGGGAGGTGGACAAGGTGATCGGCGAGTTCGCCCAGCGCGGCCTCAAGCCGGAAGATCTGGAGAAGGCGATCGCCAAGTACCGTGCCTCCGCCATCTGGGGTCTGGATAGCGTATCCGGCAAGGTGAGCCAGCTCGCCATGGGTCAGGTGTTTGCCCAGGATCCCAACTATGTGTTCAAGACGCTGGATGCCATCGGCAAGGTGACACCGGAGCAGGTGAAGGCCGCCTACGACAAGTTCATCGCCGGCAAGCCGGCGGTGGTGCTGAGCGTGGTGCCCAAGGGCAAGACCGAGTGGCAGGTCGCCACCCCAAACTTTACCCCCGCCAAGCGCGAGCTGCCGGATTACAGCAAGCATGACGAAGCGCTGGCCGAACGACCGGTAAAAGACAATTTCGATCGCAGCGTGCAGCCCAAGGCGAGCGAGGCGGTGAGCGTCAAGGTGCCCGCCATCTGGCACGGCAAGCTCGACAAGAACATCGAGATCATCGGCACCAAGAGTGACGAGATCCCCGCGGTCTCCATCATGATCGCCCTGCCGGGCGGCATTCGTGCCGAAGATAAGGGGCAACTGGGGCTGGCCAATCTGACTGCTGCCATGATGGGGCAGGGCACGGTGCGCCTGACCGAGGCTCAGCTGAGCGACGAGCTGCAAAAGCTGGGTTCAAGCATTGATGTCTCCAGCGCCCAGTACAACAACCTCATCACCGTCAGCTCGCTGGCGGACAAGTTGCCCCAGACCCTTGCGCTGGTGCGCGAGGTGCTGGAGCGCCCGGGCATGCGGGAGGCTGACTTCGAGCGGGTCAAGGCGCAGCTGCTGCAAGGGATGCAACAGGCCCAGCAGCAGCCGGAGTGGCTGGCCGGGCAGGCGTTCCGCGAGCTGGTCTACGGCAAGCAGAACCGCCTCGGTCAACCTACCGACGGGGTTGCGGCCGATGTGGCCAAGCTGACCCTGGCGGACGTGAAGCACTTCTATCAGTCCTACTACAACCCCACCAACGCCAAAGTGGTGGTGGTCGGTGATGTGGGCCAGAAGCAGATCGAGGAGCAACTTGGCTTCCTGACCGAGTGGAAGGGGGCCACGCCGACCCTGGGGGATCTCAAGCTCAAGGGTGAGCAGGCCAAGCCAGGTATCTATCTGGTCGACAAGCCGGGGGCACCCCAGTCGGTGATCCGCATCGGTCGTCGCGCCATGCCGTTCGATACCACGGGGGATTACTTCACCGCCGGGCTGATGAACTTCAACCTGGGTGGCAACTTCAACAGCCGCATCAACCTCAACCTGCGGGAAGACAAGGGCTACACCTACGGCGCCAGCTCCGGTTTCTCCGCCAACCGCGAGGTGGGCACCTTCGCCACCGGCGCCAATGTGCGGGCCGATGCAACCGTCGATGCCATCCGCCAGTTCCTCAAGGAGATGGACAACTACCGCAAGAGCGGCCCGACCCCGGTCGAGCTGGCCTATATGCGCAGCGCGGTTTCCCAGCAGGATGCCCTCTCCTATGAGACCCTCGGCCAGAAGGCGGGCTTCCTGCTGCAGATGGTGATGTATGACCTGAAGCCGGACTATGTGCAGGCCCAGAACAACCTGATCAAAACGGTGTCGCCCGAGGCGCTGAAGGCCAGTGCGGCCCGTTGGCTCAATCCGGCCGACATGGTGATCGTGGTGGTGGGAGACAAGCAAAAGCTTGAAAAACCCCTGAAGGAGCTTCATCTTCCCATCTATCCGCTGCAGTTGCCGTAACTGACGCTTTATAAAAATCAAGAGCCGCCCCGGATGGGGCGGCCTCACATGAGCCGTGAATATGACTACAACAAGCTTGTCGCTCACCGAGTTGCTGAATGCGTTGGGATCACCGGAGCGCCTCACCGCACTCAAGGGGATCCGGCGCGGGATCGAACGTGAATGCCTGCGCATCACGCCGGATGGCCGACTCGCCCAGAGTGACCATCCCCGGGCGCTGGGCTCGGCCCTGACCCATCCCAATATCACCACCGACTACTCGGAGAGCCTGCTGGAGTTCATTACCCCGGCCACCGACTCCATCGACAGCCTGATGGAGCAGCTCGGCGACATCCATCACCATGTGATTCAGCATCTGGGTGACGAGCGGATTTGGCCGCTCTCCATGCCTTGCTTTGTCGGCGGGGAAGAGAGTATCCGGCTGGCCCAGTACGGCAGCTCCAACATCGGCAAGATGAAGACTCTCTACCGTCAGGGCTTGAAGAACCGCTACGGCAGCCTGATGCAGGTGATCGCCGGAGTGCACTTCAACTTCTCCATGCCCGACAGCTTCTGGAGCGAGTGGCAGGATCTGGTGTGCGAAGGGTGCTGCAGCCAGCGCTTTATCTCCGACAAGTACATGGGGCTTATTCGCAACGTCTACCGCTTCGGCTGGCTGGTGCCCTATCTGTTTGGCGCCTCCCCGGCCATCTGCGAATCCTTCCTCAAAGGGCGCAAGAGCAACCTGCCGTTCGAGAAGACCGGCAAGGGCACCCTCTATCTACCTTACGCCACCGCGCTGCGTCTCTCCGATCTCGGTTACACCAACAGCGCCCAGGCTGGGCTCAAGATCAGCCATGACAATCTGCCGGCCTATGTCAGCAGCCTGCGCCGCGCCATCAACACCCACAATCCCGACTTTGCCAAGATTGGGGTCAAGGTGGATGGGGAGTATCGTCAGCTTAACGACAACGTGTTGCAGCTGGAGAATGAGCTCTACGCCCCGATCCGCCCCAAGCGCACCCCGCGCAGCGGCGAGAAGCCCTCGGATGCGCTGGATCAGCGCGGCATCGAATACATCGAGCTGCGCACCGTGGACGTCAACCCTTTCACCCCGCTCGGCATCGATGCCGACCAGATCCGCTTCTTCGACCTGTTCCTGGTCTGGTGCCTGCTGCGCCCCTCTCCGGTGCTGAGTGACGAGGAGATTGCCTGCAACCGCCGCAACCAGAACAAGGTAGTGCTGGAAGGGCGTCGTCCCGGCCTGACGCTGGAAGATGAGCAGGGCAATGCCATTGGCCTGAAAGAGTACGGCCTCAAGCTGTTCGACGAGCTGGCTCAGGTGGCCGAGCTGCTGGATCGCTGCTGCGGCCGCAACCGCTACCGCGAGACGCTGGCAATGCATCGCGAGAAGCTGCTCGACCCCGAGCTCACCTACTCCGCCCGCATGCTCAGGGAGTTGCTGGAGAGCGGCAAGGACAACGGCTGCTACGGCGACAAGCTGGCGACCCGCTATCGCGAGGAGCTGCTGGCAGGCGAGCTGCAATATTGGGATGAGGCCTACTTTGCCGGTGAGGCGAAGGATTCGTTGGCCAAGCAGCGGGAACGCGAGCGCAGTGACAGCCTGTCGTTCGATGACTTCCTGGCCGATTATTTTGGTTCTAATAATGATAAATTAAATTAAAACCAAGGCCGCATGAAGCGGCCTTTTTTGTGGGTTGGATATTTAGCTATGTTGATTTCTTGTTTAGATGAAGTGACAGTTAGTGCAGTTATAATAATTAAAGAGAAAAAGTATCACGGAACGCTTAGCTATGGCGGTGGGAAACAAATTTTATTTAATGTACAAGATGGTTGGTGGGCTTTTCGTGACCTTGTAAAGCAAGGTGAAAAGATAGATATACTTGAATGTGAACTTAATGGTGACTCTGTTTTCTTATGTCAGTGTGAAGTTGGTTTTGGTTCTGTTTTTGCTGAGTTTTTATCAACACAAGAAATAATTTCATCAAGTGGAATATCTGCGTTAGATATCTATATAGATGGTTTGTCTGTCGCTATGGATAATTCCTCGTGGGAAAATAAAATAGATGAAAAACAATTTGTTATCACTAGACCTAGATCAAATTTTTTAGTATCACTAGAACAGGTCACTGTTTCTGATGATTGGGCTTCAAGCTTAAAAAGAGATTCTGAATCTAGTCGTGCCTACTTGGCAGTTGATAGCCATTTTATAAGGCTATCCTTTAATAACACCCCAATATCAATTGAAGATGCCAAGAGTTATCTAATGCGGTTACTAGGTTTCTTCTCCATATTGCTAATGCATCCTTTAAATATCAGTAGGCTAAAGGCAAATTTTGTTGGTAAAGAATCCTGTGCGGAAATTTACATTCCCTTCTCTGTGTACAATAAATTATTGAAGAATGAGTCATGCTTATTAGATTTAAAAGCCTTAAGTAATGAGCAATGGGAACTAGCCTTCAGGAATTTATTTGGAATGAATTTCAAAGATTCTATATGGTCAAGATTTCGTGGCATGCTGATGTACGAAGGTTATTGGGAGTATAACATCTTAGGGGTCGTATCTTTGTTAGACTCTTATTTAGAGGAGAAATATGGGATTAGAAATAAAAAATCCAAGTTGATTAGCAAGCTTAATGCTGCGCTTTTAAATTTAAAAAGTTTCTTGTCATCTGAACTACAGGAGGAGTTTGATAAGGAACAAAGCAATATAATAGTCGTAATGAATCAGCCATCATTTAAAGTCAGGTATATGAAGATGGTTGACGAACTATCTGATGGTTTCATTAAATGGTGTGGTTTGAATGAACGGAATTTTTTAAAAATTAAAAAAGTTAGGGGTTCTGTTGCGCACTCTAATGTGAGCGAAATAAATAATACAAAAGATCACTTTGTTAACTTTACTATAAAAAATAGAATTCTTATTCTTTTGTCTTATCTCTTTTTTAAAGAGCTTGGTTTTAATGAAACAGAATACTACAAATTAATACGTGGAACTGTGAATAAAATTGCAAATAATGCTTTTCTTGATTATTACTACTTAAGAAAAGCCATTGGCGATTGCTTTGAGATAAAACTTAATGACTTGGCGTTGGATGCGTTCAGTAAGATGAGAAACATAACGTCACCAGTATTTGTTTTCCATGGTGGTGTTT
This sequence comes from Aeromonas sp. s11, assembly GCF_040907945.1. Taxonomy (NCBI): domain Bacteria; kingdom Pseudomonadati; phylum Pseudomonadota; class Gammaproteobacteria; order Aeromonadales; family Aeromonadaceae; genus Aeromonas; species Aeromonas sp. s11. The sequence continues at coordinate 46,438 of NZ_JBFOCU010000061.1, read as the reverse complement.
GGAGTTTTGATGAAGAAGCATCATCAAGAATATTTGAAATTACGTTTGAGAATAATTGTGAAAGTATAGCTGAGGCTGCAAAAATATTTTATTCAGGAAAAGGTATTGAGGTATCTAGTTCTGAATATAAAGGCACTGTCTATTTAGTTGATGATAACTCACATCATGTTACTAACAACGCGACTTTGGTCTATCTCTAATGGTTCTGCAGGAATTTATGAGAATATATTTATATAAAGTCACAGCAAAAAGCCGCTCGAGTGCGCGGCTTTTTTATTCCTCTGAGCCTGAGCGATATCAGACGTGGTTATACATGGCCTCGATTTCGCTCTGGTACTTGGCCTCGATGATCTTGCGGCGCAGCTTCATGGTGGGGGTCAGCTCACCCAGCTCCATGGAGAAGGCGCTCGGCAGCAGGGTGAACTTCTTCACCTGCTCGAACTTGGCCAGCTCTTTTTGCAAGTCGGCGATGCGGGCCTCGAAGAACTCCATCACCCGGGAGTGGCGCAGCAGCTCGGTCTTGCACTGGTACTGCAGGTTGATGGAGCGGGCGTACTCCTCAAGCGACTCGAAACAGGGGACGATCAGCGCCGAGACGAAGTGGCGGGCATCGGCGACGATGGCGATCTGCTCGATAAAGCGATCCTTGCCGATAGTCCCTTCCACCAGCTGCGGGGCCACGTACTTGCCGTTGGAGGTCTTCATCAGCTCCTTGAGGCGCTCGGTGAAGTAGATATTGCCCTGGCTGTCGAGCTCACCGGCATCGCCGGTGCGCAGGAAGCCATCCTCGGTCATCACTTCGGCGGTGGCGTCCGGCTTGTTGTAGTAGCCGCGCATCACGGTCGGGGAGCGCACCAGCAGTTCGTTGTTCTCACCCAGCTTCACCTCGATGCCGTTCAGTGCCGTGCCGATGGAGCCGAGCTTGAACTGGCTGTCTTCGTAGCAGCAGACGGTGGCGGTGGTCTCGGTCATGCCGTAGCCGTACTTGAGGTTGAGTCCCATCGCCTGGAAGAAGAGGTTCACATCATCGGCCAGACGGGCGCCCGCCACCGGCAGGAAGCGGGTGCGGCCGCCAAAACGGGCGCGCAGCTTGCGAAACACCAGTCGCTCGGCAAGCCAGAGCTGGCCGTAGAGCAGCGGGGAGGCGGACTTGCCAGCCTGACGGGTGGCAACCATCTGCTTGCCGACCTTGGTCGCCCAGCCAAACAGAGCGCGGCGCAGAGCCGGAGCCTGAGCGACTTTGGCCTGGATCATGGCGTAGGCCTTCTCGTAGAGGCGCGGCACGGCGCACATCACGGTCGGCTGCACCTCGCCAATCACATCCATCACCTTCTGCGGATCGCGGATATAGACGTTCTCGGCGCCGCAATAGAGCACGTAGTAGCTCCAGGCCCGCTCGAACACGTGGCTGAGCGGCAGCATGCAGAGCGACACATCCTGCTCATTCAGATCGAGGCGGCTGTTGTGCATCTCGAAACAGGCGGCGATGTTGCTGAAGTCGAGCATCACCCCCTTGGGCTCGCCTGTGGTGCCGGAGGTGTAGATCAGGGTCAGCAGATCATCCATCCGGTACTGGGTTTCCCGTACTCGCAGTTCCTGCTCGCTGGGCTGATGGTTGCCGGATACCAGAAATGTCTGGAAGTGGCTCGCCTGCTCGCAGCCGCGCAGGTTGACGCTGCCGTCGAGGGCGATGAGCTGGCGGATCTCGCCGCTTTCAATCAGTTGCAGCGCCTGATCGAACTGAGGTTGTTCGCCAACGAACAGCACCTTGATGCCGGCATCTTTGACGATGTAGCGCAGCTGATCGAGCGTGCTGGTGGGGTAGATAGGGACGCTGACACCGCGGGCGGCAAGGATGCCGAGATCGGCCTGGGTCCACTCCGGCATGTTGCGGGCATAGATGCCGACCATTTCGGTTGGCTGGTGGCCGGCACGGATCAGCGCCTGTGCGCAGTAGTCCATGGCCTGGCCCAGAGTACGCCAGCCGATGGCGCGCCACTGGCCATCTTGCTGAACCCGCAGGGCAGCCTTGTTGCCAAGCTGGGCAATACGTTCACGCATCAGTCGAACCAGATGAAGCTTCGGCATCAGTTAAACATCCTTTAATTACAGTTGTACGCCCGCGAGGGCACTAAAAATCGGGCTAGAGTTTAAACTCCAACATTACGGCTTACAAGTGTTCGCTGTTTGTCTTGGATCACAAAGAGCGCAAATAGCTCTCCCTTTGCGCAGACTGGCCGATACTGCTAGGAGGCAGAGAGAGGGTTAACGATATGAATCTGTGGGTGAAAGGGGCGTTGGCCGCGGTCGGGCTGATGGTGGTGGGGGGCGTTGCGTTTTGGTTCTTTGCCGGAACGTCATCACAGGGGCCCGCCAATCCCTGGTATCAGGGGGCCGATGGGTATCAGCAGGCGCAGCAACAGGCGCTGGCGTTGGGCTATCCGCTGCTCTATGTGCTGGAGACCCCCAAGTGCCGCCGCTGCGGCGATCTGGAGAAGAAATTCTGGCAGAGCAAGGAGATGGCTGGCCCGCTTGCCCGGTTGGTGAAAGTGCGGCTCAACCCGGGCAAGGGGGATGGCAGCGAGCAGATCCTGCGCCGCTTTCCCAAAGTTGCCACGCCGCCCGGTATCTATATCCAGCAGCCGGGGCAGCCCCTCAGACCCATCAAAATAGTGGTGGATATCGACCAGATCTGGATGCCTGGAAAAACCTGGCAGCGTGGCTTCTATATGCCGCTCTCCGGTGCCGGATTCGAGGCGGTGGTGCATACCACCCTGGCCTTGCAGGATCCCGCGCTGGACAATGCCCCCCTCGATTGAGGGGGACAAAAGGCTTGGGCGCGACGAACAGGCTGGATCAGCCGAAATCGAACAGTCGCGACATCAACACCGCATCTTCCCTGTCATTGCCGGTGCCGTAGTAGTCGGCGCGGCGGCAATACTCGGCAAAACCGGCGCTCTCGTAGAGGTTGATGGCGGTCTGGTTACCGGCCCGCACCTCGAGAAACCAGGCCTCTGCCCCGGCTTGCTTGCTGCGCGCCAGATAGGCCTGCAACAGCGCCCGTCCCAACCCCTTGCCCTGAAACGCCGGATGCACGCAGATGTTCATCAGCGAGCTGTCACCGGCCACCAGATCCGAAATATAGAAGCCCGCCGGGCGACCATCGACCAGCATCAAGCCGTTGAGATAGCGAGGGCCGAAGCAGGAGAGCAGGTTGGCCTCACTCCACGGCTCCTTGTGAGCGGCTTGCTCGATGGGGTAGACAAGGTCGAAATCGCTCTCGAGCAGGGGACGAAACTCAGGCATGGGGGCTCCGTATGGCAAGATGTTGGGCACTGGGGTTGGCAGAGGCGGCATTTGTAAAATCAGGTAAAAAGAGCGGCATCACAGTGGGTCTTGGCGGCATGATGCAGGATCACGCCGCGTTGGTCGCAAGGTGTTGGCGCAGCTGTTGCCACAGGGCGCGCTTTTGCGCGGCGCTGGGGGTGAGCGGGCAGATCAGCGCATCAGGCCGCGTGGGGTTGGCCTCCGTCAGCCAGAGCAGGGGGGAGGCGTCCGCCGCTTGCAAGTCGGCAGGTGGCAGCTCGCTGAGCAGTGAGACCTCGTCGGGGGTCATGCCGAGTAACTGGCAGATATCCGCCAGCAGCGTGGTGGCAGGCAGCTGAGGCGCCAGCAGCCAGAGTTTGCCGCTGGGCAGCGGAGCGCTGGTGGCCGGTGCCGTCTGGCCCGGCTGTGTGGCGTTTTGCTCAAGCTCGGGAGCGGGTGCTGCGCCCAGCAATGCCGGACGACGCAGTTGCCAGCTTTGAATGCCCATGCGGGCCAACATGCTCTGACGAACGGGATCTTGCATTTGAGGCGACTCACTCTTGATCTGCATTGGGGAAAATTGTGTTGCGCAGGGTACACTCGAACCGCTTTTGCTGCACCCTTTGCAACGCATCATCTGGCGCATGCGGGCATGGTGCCATCACGACACTGGCTATGCATGAGCGCAGCACGCTGCCGATACGGTATCGCACTGCCCTTGCGTTTTTTCCTGCCAGAGGCGGGTATTGTGCGGCAAGAGATACCAGAATAAACATCATAACAAGACAAAACCCAAGGTCGAGCAAATGGATATCGCGCCTTGGGGCTAACATCATCCCAGCTTCGGAACACTCTCTATGTCGTCTTTAGCTCAAGCCCAGAACCCTGCGCGTCTTATTCCCATCCAGGAGCGCTTGCCCCGGCTGCTGGCTGCCCTCGGTGAGGGACTCTACGAACGGCAGGATGCCCTGCGCCTCGGTCTGCTGGCTGCCCTCAGTGGCGAGAGTGTCTTCTTGCTGGGGCCACCCGGTATCGCCAAGAGCCTGATCGCCCGCCGCCTCAAGCTGGCCTTTCACGACGCCCGCCACTTTGAATACCTGATGACCCGTTTCAGTACGCCGGAGGAGGTGTTTGGCCCCCTCTCTATTCAGGCGCTGAAAGAGGATGGCAAATACCTGCGCCTCACCACTGGTTATCTGCCAGAGGCCGAAGTGGTGTTCCTCGACGAGATCTGGAAGGCAGGTCCCGCCATCCTCAACACCCTACTCACCGCCATCAACGAGCGGCAGTTTCGCAACGGTGACAGCCAGCACCCCATCCCGATGCGCTTGCTCGTGACTGCTTCCAACGAGCTGCCGGCACCGGACAGCGGGCTGGAAGCGCTCTACGACCGGATGCTGGTGCGGATCTGGATGGATCGAGTGCAGGAGAAAGCCAACTTTCAATCCATGCTGGCCAGCGATGGCCACGCCCACCAGAACTTGCCGGAATCCCTGCAGATCCGGGGGGATGAGTATGAGCAGTGGCAGAGCCAGATTGAACAGGTGCGCCTGCCGGATGCCTGTTTCGAGCTCATCTACCAGCTGCGCCAGCAACTCGACAGTCAGCTGGCCCATCGCTGCTATGTGTCGGATCGTCGCTGGAAGAAGGCGGTACGGCTTATCAAGGCGAGCGCCTTCTTCAATGGCCGCGATGAGGTTGCACCGGTAGATCTGCTGCTGTTCAAGGATTGTCTCTGGCATGACGAGGAGTCCCGCACTGCCCTGCTGGAGATGATGACCGAATTCTCCCGTCTCTACGGCTATCAGCAACTGGCGATGACCCGTCAGCTGCTGGCGCTGCGGGATCAGTTCAAACAGCTCAAACAGAGCGTGGCCCAGCGCCTGTGCACAAAGGCCCGGCAACGCAAGCAGTGGTTTGGCCGGCGGGCCCGGGGTATCGAGATCCCGCTCGCCAATGCCAGACCCTTTGGCAAGCAGGTGCACTTCCATCTGCTCACCCCGGCGCCGCTGGATGGCAGCGATCCCGAGCGTCTTACTCGCACCCTGGTGTTCGATCGCACCTTGCTCTCCCATTGGCATCCCACCGGTGAGGCGCTGGTGGGTTATGAGTTCGGCAACCCGAAAGAGGGCCATTACGAGCTGGTGCTGGACGATGAGCTACGGCTGCAGGTGCTCGATATCCAGCGCCAGCAGATCCCGTTGGTGCTGATGGAGCGCAACGCCATCCCCGAGGTGGTGCTGGCGCCCTGGTTGCAGTCACTCGACGAGCAGCTGGTGCAGGTCGGCAAGGTGATGCAGATGCTCAAGCAGCAGCGCAGCCTGTTCGAGCGTCATCAACAACACCTCTTTATCGACTCACGCTGGTTGCAGCAGGTGGAAGACAGCTTCTTTGTGCTGAACCGGGATCTCGAACTGCTGCGCAGCGAGCTGACCCAGTGGCGCGAGCGGTTGCCAAGGCTGGACGAGTAAGGAGCGCTCATGCTTGAGATCGGCATGCTGGATCTGGGGCTCCTGATTGGCGAAGGGGAGCTTGCGGGTGAGGTGGCGCTCCTGTTGGCGGCCTCGCCCAAGATTTCCGAATTTATCAAACGCTCCCCGCTACAGGGCAAGCTGCTGAAAAAGCGCCTGCAGAGTTGGGGCGAGCAGCTTGGTGAGGAGATCCGTCACAAGCCGGTGCCAGTGGCGCTGGAGCAGGAGTACCTGCTCTATCAGGCGCATCGGCAACTGCCGATGACCGAGCTGATTGGTCGCCTGCCCGGCTTGCTGGAGTCGCTGGAGCAGTACAGCCCCTTCGCCGGTGAGGCCCGCTCCTTGGTGCGTCAGCTGACGGCCCACCCCACCGAGGGGCTGCGCCAGCTCTTTATCGACAAGTGGCGCGCCAGTCTGGTGGGGAGCCTGTTGCAACTGCAGCAGCAGATCGCCGAAGCGGAGCGGGAGAAACAGCGTCAGGAGATTGAAGATCAGCTGCTGGCGAGCCGCACTCTGGCCGATGCCCTCGATCCCAACAAAATCTCGGCTGGTGGCCTGTGGGATCTGGCACAGGGGCACTGGCACAAGCGCAGTCTGGTGCTGGTCAAGCAGTATGCCCGCATGTTGCAGCGCGAGCCCTTGCTGGCGGAGATTGCCGGCCTGCTCGGGCGCAGCGAGCGGGATCGGCGGGCGCAGGAGCAACCTGTGCCGCCGGTTCAGGTGCTGGAGCTGGAGCCAGCACCCAGCGACGATGTGCCGGACGATCTGGTGGGCATCCATCAGGCGAACGATCTGATGCGGTTACTGCCAAGTGAAGCTGTGATGCTGGGGCTGCCGGAGCTGGAGCTGGAGTTCTATCGCCGCTATCTGGAGCGGCGTCTGCTCAGCTACCAGTCGCGAGGCACCTTGCCGCGCCAGCGCATCATGCTGCGCACTCCGGAGCAGGGAGGGCGGCAGTTGCAGCAGCGAGGCCCCTTTATCGTCTGCGTCGATACCTCCGGCTCCATGGGCGGCTATCCCGAGGAGTGTGCCAAGGCGCTGTTTCTGGCGCTGCTCAAGGTGGCGATGGATGAGAAGCGCGGCTGCTACCTGATGCTCTTCTCCACCGAGGTGGCGACCCTCGAGATCACCGCGGATACCGGGCTGGACAAGGCGGAGCGCTTCCTCTCCATGAGTTTTCACGGCGGTACCGACCTGGTGCCCTGCCTGGAAAAAGCGCTGGCCAAGCTTGATGATCCCGCCTTTGCCAAGGCGGATGTGCTGGTCATCTCCGACTTTATAGCCCAGAGCCTGCCCCATCCCCTGCTCGATCAGATGAACCGCTATCGCCAGCGTCAGACCCGTTTTCACGCCGTCGCCATGTCCCGCCACGCCAAGCAGGCGCTGCTGCGGATTTTTGACAACAGCTGGCTACTCGATTGTGGCCTGCGCGGCCGACTGCTGCGGCGCTGGCAGCACCACTAGTGACCGGGAGGGGGCAACCCCTCTTGGTTGTTATCCCGCCTCCTCTTTTTCGCTGTGCGTCCCCGCTTTTATTCCAACACGATGATATCGCAGTAAAATGTGACTAGCCTGCCATTCGGGCTATCTGTCCGGGTGATAGCCTTTACAACCATTGTTACAGGGGAAAAGATGATGATTTTCCGGCATCGGCTTGCCCGATGATCTTTCCCATTGATCCGGAGTGTGTATGAGCCGACTTGCCTTGCTGCTGTTGCTGGCGGTGTTCGGGCTGGCAGCCAAACCCTTGTCCCCCGAGCAGTTGGAAAATGAACTGGGAGGGATGGAGCGGGTCTATCAGCCGATCGAGTTGCTACGGGAGCGCCTTGCCCGTTTGCAACGGGACGGCAACGCCTATCCGCCGTCGCAGCAGATGCGGATCAGTCGTCTGGCTTGCTGGACCCAATCGGCCGATGACATGCAGGAGTCCCGTACCGCCATCGCCAATGCGGAGCGGATGCTGGCCATTGCGCGTGAGCAGGGTGATGACGCCGCCGTGGCGGAACTGACGATTTGCCGCGGCTGGTTCAATCAGCTGCTCGGCGAGGTAGCGAAGGCTCGTCACGATTACGATGAGGGGCTGCGGCTGGCAAGAGAGGCCGCCTTGCCAAAGCTGGAGGCGCTGGCGCTGGCCCGCCGGGGGGCCATGCTGTCTTTTCAGGGGGTCTCAGGCCAGGGGCTGATGGATCTCACCAAGGCGCACAATATCTACGAGCAGCTGGGGTTGCCCACCTGGTATCACCAGGCGCAGCTCGAGATTGCAGCCACATTTCGTCGTATGGGCCTCTATGCCGAAGCGCTCGCCACCCTCAACCGGTTGAGCGAGCATTTTGCCAGAAGTCACGACGGGTTTGGCTCGGCAAGGCTCAGTGATCAACTTGCTATGGTCTATCTGCAGACCGGGCGTTATCAGGATGCGCTGGGCGAGCTTGAACGCAGTGCGGCCTTTTATAATCAGCCTCAATATCTGATTGAGCATGCCGAACGCATGGTGATGCAGGCCGAGGCTCTGCTTGGGCTGGATCGCCCCGCTGATGCCGGACGCTTGCTGGCACAAGCGGCGAAGGTGCTCTCTCCCGACGTTGACCCCATCCTCCATGCGCATCTCGAGCTGGTGCGGGCGAGGTTGAGAGTCGAACAGCAGGAACCGGCGCCAGCCTTGCGTGCGCTTGAGAAGATTGAGCCGATTTTGAAGGTGGAAGGTCACGTGCGCTTTTTGCTCGAGCTCTACTGGGTGCGCAGTCGGGCGCTCGAGTTGCAAGGCGATTATCCGGCGGCGCTGGCCGCATTGCGGGAGCATCTGGTGCAGGAGCAGCGGCTCGATCAGCTGTTACGGGAACAGAGCACGGCCTGGGTGCGCGGCGAGTTCGAGCTGGCCCGTCAGGAGGGTGAGAACGAGCGACTGCGAGTCGAGCAGCAGTTGCAGCAGCAGGAGCTGGAGCAGGTCAAGGAGCGTCGTTTCTGGCTGCTGGTGGTGATGGTGCTCTGCGGGGTACTGGCGCTGCTGACGATGGGGTGGCTGCTTGATCGCAACCGTCGGATGCGTCGTCTGGCCTTTACCGATGAGCTGACCGGCATCAACAACCGCCGTCGCGTGCTGCGGCAGGGCAGCGATATGGTGGCGCTGGCTCGCAGGCAGGGCACGCCATTTTGTCTGCTGGTGTTCGATATCGATCACTTCAAGCGGATCAACGATACCCTGGGACATCATCAAGGAGACAGGGTGCTGCAATGGGTCTCTCGGGCGGCAGATCGACAGCTGCGACACCAGGATCAGTTGGGGCGTACCGGCGGAGAGGAGTTCTTGATCCTGCTGCCGGATACCAGCCTTGAAGAGGCGTGCCGGGTGGCTGAGCGGATCCGCCACACGGTCGCCAACCGGGCGCTGCCCGGCATGTCGTACCCGGTAACCATCAGTATCGGGTGTGCCTCTCTGCGAGACGATGATCAGGATCTGGCGGCCTTGATCCAGCGTGCCGACAATGCGCTGTATCGTGCGAAAGAGGCGGGGCGCAACCGGGTGGAAACAGATGATTGACGGGCTGGGTATTGTCACTCACCAGGGGGTTATTGCCATTGGGGAGCACTCTGATACGGCGATGATGCTCGTCCCCTGCGCTCGTTCTTGCCTGCGATGACAGATTGGCAAGCGCGAGCGCAGAAGACCGTCAGAAGGGCGTTATGCCCAGGCGCTGCCGCCATTGAGATGAAGCACTTCACCATTCATGTTGTTATTGCTCATCAGGAACAGCGCGGCCTGCGCATAATCCTCTCCCTCTCCCAAGCGCTTCAACGGCAGGCTTTGCGCCACGGCAGCCACTTTTTGTGGGTCATTGCCCAGTGCTTTAAGCAGCATGGGTGTGCGCATGGGGCCCGGGTTGATGACGTTGATCCGACGGGGGGTCAGCTCGGTAACCAGACTGTGAGCCAGCGTTTCAACCGCGCCAGCTGCAACGGCAGGGAGTGCTTTACCCAGTTGTGGGCGACGCGTCACCATCCCGGACGTGAGCACGATGGAGCTGCGTTCGGACAGTTTGGGTGCTGCGGCGCGGATCGCATGAACACTTCCCCAGAAGCGGCTGTCCATGTTGATTTTCAAATCCTCGATGGCAGCGGTGAGAAAGCTGCCTGGTCGCATGACGGCGGCGGTGATGACGAGATGATCCAGCGAATCCAGCTGGTTGAAAAAGTGATTGACTGAGTCGACGTCGAGAATATCCAGTTGATGGCCACTGGCACTTGGGCCCAGTTCAGCCAGTGCAGTGGCAAGCTGCTCACGGCTGGAACCGCCGATAATGACCTTGGCGCCTTGCTCGATCGCTTGCTGGGCGGTGGCCAGGCCAAGACCCGAGGTACCACCGATAATGACGATCTGTTGATTGTGCAGGGTGGAATGTTTCATGTAATGACCTCTCCATTATGTAGATACGATTTACATATTTGTAGCTGGATAGGGAAAGTCCAAGTATGAAAATTTATCAAGAGTGGTTGTTGCTGGCATGGGGAGGGGGCCAAGTCCACGTGGTCCGGATGCTGCCATCCGATTCGGAGTGTTTGATTTTCTGTTCAGTTGGAACCTGTGGAACGGCTGAGCGGCCAAATTATCATCTCTTGTCAGGCTGGGTATTTTTCACTCGCGCGGGTATAATGTCGCGCAATTTTGCTTTGACTCAGGCGAGAAGACCCATGTAACGCAACCCTCCTCCCTCTCTCCACCAGGTTGGCAACACGCCAGCTGGCGTGGCTTTTGTTGCGTATACATGTGCCGTGAGCGGCATTCCGGATTTATTCCCACGGTGGCTGATGCCACCGCTCAATAGAAGAACGTTGAATTATGTCAGCTGAATTTCTGAGTGAAGTCTCCAAGAGACGCACTTTTGCGATCATTTCGCACCCGGATGCGGGTAAAACCACCATCACCGAGAAAGTCCTGCTGTTCGGACAGGCCATTCAGCGCGCCGGTACCGTCAAGGGCCGTGGCTCGGGCCAGCACGCCAAATCCGACTGGATGGAGATGGAGAAGCAGCGTGGTATCTCCATCACCACTTCGGTGATGCAGTTCCCCTATGCCGACTGTCTGGTCAACCTGCTCGACACCCCGGGTCACGAGGACTTCTCCGAAGATACCTACCGTACCCTGACGGCGGTCGACTGCTGCCTGATGGTCATCGACGCCGCCAAGGGTGTTGAAGACCGGACCCGCAAGCTGATGGAAGTGACCCGTCTGCGCGATACCCCCATCCTCACCTTTATGAACAAGCTGGACCGCGAAGTGCGCGATCCGATGGAAGTGATGGACGAGGTGGAGCGCGAGCTGAAGATCATGTGTGCCCCCATCACCTGGCCTATCGGTTGCGGCAAATCCTTCAAGGGTGTCTATCACCTCTACAAGGATGAGACCTATCTCTATCAGAGCGGTCAGGGCCACACCATCCAGGAGAAGCGGGTGGTCAAGGGGCTGAACAACCCGGATCTGGATGCCGCCGTCGGCGAAGATCTGGCCCGGCAACTGCGTGACGAGCTGGAGCTGGTGCAGGGCGCCTCTCCCGAGTTCGATCACGATGCCTTTATCGCTGGCGAGATGACCCCGGTCTTCTTCGGTACCGCGCTCGGTAACTTCGGTGTTGACCACATGCTGGATGGCCTGACTGACTGGGCGCCGTCTCCCATGCCGCGCAAGGCCGAGAGCCGCGAAGTGGTGGCGACCGAGGAGAAGTTCTCCGGCTTTGTGTTCAAGATCCAGGCAAACATGGATCCGAAACACCGCGACCGTATCGCTTTTATGCGTATCGTGTCAGGAACTTACTCCAAGGGCATGAAGATGCGCCACGTGCGTATCGGCAAGGATGTGAACATCTCCGACGCCGTGACCTTTATGGCCGGTGACCGTGAGCAGGCGGAAGACGCCTTCGCCGGTGACATTATCGGTCTGCACAACCACGGTACCATCCAGATCGGCGACACCTTCACCCAGGGTGAAGACCTCAAGTTCACCGGTATCCCGAACTTTGCACCGGAACTGTTCCGCCGCATCCGCCTGCGCGATCCGCTCAAGCAGAAGCAGCTGCTCAAGGGGCTGGTCCAGCTCTCCGAAGAGGGCGCGGTGCAGGTATTCCGTCCGCTTATCAGCAACGATCTCATCGTCGGTGCGGTCGGTGTGTTGCAGTTTGACGTGGTGGTTTCTCGTCTGAAGAGCGAGTACAACGTCGAGGCCATCTACGAGGCGGTCAACGTCTCCACCGCCCGCTGGGTGGAAGGGACCGACGTCAAGAAGTTCGAAGAGTTCAAGCGCAAGAACGAGGTCAACCTGGCCCTCGATGGTGGTGACAACCTCACCTATATCGCACCGACCATGGTCAACCTGCGCTTGGCTCAGGAGCGCCACCCGGACGTTGAGTTTCGTCAGACTCGCGAGCACTGATAACGGTTTGTTTGCCTGTTGGCAGATAATCAAAGAGACCCCGCTTCGGCGGGGTCTCTTGTTTTGTGCCGTTTTGCCTGTTTTAAGGAGGGATGCAGGGGGAATGGTTCAGCATATACCAGTCGCAAGCAGCCCTCACCCTAGCCCTCTCCCGGAGGGAGAGGGAACCATCAGAGGTCTGCCTGAAAGGTCGCGGAAGTGTTTTTGCCCCCTTCTCCCCTTGCGGGAGAAGGGTTGGGGATGAGGGAGCTACCCCAGTGTCAGCACCATGCAGATTTCGCAATCCCCGTGGCCGGTGCAGCCAAGGGGGCCGGGCAGGTGTTCAAAGCCCAGTGATTCATAGAGGCTGGTGGCTTCGCGCAAGACCTCGGTCGTCTCCAGATAACAGCGTCGATAGCCCAAACCGCGAGCGGCATCCAGTGCCTGCAACACCAGCCGTTTGCCAAGGCCCAGCCCGCGCAGGGCGGGCATAAAGTACATCTTCTGCAGCTCGCAGACTCCCTCTTCTCCCGCCAATGGCGCGATACCACCACCGCCGAGGATGGAACCGTCCGGCCCTTCGATAACCCAGTAGCGGCTCTTCTCCCCCTGATAGCTCTGGGAGAGGGTGTCGAGATTGGGATCCGAGACCCCATACCCCTTGTCGGCGGTGAGGCCATATTCGGCCGAGACGGCGCGGATCACCAAGGCGATCTGGGCATTGTCCGCCGCCGTGATGGGGCGTATCTGGTAACCCCGCTGGCGACGGGCGCGGGAGAGGGCGCTGCGATAGAGCCGCAGCCCTTGCCACAGCTGCTCCCGCTCGGGCAGGCTCAACTGCGCCAGCATCTCTTCCATCGCCCCGTCCATCTCCCGGTGCAACTCCAGCAGCATCCCCTGACCGTTGACGGTGAGGCGGGCCTCCTTGCTGCGGCCGTCGGAGGGGTGCGGGTGCCAGCTGATGAGCTCCCGCTCGGCGAGGCGCGCCAGCGGACGACTGGCGTTGGATTTGTCGATGTGCAGCTTTTCTGCCAGCTGCTGGTTGGTGGCCGGGGCGTTTTCCAGCTCGATCAGCAGGTGAGCCTCGATGGGGGTGAGGGCCAGATTGCCGCACTGCTGGGAGAGCATGCCGAGTTCGCGAACCAGATCGCGCGACAGGGCGCGCAGGGGACGGGGATCCATATCGTGGTTTCCTTTTTAGTTGTGTATGACAACTAAAATAGCGTGAAAGTTGTAATTCGCAACCTTTTGCTGTGATGACTTGCAGAATATGGGGTAAGCGGCAGCCCCGTTGGCGGGGCTGCCGTAGGCAGGGGGGTCGTCAGGCGGCGGCTCTGATAGCCAGCTCCGGGCGGCGGGAGAAGCAGCGGGCGAGCAGCAGCATGGTGGCGACGCCTATGGTGCCCAGCACCAGCCAGGGGAGGGCCGGTTGTCCCTGTTGCAGCGAGAAGTCATAGAGGGAGCCGCCGCCCACATAGCCGGTCATGCCCCCCAGCGCCAGTCCGAGGCGGCTGAAGCCCATGTAGCTGCCGCGGGCTGTGGGATTGGCCAGCCGGGTCATCAGGGTCTCCCGGGCCGGTTCACAGATGATGATCCCCAGATAGAAGCAGGCCAGCAGTACGAAGATGCCGGAGAGGGTGCTGACGAAAGCGACCAGCCCGATCCCCACGGTCATCAGCAGGATACCTGCCATCAGCCGGCTCTCCAGCCGATAGCGCCGTTCGCTGAAACGGGCGATAGGGTAGAGCAGCGCCAGCGACAGCGCCGTTTCCAGGCTGTACATCCAGCCCACTGCCGTGGTTGTGCCGGAGAGCTGCTTGACCAGAATGGGGAAAATCAGCATCACCTGTACCCACAGCATGTAATAGCCGCTTAAGATCAGCACCAGTCGGCAGAAGGCGCGATCTGCCAGTACTTGTCCCAACCCTTCCCGCATCGGAGTCGGTTTGACTGAGAGGCGGTAGGCGGGCAGCAGGGTCCAGTTGCACAGGGCCGCCAGGGTGAAGAGTCCGGCGCCCAGCAGGCAGACGTAGGTGAAGTCAAAGCGCAGCAGCCAGCTGCCGAGCAGGGCACCGGTGACGGCACCTGCGCTCTCCAGCATCATCAGCAGGGAGATAAAGCGGCCCCGCTCATGGGGACGGGTAAATTTGATCACCAGTGCGGCCCGTGGCGGGTCGAACAGGCAACCGCCAAGTCCGGAGAGGAAGCAGGAGAAAATCAGCATGGCGCCGCTGTCGGCCCAGGCCAGGGTGGCGAAGCCCACTGCCCGCAACAGCATACCGGTGACGATGAGCGGGCGGGCGCCGAAACGGTCGGCCAGCGAGCCGCCGAAGATCCCCAGCCCCTGCTGGGTCAGCTGGCGCAGGCCGAGTGCCAGCCCCACCAGACCGGCCGCCCAGCCGAGTTGATCGACGAAGCGCAGGCTGATCATCGGCATCACCACAAAGAAACCCAGGATCACCAGTGTGGTATCCAGCGCCAGAAACCAGCGTCCCCAAAACCTCGCCCTATCGACCATAACGCCCTCTCATTCACAGATACCTTCATTCTGGAGAGGGTTTAGATATAGTGGTAGACGACAACTACCTATATTTCATATCAGGATTATTTATGTCTATGGATCTGGACGATCTGCAACTGCTGCTGGATGTGGCCGAGCTGGGCAGCTTCAGTCAGGCGGCGGCCATTCGTGGCTGGTCACAGCCGCTGGTGAGCCAGCGGATTGCCCAGTTGGAGGAGAGCCTCGGGGCGCCGCTGTTTCAGCGTCATCGGCGTGGCGTAACGCCGACCCGTGCCTGCGAGGAGTTTCTGCCATCGGCCCGCTCGGCGCTGGCCACTCTGAGCGAAGGGCGGCTGGCACTGCAGGGGGCGCCGGCGCTGCCTTGTATCCGTCTCTCCAGCCTGCCATCCCTCACTTCGGTGGTGTTTGGCTCGCTATTGATGGAGCTGGTGGACGAGCCGTTCGAAATCCGCTGTACCACGGATCACTCCGGCGAGATCATGCAGTCGCTGCTGACCGGCGAGGCCGATATCGGCTTTGTGCTCAAGCGCCCGCCGGTTGCGGGCCTGCAGATGGAGCTGCTCTGTTGCTCCCCCATTATCGCTATCGCCTCGCCATTGCATCCGCTGGCCGGTTGTCACGGCCTCACGCTGGAGGATATTGCCGACCAGCGGCTGGCACCTCAGGTGTGGGGGCCGGGGTGTGACGTCTTTATCCAGCAGTTGCGGCGGCTGCGGCGGGCCGCCAGCCCCCTGCATGCGGTGCAACCCGCCAGTGCAGCGCGGGATCTGGCGCTGGAACACGGGTTTATCACCCTGATGCCGGAGCTGGCCATCAAGCGGGATCTGGAGGTGGGGCGGCTGGTCAGGCTCGATGTGCGCAATCTGCCGCAGGAGCATTGGGATGTGATGATGGCGTGGCGTGGTGGCAAGCGGCCCAACCCGGCCAGGGAAACTGTGTTGGCCACCGCCCGCACGCTGGCGAAACGGTGGCGCAATGAGTAGAGCGATGCGGGACAAGGCCCGCATCGGGTGGATCAGTAGCTGGCCTTGAGGGTTACGCCACTGAACGCGGAAAACCCTGACAGCTGCACATGCCAGGTGCCCGCCTTGGGATTGGTGAACGAGCAGCTTTCGTTATTGCCCCCCTTGTAGGGACGGCAGTCGTAACTGCTGCTGGTGGGGGCGCTGCCAAAGCGGACGTAGAGGTCGGCATCACCGGTGCCGCCACTGCTGCTGATCTGCAGCGACCTGGTGCCCGCCGGTACGTTCAGGGTGTAGTTGAGCTTGCCACCCTTGCTGGCGGCGAGGTTGCTCACCGGCACGCCGTTTTGCAGTACGTTGTCGCTTGGTGGCGGCGTGCTGCCGCAGCTGGCATCGACCCCGACGGTCTGGAAGGCGCGTGCCACATCCGCCTGACTGTAACCCAGATCGGCGGTCGCCCGGCTGACGCCGCAGGCCCCTTGCTGGTAGTTGGTGTTGGCGCCCCAGTAGAGGCGGTTGGCCAGCAGGAACACTTCAAATGCCTTGCGGGTGTTCCAGCCACTGCTGGTGGCGAGCAGGTAGAAGGCGCGGTTATAGACCCCTGAGCTGTGGTGTACATCCATCCCCTCCTGATAATCCGCCGCATGGCCGATGGATCTGCCATCCCGGGTCGGATCCTCGAAGTAGCGCAGGGAGCCGTTGCCCTTGAAGATCTGGGCGCCGACCAGCCAGTCGTTGCTTCCCTTCATGTAGAACTCGGCCGCTTCCCCCGCCATATCGGAGAAGGCCTCGTTGATGCCGCCGGATTGTCCTGAATAGATCAGCCCGGAGTTCTGCTCGGTAAAGCCGTGGCTCACCTCGTGGGCCGCCACATCGAGGCTCACCAGCGGGTGGAAGGTGGTGGCGCCGTCACCGAAGGTCATCTGGCTGCCATCCCAGAAGGCGTTCTCGTAATTCTTGCTGTAGTGAACCCGCATCTTCAGTTTGAAGGTGAGGGGCGCCGTGTTGTACCAGTTGCGGTACATGTCGAACACCACGTTGCCGAAGTAGTGGGCGTCGTTGAGGGGCGAGTAGGCGCCGTTGATCTCCTTGACCCGGTTCTCCGGACAGGTGAACTGGTGGATGGCGCCGCCTGAGGTGGCGTGGTTGAGGTTGATGGTATCGACGTTGGGGCTGGTCATCCGGCAGTTGTCATCCACGATGAGCGGACCAAAGTCGGTGCCGTAGACGTATTTGCCGGTCTTGATGTTGCCCCCCGGGCCGGTGGCGTCCTTGTGGTTGATCCCCTCCCAGCGTTTGAGCTCCTCACCGCTCTGGGCATCAAGTATGACGAAGGGGCGGCTTGGCTTGTCACCTTCGGCGATGAAGGAGACCTGATAAACCAGCCGGGCCAGCCCGTTCTCATCCTGCATCACGTAGAGTTTGACCTGCTCGTTGCTCCCCTTGCTGCCCCCCTTGGCCTTGCTGGCGGCGTCCTGTGGCGAGAGGGTGGCGGCCGGGCTTGCCACATCCTGATCGATCTGGCGCAGCATGCGCCCGCTGGCCTGTTGCAGCTGGCCGTTCAGGCTCTTGTCAGCCACCACCACCTGACCCATTACCGGGATGCCGTTCCAGACCTGCTCGTAGCGGATCCGCTGCTGGCCGTTGGGCAGCTTGACCACCCGCACCTGACGAAACTCGCCATCTTCCAGCTGCAAGGTACCACTCGCGGCACTGAGGCCGGTCATGGCACGGATGCCGTTTGCCGTTACGTTGATCTCTACCTCTTGCGCCGCCAGTGCGGCGCTTCCCCAGCAGGCCAGCGCAACGGCCAGATAAATTTTATTCATCTCTTCTTTCCTTAAATCGATGAGGTTGATAAACCGACCGAAGGTCGGGCGTTTTGAAGCTAGTGCCGGTGGGGGAAAGTGCCCCCTGTCAAAAGTGACAGCGCAGCACAAAGGGGTAGCAGGATCTGCCAAAGTGCCGTTTGGGGGAATTCTTCGGCGCCATGTGGAGAGCATTATCCGGTTTCAGACACCCACCCTCCTCTTTTGAGGGAGGAGAGAACGCACGCTGTGACCCTCTGTGATACCTGCCGGAGGGGAGGCGTAAAAGTGGCTGGCGCGGCCAGTGGCGATTGGCTACATTGGGTGCTGGTTCGCGATTTGATCACTGATTTGAAAGGAGAATCCCATGTTTTCATGGCAGTTGGACGACGAGCTTGCGCTGCTCTTCTTGCAGCCCGATATGGCGAGCGAACTGTTTGCCCTCTGCAATGACAACCGGGAGTACCTCTCCCAGTGGCTACCCTGGCCGCCACTGATCCAGCGCCCCGTTGACAGCGCCCTCTTCATTCGCAGTGCCATCGAGAAGTTCGCCCGGGGCGAGGGGCTAACCACTGCCATCGAGTATCAGGGGGAGGTGGTGGGGGTTATCGGTTACAACAGCATCGATCACGACCTTGGCAAGGTGGTCATTGGTTACTGGCTGGCGGAGCGCTGGCAGGGTAACGGCATCATCACCCGGGCCTGTCAGGCCCTGATCCACCACGCCTTCGAGGAGATGGGGATGGAGAAGGTGGAGATCAGCGCCGCCACCGATAACGAGCCCAGCAGGGCTGTTTGTGAACGGCTCGGGATGCAGCTGGAGGGGGTGACCCGGCGCGCAGAGCGACTGGGCAACCGGATTGTGGACCATGCCCACTACAGCCTGCTGCGCGATGAGTGGTTAAGGCAGAGGGAGTCCTGATGACGCTGCCACATATCAAGACGGCCCGCACCCACCTGACCATACTGTCGCCGGATCAGGCCCCCATGATGCTCGACTTCTACCGGCGCAACCGCGCCCATCTTGCCCCCTGGGAGCCGCTGCGGGACGAGCACTTTTACACCCTCTCTTACTGGCATGCCCGGCTGCAGGACAGCTACAGCCAGTTCTTCAACGGCACCGGCGTCAATCTGGTGGCCCTCGATCCGGCTGGCGAGCGGGTGATCGCCACCTGCAACTTCAGCAATATCCTGATGGGGGTCTTCAAGGCGTGTCATCTGGGCTATGCCATCGACCAGCAGCATCAGGGACAGGGGGTGATGAGAGAGGTGCTGTCAGCCGCCATCGACTACCTGTTTCGGGAGCACGATCTGCATCGCATCATGGCTTGCTATATGCCAGCCAATCAGCGCAGTGGCGCCTTGCTGGAGCGGCTCGGCTTCGAGCGGGAGGGATTCGCGCGGGCGTATCTGATGATCAATGGTCGCTGGGAGGATCACATCCTCACCTCGCTGATTAATCCGGCCCCCTGAGCGACAGATAAAAAAACGGGCCCGAAGTTGCCTTCGGACCCGTCTTCGAATGAGGTGCAGGCTTAGTTGGCCTTGGCATCGCTCACTGCAGCTTCAACCTTGGTAGCGGCTTCGTCAGCAGCTTTTTCTACGGTTGCAGTCGCTTCGGAGGTGGCCTTCTCTACGGTAGAGGTGGCTTCGCTAGCGGCTTTTTCTACAGTGGCAGCAACTTCGGCGGCCGGAGCAGCAGCAGGAGCGGCAGCTTTTTCTTCTTTCTGACCGCAAGCAGTCAACATCAGACCCAGGATACCGGCTACCAGTACTTTGTTCATGTGCATTCCCTCAAAAAAAGATGGAGAGATGGTCTGTGCAACCATCACAGCGCCCACCGTTGCCCGGTATTGAAACAAGAAGCCGAGAGGCAGCAGGCGGGCGCAATATAGCCCCATTAGTTACCGATGAAAACGGATATCACAATGACATTTTTTCGTGCCGTGGATAAAAAGCTCCACTGCAACGACTGATATCAATACAAGATGCCGTTAAATGGCACTAATTGCACAATAAAACACCACTTTGCTGCCATCTTGTGGCGGTTTAACAAGGTCAAGGTTGATCAATAGCGGCTGATGACCCGCACCTTAGTCAGACAGCTTCTGACAGGGCAGCCGTTTTCCCTCAAGGTGGCTCTGACGGGCCAGATCCAGCAGCGCCATTACCGCCAGCGCTTCACTTGCTGGCACCGGGTTGCTTCCCTCCCCCTTGATGGCGGCACAGACACCGCGATAGTAGGCGCCATAATCCCCCGCCTCACCCACCACGCTCTGCTGCTGCAACTGACCATCGACAATGCGGCTGAGCTGACCGGGTTCGCTATCAATGCCCCAATCCGCCGCCGGTGGCCGCAAGCCCTGCTTGAGCTGATCTTCCTGCACATCCATACCGAATTTCACGAACGAGCCCTGGCTGCCGTGAATGACAAAGCGCGGCATGGTGGCCGAGACCAGACAGCTGCCATGCAGAATAACCCGCAGAGCACCGTAACCCAGCACCACATGGAAGTAGTCGTCCGCCAGTGCGCCGGGGCGTTGCCCGGCCAGATCGGCCTGCAGCCAGTCCGGCTGGCCGAACAGCTGCAGCGCCTGATCCAGTACATGGGGGCCGAGATCGAACCAGAGGCCGGAACCCGGGCCACCCGCTTCTCGCCAGCGCTGGCGCACTTCGGGGCGATAGCGATCGAAGTGTGACTCGAACTGGGCGATCTGCCCCAGCGTCCCCTCGCCAATCAAACGGCGCACGGTAAGGAAATCCCCGTCCCAACGACGGTTGTGGAAGATGCTGAGCAGTCGCTGCTGCTTTTCGGCCAGTTCGACCAGTGCTTGCGCCTCGGTCAGATCCAGTGCAAAGGGCTTGTCGATCACCACATGTTTGCCTGCCAGCAGCGCCTGGCGGGCGAGGGGGGCATGGGTGTCGTTGGGGGTGGCGATCACCACCAGATCGACGGTCTCATCGCTTAGCACCTCCTCCAGTGAGCCGACCCGGCAGTCGGGCAGATCGGCCTGCACCTTGGCGGCATCGCGGCTCACTACCCAACTGAGGGACAAGCCCGGCGTGGTGGAGAGGAAGGGGGCGTGGAAGGTCTTGCCTGCAAAGCCATAGCCCACCAGGGCTGCGTTGAGAGTGTGGCTCATCGGGAGTTCTCCGCTGACATCGAGTGAGTGGGGTTGCCATCGCAGGCTCTCTGCCGGATGGCCATGTGCTGTAAAGGCGATACAAACGAGAAGGGGGCCGATGGCCCCCTTAGTGTGCCCATCAGAGCACAGGATTTATTGCAAACACAAGCGGCGACCGCGGCGGGTCATCAGCATCACCAGAGGCGGCAGCAGCAGCCACATATGCAGTGCCAGCTGGCTGAGCGGGTCGTGCATCAGGGCGCCGGTCAGGCCAACCAAAGCGCCGGAGCCGCTCATCTGGAACAGGCCGAGCAGGGCCGCGGCGGTACCGGCGCAGTGGCCGAACGGTGCCAGCGCCATCCCGGCGGCAGAGCCCAGAATCATGGCAAAGCCGATGCTGGAGAGGAATACCGGCCCCATCATCGCCAGCGGATGTTCGATGTGCATGGCCAGAGTCAGGGTGATGGCCGAGAGCATCAACACCAGCAGGCCGATGCGCAGGGTGCGTCTTGGCCCCACCTTGGCGATAAAGCGCGGTGCCATGAAGCAGGCCAGAATGTTGAGCGCGGCGTTGGCGGTAAACCAGTAGCTAAAGCCGCTCATATCCAGCCCCAGTTTCACCATCAGCTGCACAGGTGCAGCGGTCACATAAGCGAGGATCACCGCCATCGCCAGCATGCACAGCGCCGCGTTGAACAGGAAGCTGGGGGAGCGCAGTACCGGGCTGTAGCGCGACCAGCTGATGAGGGCCCCTTCGCTGCGGGTCTCTTCCGGGCGGGTCTCCGGCATCCGCCACATCAGCCAGCTGCCGACGATGAGCGCATAACCGGCCATAAACCAGAAGTTGGCAGACCAGCCCGCCTTGGCGGTGAGCCAGCCACCGAGCAGGGGGGCCAGCGCAGGAATAAAGCAGATGGCGCCATTGAGATAGGAGATCATCTGACCGCTCTTTTTCGGGCCATAGCTGTCACGCACCACCGAGAAGGCGGCGACCGAAGTAGCGCAGGCGCCGAAGCCCTGCAGCACCCGGGCCAGCATCAATTCACCGAGGCTGGCGGCAAAACCGGCCCCCAGCGCGCTCAGGCCATAGAGCAGCACGCCGCCCAGCGCGATGGGCTTGCGACCGTAGCGATCGGCCAGCGGGCCAACAAGCAGTTGCCCCAGTCCCATGCTGAACAGGAACCAGGTGATGGTGCCCTGCATCAGAGTTACTTCGGCGCCCAGCTGCTCTGCCATCTGCGGAATGGCGGGCAGGTAGATGTCGATAGCCAGCGGACTGAACAGCACCAGTAGTACGAGTAAAAGTATCAATGGCATCTGTCACCTCTTTAGTCAGCCAGGTTAATGAATTGGGGCGCGAGTCTACTGACTCACAGTAATGAATAGAAATGGTATTTAATCACTTTGGTTATTCCATTATGGAAACATGTATTAAAAAGCTGGTTATTAGATGGCGACAAATCCCCCGTAACCCCATCACAGCGGGTGTAATTGACGCTTTTACTAAACGCTTGCGCCGCATAGAATGCGCAGATTATTTTTGCGGAGGTGCTCGATGAACAAGCTTGTCCTGGCAACAGGTAACCAGAAAAAGGTGAAGGAATTGGCCGCCATGCTGGCCGATATGAAGATCCAGGTGATCCCACAGAGCGAGTTTGCGGTCTCCGATGCCGATGAGACCGGCACCACCTTCGTCGAGAATGCCATCATCAAGGCCCGCCACGCCGCTCGCATTACCGGTCTGCCCGCCGTGGCCGATGACTCCGGTCTGGAAGTCGATCTGCTGCAAGGGCGCCCCGGCGTCTACTCCGCCCGTTTTGCCGGTGTGGGTGCCGGCGACAAGGCCAACATCGAGAAGCTGCTCGGTGAGCTGCAAGGTGCCCCCGAGTACCTGAAGAGCGCCCGCTTCTGGTGTGTGCTGGTCTATATGCGCCATGCCGACGATCCCACCCCCATCATCTGTCAGGCGAGCTGGGAAGGGATGATCATCGATGAGCCGCGCGGTCAGCACGGGTTCGGCTATGACCCGGTCTTCTTCGTGCCGGATCACGACTGCACCGCCGCCCAGATGCCCGCCGAGCTGAAAAACCAGCTGAGCCATCGCGGTCAGGCGCTGGCCAAGTTAAAAGCGGCGCTGGCTGCGGCGCACTGAGCCAATTCGCCACCTTGTCGGTTACACACGGTCAATTACACATAGTCATCTACAATGGGGGCCTTGAGCCCCCGTTTTATTGGAAGCCCCATGCTGCAACTGCCGCCGCTCTCTCTTTATATTCATGTGCCCTGGTGCGTCCAGAAGTGCCCTTACTGTGACTTCAACTCCCATGCCCAGAAGGGGGAGTTGCCTCACCTCGAATATGTCGCCGCCCTGCTGGAAGATCTGGATCAGGATCTGAAGTGGGCGCAGGGGCGGCCGCTCTCCTCCATCTTTATCGGCGGCGGCACCCCCAGCCTGCTGACGGTGGAGGCGATGCAAGCCTTGCTGGACGGGGTGCGGGCCCGTATTCCGCTCGCCGCAGAATGCGAGATCACCATGGAGGCCAACCCGGGCACGGTGGAAGCGGACAAGTTCGCCGGTTTCCAGCGTGCCGGCATCAATCGTATCTCCATCGGGGTGCAGAGCTTCCAGCAGGAGAAGCTGACCCGCCTCGGCCGCATTCACGGCCCGGAAGAGGCGCGCAAGGCCGCCGCCCTGGCCCACGCCATCAAGTTGCCTACCTTCAATCTGGATCTGATGCACGGTCTGCCGGATCAGAGTCTGGATGACGCCCTTTACGACCTGCAGCAGGCTATCGACTGCGCCCCGCCGCACCTCTCCTGGTATCAGCTCACCATAGAGCCGAACACGGCATTTGCCTCCAAGCCGCCCAAACTGCCGGAAGATGATACCCTGTGGGACATCTACGAGCAGGGTCACGGCATGCTCACTGCCAGCGGTTATCGCCAGTACGAGATCTCGGCTTACGCCAAAGAGGGCTATCAGTGCCGTCACAACCTCAACTACTGGCGCTTTGGCGACTATCTGGGTATCGGCTGTGGCGCCCACGGCAAAGTGACTAATCTCGCGGATCAGCAGATCCTGCGTACCGCCAAGGTTAAGCATCCGAAAGGGTATCTGGACAAGAGCCGCCCCTATCTGGACGAGCAGTGGCAGGTGACGGCAGACGATCTGCCGCTCGAGTACTTTATGAACCGCTTTCGCCTGTTCGAACCGGCCCCCAAGGCGGAGTTCGAGGCCTATACCGGCCTGCCGCTGGAGCGGGTGGAGACGGTGCTCGCCATCGCCCAAAGCAAGGAGCTGATCGACGATCTGGGCGACAGCTGGCAGCTCACTTCTCTCGGCCATCGCTATCTCAACGTGCTGCTCGAACTGTTTATGGATGAGTGAAAACTGGCTCACGATCTGGCTGCGAAGCCGTGATCAAGGTTCATGCGCTGCTCGGAAGCCTCACGTATCTCTATACGCTCCGGTTCCTGCGCTGCTCTTCACCTCGCTGACAGCTTCTCGCAACAGGTCGTGAGGCAGTTTTGGCGAACCGTGTTTCGAGATAACAATCAGGGCGCCAATGGCGCCCTGATTGTTTATGGTCGGTAGAAACCCGCTCAGCAGCAGACGCGGATCATCTGCTGTTGGCCGGGCTCCCACCGCTTGCCAAATTTGGCCTTGCGCTGGTAACTCCCCTTGCCCTTCTTGTTGCGCTCGACCCGGCTGCGAAACAGGGGATTGGAGAGCAGGGCGTGCAGATGGTTATCCTTTATCTCGCCGCGCTGGTGGGCATAGTTGCCACCTTGCGCATTCTCCTCACGGGGGAGGGCGGGTTGGTCGACCCGAATTTTGGCCATGATGGCTCCTCTTCTTTTCTCTTGGTGTGTTGATTCTTGTGTCTGGATGGCGGTTTTCACTGCGAGCACCTGTTCAGCTGAGCGCCCAGCAACCGGATACACTGGCACCGGTTAAAAACGCGGCGATTTTGTCACCAAATCGCCGCCGGAGCAATGCGTCGGGCGCGCCGAGTCCGTCACTTTGAGCCAGGCACACTCAGTCAGGCATACCATGTCAGCCGTGAACAGTGTCATGCTGGTCGTGGCTATGATGCTCGTGATGGGCCGGGGCGCCAGATTCCAGCGTCTCGAGGATGGCGCAGTGCTCGGCCGAGCGCGGCCCGCCGCAGCAGATATTGGAGAGCTCGCGCAGATTGTCGCGAAAGCGGGTCAGTTCGATGATCTTCTGCTCCACCTGGGCCAGCTTGGTGTCGGCCACTGCTTTCACCTCCTGACAGGTGACTTTGGCCTTGTTGGTATCGAGGTCGAGCAGCTCGCCAATATCGGCCAGCGAGAATCCCACCGACTTGGCGCGGATAATAAACTCCAGCCGCCGCTTGTCCTGTTCGCTGTAGAGACGGTAGCCGGATTCGTTGCGGATCCCCGGTGAGATAAGCCCGTTCTTCTCGTAAAAACGCAGGGTATCTGCCTTGACCCCGCACGCCTTGGCCAGTTCACCGATCCGATACATGCTCTCTCTCCCCTTGAATGTATGCCGCCACAAAAACCGGAATCCACTATCACCCCTTTGCCAATGGATTGCCAGCCAAGGGCATAAAAGGGGCAGATAAACATCTCCTGGCGACTCTTTTTCCCATAAAACACTGAAAGTGCAAACGTTTCGATAAAATCAAGTGGAAAACGTTTAACGCCGCGCCAAATAAGGCTTTGCTGTTTCAAAAAATCCACCACAGGTCACATTTTTTGTGTAGAATACGCGCCCATAACAGAGCGCCGCACCAAGCGGGCATTTCCTAAAACGCTTTTGCCGGATGTCGGGGCGAGAGTGGTTTGCGAAATCCCCCACTTCCATTTATTTGGGGACTCTCTGTGTTGAGCCTCGCCTCCCATGGAACGGTCCCCGTTATGTTGAGGACGATAGTGTGATGGAACAAGCTCGACCCATTCGCCGTGCACTGCTGAGTGTGTCTGACAAAACTGGCATTCTGGAATTTGCCAAGGCACTCAACGAGCGTGGTGTTGCCCTGCTCTCCACGGGCGGTACCGCCAAGCTGCTTGGCGAGGCGGGTCTGCCGGTGACCGAGGTCTCCGACTACACGGGTTTCCCTGAAATGATGGATGGCCGGGTCAAGACCCTGCATCCCAAGGTTCATGGCGGCATCCTCGGCCGTCGGGATCAGGATGACGCCATCATGGCCCAGCACGCTATCTCCCCCATCGACATGGTTGTCGTCAACCTCTACCCCTTTGCTGCCACCGTGGCCAAAGCGGGCTGCACCCTGGCGGATGCGGTCGAGAACATCGACATCGGCGGCCCAACCATGGTGCGTTCTGCTGCCAAAAACCACAAAGATGTTGCTATCGTCGTCAAAGCTGCCGACTATGATCGGGTTATTCGCGAGATGGATGCCAACGGCAACAGCCTGAAACTGGCGACCCGTTTCGATCTGGCCATCGCAGCCTTCGAGCACACCGCCGCCTACGACGGCATGATCGCCAACTACTTCGGCACCATGGTTCCTTCCTACGGTGACAACAAGGAGGGTGACGAGGAGTCCCGTTTCCCGCGCACCTTCAACAGCCAGTTCATCAAGAAGCAGGACATGCGTTACGGCGAAAACAGCCATCAGGCAGCCGCCTTCTACGCCGAAGAGCATGCCGCTCCGGGTTCTGTCTCCAGCGCTACCCAGTTGCAGGGCAAGGCGCTCTCCTACAACAACATCGCCGATACCGATGCGGCGCTGGAGTGTGTTAAGGAGTTCGACGAGCCGGCCTGCGTCATCGTCAAGCATGCCAACCCCTGCGGTGTGGCTATTGGTAGCGACCTGCTGAGTGCCTACGATCGCGCTTACCAGACCGACCCCACCTCTGCCTTCGGCGGCATCATCGCCTTCAACCGCGAGCTGGATGGTGCCACTGCGGCAGCCATCGTGGCCCGCCAGTTTGTCGAAGTGATCATCGCCCCGACCGTCAGCCAGGAGGCCCGCGATGCGGTCGCCGCCAAGCAGAACGTGCGTCTGCTCGAATGCGGGCAGTGGACGGCTCCGGCGCAAGGGTTTGACCTCAAACGCGTCAACGGCGGCCTGCTGGTACAGGAGCGGGATCTCGGCATGGTGACGCTGGGTGACCTGACTGTGGTCAGCAAGCGCCAGCCGACCGAAGCCGAACTGCAAGATCTGCTGTTCTGCTGGAAAGTGGCCAAGTTCGTCAAATCCAACGCTATCGTCTACGCCAAAGATGGCCAGACCATCGGCGTCGGCGCAGGCCAGATGAGCCGTGTTTATTCGGCCAAAATCGCCGGTATCAAGGCGGCGGATGAAGGACTGACCGTGGCGGGCTCCGTGATGGCCTCCGATGCCTTCTTCCCGTTCCGCGACGGTATTGATGCTGCCGCGCAGGCCGGTATCTCCTGCGTGATCCAGCCGGGTGGCTCGATGCGCGATCAGGAGGTGATCGATGCCGCCGACGAACACGGTATGTGCATGGTCTTTACCAACATGCGCCATTTCCGTCATTGATGGGTCAGGGGCTGCCGATGGCGGCCCTTTTGTTGTCTCTTTTCAACTGACTATTTCCACTGACTGACGGCCCGGGTGGCCGTCCAGTGACCACAAATAGAAGCGAGCGATACGATGAAAGTACTGATCATTGGCAACGGTGGCCGTGAACACGCCCTGGCCTGGAAGGCCAAACACTCCCCGCTGGTGCGTCACGTTTTTGTGGCGCCGGGCAACGCAGGCACCCAGCTTGAGCCGGGTGTCGAGAACGTTGCCATCGAGGCGACCGATATCGACGGGCTGCTGGCCTTTGCCAAAGAGAAGCAGGTCGGCCTCACCATCGTCGGGCCGGAAGCGCCGCTGGTGAAAGGGGTGGTGGATGCCTTCCGCGCCGCCGGTCAGCCCATCTTTGGCCCGACCGCTGCCGCTGCCCAGCTGGAAGGCTCCAAGGCTTTCACCAAGGATTTCCTGGCCCGTCACGCCATCCCGACTGCCGAGTACCAGAACTTCACCGAAGTGGAGCCAGCACTCGCCTACTTGCGCGAGAAGGGCGCCCCCATCGTCATCAAGGCCGATGGTCTGGCGGCGGGCAAGGGGGTGATTGTCGCCATGACCTTGCAGGAGGCGGAAGATGCGGTGCGCGACATGCTCTCCGGCAATGCCTTTGGCGAAGCGGGTTCCCGGGTGGTGATTGAGGAGTTTCTGGAGGGGGAAGAGGCCAGCTTCATCGTCATGGTCGATGGCGAGCACGTGCTGCCGATGGCCACCAGTCAGGATCACAAGCGGGTTGGCGACGGTGATACCGGCCTCAACACCGGCGGTATGGGGGCTTACTCCCCGGCGCCTGTAGTGACCGCCGAGGTACATCGACGCGTGATGGAGCAGGTGATCATGCCGACTGTGCGCGGCATGGCGGCCGAGGGCAACGTCTACACCGGTTTCCTCTACGCCGGTCTGATGATCGACGGCGCAGGCAATCCCAAGGTGATCGAGTTCAACTGCCGTTTCGGCGATCCCGAGACCCAGCCCATCATGCTGCGGATGCAGTCCGATCTGGTAGAGCTCTGTCTGGCGGCTTGCGCAGGCAAGCTGGATCAGAAAGAGGCCATCTATGATCCCCGCGCCGCTATCGGCGTGGTGTTGGCGGCGGGAGGCTATCCCGGCGATTACAGCACCAACCACCCCATCAGCGGCTTGCCGGTGGATGAAGTGGCGGGCGAGAAGGTGTTCCATGCCGGTACCCGCCTGGAGGGCGATACCAGCCTGACCGCTGGCGGCCGCGTGTTGTGCGCCACGGCGCTGGGCCACACTGTGGCAGAAGCCCAGCAGCGTGCCTATCAGCTCGCTGGCCGCATCAAGTGGGATGGCGTCTTCTACCGCAAGGATATCGGCTGGCGCGCCATTGCTCGCGAACAGGAGTAACTGACGCCAGCAAATGGCCAGCTGATTCAGACCCCGCTACGGCGGGGTTTTTTGTCCCTGTTTACCGCTTTCAACCATCCCCATGGTGCGTGTCACCTGCGTTCAATCAGTTACCAAGCGCAAACAAGCGCGGCATATCTGTCACTATTTGCCACAAAAAACAGCATTTTTCACAAACGTTTCACCATGAGTCATGGCATCATGCTGGTGATGAATTCTTGTTTGGATTCATAAGTACCCCTAACAATTCGAGCATGTCGTTATATAAGGAAATCCCATGTTGAAAACCGTCCGCCCCCTGCTGCTGCCCCTGATGTTTGGCCTGATGACCCTGCCTGCCGTGGCGGGTGATCTGGAACAGCCGATGAAGAAGATTGGCTTCAACTACAAGCAGGCCGTCAAGGCTGATGATGCAGCCACCATGGAGAAGCACATCAACGAGATGAAGGCCCAGCTGGATGTGGCCAAGCAGAAGAACATGCCGGCTGCCAAGAAAGATAAATTCCTTGAAGGGATGAACGAGGTACAGACCGAGCTGGACGCCAGCCTGGCCGCACTCAAGGCGGGTGATGAGGCCAAGGCGCGCGAACATCTGGCCAAGGTCAACGACCTGAAGAAGGAGTACCACAAATATGCCAAGCAAAAAGGGTGAGCCCTTTCGCTGGGATCCGCTGGTTCGCCTGACCCACTGGGGCTTGGCGGCGGTCTGTATCGGCAACCTCTGGGTTAACGAAGCAGGGGAGGAGTGGCACGAGTGGCTGGGTTACGGCGCCATTGGGCTGGTCTCCTTGCGTCTGCTCTGGGGGCTTACTTTTGCCCGTGGCTACGCTCGCCTTGGTGCCCTCATTCCCAGTGGTGAGGATTTTCGCCAGCAAGCACGCGAGATGCGTGAGCGACAGCCTCCGGCACCGGGTCATCACGGTAGCGGCAAGCTGGCCGTGTGGGCGCTCTGGCTGGTTGTGCTGGCCACTGCTGGCAGCGGCTGGTTTCAAAATACCGAGACGGGATTTGAACTGGGGGCTGACGAGTGGCATGAGTGGTGCGTGGTGGCGCTGCAGGGACTGATTGGTCTGCACCTGCTGGCCATCGTCTTCACCTCCTGGCGTCAGCGCAGCAATCTGGTTACCCGGATGCTGCCTGCTATCGGGCGTCGCTCATCCCTCCAGAGCGGCAGCAACGAGCAAACCTGAGGCTCAGCATTAGGCTCCTTGTCTCTGAGTGAGGCGCCTGATCCGGACCCTGCCCAGACCCGCCCATGGCGGGTCTTTTCTATGACCTCATCCAGCTCATCACAGGGCATTGCCCGATACGTAGATGCAAAAAGGCCGCTCATTATGAGCGGCCTTTTTCAATTTGGTGGCCCCTGGGGGACTTGAACCCACGACCAATCGATTATGAGTCGACTGCTCTGACCAACTGAGCTAAGGGGCCAAATTGTGCGTTTAGCGGCGTGGATTATAGGGGAAGAGGAAAGGGCAGTCTATAGGCATATCAACCACTTGGCGACTAATTGTCCAGGTCTATAGAGGGTGCAAAGCGGGTCGCAAGGGTAAATGCCAGACAAAACAAAGCCCCGCATGGCGGGGCTTTGGCAGAGCAGTTTGACACAGGGTCAGGACTATTCGTCCAGGAAGCTGCGCAGCACTTCCGAGCGGCTCGGGTGGCGCAGTTTGCGCAGTGCCTTGGCTTCGATCTGACGAATACGCTCACGGGTGACGTCGAACTGTTTGCCCACTTCCTCAAGGGTGTGGTCAGTGTTCATGTCGATACCGAAACGCATCCGCAGTACCTTGGCTTCGCGGGCGGTCAGGCCAGCCAGCACTTCGCGGGTGGCGTTGCGCAGGCTTTCGCTGGTCGCCGCATCCGCTGGCAGAGCCAGGGTGGTATCTTCGATAAAGTCGCCCAAGTGGGAATCTTCATCATCACCGATGGGCGTCTCCATGGAGATAGGCTCTTTGGCGATCTTCAGTACCTTGCGGATCTTGTCTTCCGGCATGCCCATGCGCATGGCCAGCTCTTCCGGGTTCGGTTCACGACCCATCTCCTGCAGCATCTGACGGGAGATACGGTTGAGCTTGTTGATGGTCTCGATCATGTGTACCGGGATACGGATGGTACGGGCCTGATCCGCGATGGAGCGGGTAATAGCCTGACGGATCCACCAGGTAGCGTAGGTCGAGAACTTGTAGCCACGACGGTATTCAAACTTGTCTACCGCCTTCATCAGACCGATGTTGCCCTCCTGGATCAGATCCAGGAACTGCAGACCGCGGTTGGTGTACTTCTTGGCGATAGAGATAACCAGGCGCAAGTTGGCCTCAACCATCTCTTTCTTCGCACGGCGGGCTTTGGCCTCACCGATGCTCATACGACGGTTGATATCCTTGATCTGGGCAATCGACAGACCGGTCTCTTCTTCAATCTGCTGCAGCTTGCCGATGGCGCGCTGGATATCCTCGTCCATTTCAACCAGACGAGGAGACCAGGCTTTGCCAGCCTGCTTCTGGTATTCGAACCAGGCAGTTTCACACTCGTTGTTGGTGAAGGCCGCGACGAAGGTTTTCTTCGGCATCTTGGCCTGCTCAACGCAGAGCTTCATGATGATGCGTTCCTGCACGCGGACGCGCTCCATCATTTCACGCATGTTGTTGACCAGGCGATCGAACTGCTTGGGCATCAGGCGGAATTGACGGAATACATCGGCCAGCTGGGCGATGGCGGCCTGGGTATCTTCGTGCGCGCGACCATTCTTCTGAATGGAGAGGCGGGTCACTTCATACTGGGCACGCAGTTCACCGAACTTCTCGCGAGCGACTTCCGGATCCGGACCACCGTCACCGTCGTCGTCAGAGCTGTCGCTATCTTCGTCTTCGTCTTCTTCGTCCTCTTCATCTTCGTCGGCCAGATCGTCTTCGCCGAGTTCGGAACCGATATGCGTGGCGGTAGGTGCCATGTCTTCGGTTTCGTTCGGGTCAATAAAGCCAGAGATAATGTCAGAGAGACGCAGCTGCTCGGCTTCGTACTTGTCGTACTGTTCGAGCAGGTAAGTAATTGCTTCAGGGTACTCGGCTACGGAGCTTTGTACCTGGTTGATACCGTCTTCGATCCGCTTGGCGATGTCGATTTCGCCTTCACGGGTCAGCAGTTCGACGGTACCCATTTCCCGCATGTACATGCGGACGGGATCGGTCGTGCGACCAATCTCAGATTCAACAGATGCCAGAGCCTGGGCCGCTGCTTCGGCAGCGTCCTCATCGGCGGTACCACCTTCAGCCATGATAAGGTCATCGGCATCCGGAGCGTTTTCAACCACTTGAATGCCCATATCGTTGATCATCTGAATGATGTCTTCGATCTGGTCTGAATCGACAATGTCTTGCGGGAGGTGATCGTTCACCTCGGCATAGGTCAGGTAGCCCTGTTCTTTACCTTTGGCAACGAGGAGTTTAAGCTGAGACTGCGGGGTTTGCTCCATAGA
This sequence comes from Aeromonas sp. s11, assembly GCF_040907945.1. Taxonomy (NCBI): domain Bacteria; kingdom Pseudomonadati; phylum Pseudomonadota; class Gammaproteobacteria; order Aeromonadales; family Aeromonadaceae; genus Aeromonas; species Aeromonas sp. s11. The sequence continues at coordinate 14,445 of NZ_JBFOCU010000061.1, read as the reverse complement.
ACTCATCCGGTTGGTGTTGCTAGGTTGCGCGTACAGTGCGCTGCTGCGCAAATAGCCAATTCTAATAGAAAACCGCCAGACATGCTATGTCTGGTTGCGGCGTCGGTCATGAGAAACCCCTGCCCGCAGTATTGTCGGGGCCAGGCGGTTATAAAAATTTTGCTTTTCATCCCGTCGATTCGGGCAACGTTATTCATATTGGGACTATTCACTCAAATATCAAGCCCCACACTCATTTCTTTTCTCAGTCTTCATCTCCCTGAGTAGCATCATTAACTCCTGCATCTCCGCTTGGCTTGGTCTTTCCTTGTTTTGTAACTCTTCTATACGCTGATTCAAAACCTGACTGGTAAAGCCAAAGAAAGTGTCTTCCAGTTCCCTCTGAATGTCCGGAGCTTGATCCGGATTGATCTCTTCAAACGGGTAATACATTGCCAGTTGTGCGAGGATCTCTCCCTCCTTGGTACCGCGCCAATGTTCCAGCAGGATACCTGTGGTAATACCGGGCTGTGCCAGGATCTGCTGGTGCAGTTGCAGCAGGAACTTGATGCCCTGTACGCGCAGTCCGGCCAATTCCGGCATGGAGGGCAGTTTGGCTGCTACCGCGGGATATTGCACCATCAGCGCCAGCGCCCGCCGCAGTGGAGTCAACTTGATCGCTTTTGGTTTGTTGACCTCGGCCTTGGGCTGAGTGTTGCGGGCAAACAGTTCGGCGATGCGCTGCTTGTTCTCGCCCCAGCGCATCATGCTGGAGAGGCGGGTGATCAACCCTTCGCGGGTAAACCCTTCCGGTACGCGGCGGATGAGTTCAGCAGCCTCATGAGCTATCTCATGCTTGCCTGCTTCACCTAGTAGTATTGCGTCCCGCCTTAGGCGCTGGAACATGAAGTCGGCGAACGGTTGGGCTTCATCGAGCAGGGCTTCAAAACCCTCCTTGCCGATCTGGCGTACCAGAGAGTCGGGATCCTCGCCATCGGGCAGGAACACGAACTTCAGCTCGCGGCCATCCTGCAGATGGGGGAGGGCATTATCCAGCGCGCGCCAGGCGGCTTCACGACCGGCGTTGTCGCCGTCGTAGCAGCAGACCACCTCGGCGGTGGCGCGAAACAGGGTGTGGATATGGTCGCTGGTTGTTGCAGTACCCAGGGCCGCCACCGCATAGTCGATGTCGTACTGACCGAGTGCCACCACATCCATGTAGCCTTCCACCACCAGGATCCGGCGTGGATCCTTGTGTGCCTGCTTCACCTCAAAGAGACCGAACAGCTCCCGCCCTTTATGGAAGATGGGGGTCTCCGGCGAGTTCAGGTACTTGGGGGTGCCATCACCCAGTACCCGGCCACCGAAGCCGATGACCCGGCCACGCTTGTCGCGGATCGGAAACATGATGCGATCACGAAAGCGATCGTAGCTGCCCCCACCATTTTCACGAGTGATCAGCATGCCGCCCGAGATAAGCAACTGCTCGTGATCCCGGCTGGCACCAAAGCGGCGGCGCACCTGATCCCAGTCGCTGGGTGCATAACCGATGTTGAATCGCTTGACCACTTCACCGGTCAGACCGCGCCCTTTGAGGTACTCCACCGCATGGGGAGCGCTCTTGAGATTGCTCTCGTAGAAGCGGGCAATCTGGTTCATCAGCTCGAACAGATCCTTGCTGACGGCGGGCTGGCTATTGGCCGAGCCGCCGATGCTCTGCTCGCGAGGTACCTGCATGCCTTGCATGCTGGCGAGCTCTTCGATGGCATCGGGAAATTCGAGACCGTCGTACTCCATGACAAAGCCGATGGCGTTGCCGTGGGCGCCACAACCGAAACAGTGGTAGAACTGCTTCTCCTGGCTAACGGTAAAAGAGGGGCTTTTTTCGTTATGAAAAGGGCAGCAAGCCTGGTAGTTCTTACCGGCTTTTTTCAGCCGCACTCGCGAGTCGATCAGCTCGACTATGTCTGTGCGTACGAGCAGATCGTCGATAAAGGATTGGGGGATCCTGCCTGCCATAACCGTCCTGTTTCATTGCGGAGAAAATAAAAAAGCCGCGCATTCCAAGGGAAGCACGGCTTCTTCGACCAAACAAGAGAGTTGCCTGTTACGCCAAGCGGGTTTTCACCTGAGCACTGACGGCGCCGACATCGGCACGCCCCTGAATTTTCGGCTTCAAGACAGCCATGACCTTGCCCATATCAGCCATGACGGCAGCACCACTTTCAGTGATGGCTTGCTCGATCAGGGCAGCAATTTCATCTGCGGTCAGCTGTTGCGGCAGGAACTCCTGCAACACAACGATCTCGGCGGACTCTTTGTCGGCGAGATCCTGGCGACCGGCAGCTTCAAATTGGCTGATGGAATCGCGGCGCTGTTTGACCATTTTGGTCACGACAGCGAGGATATCCTCATCATTCAGCTCGATACGGGTATCGACTTCACGTTGCTTGATTTCTGCCATCAACAAGCGGATCGCTCCCAGACGTGCCTTATCTTTGGCAAGCATGGCGAGTTTTTGCTGATCCTTGAGTTGATCCTTCAGAGACACGGCAATATCTCCCGATTAGTACAGGCGGATACGACGTGCGTTTTCGCGAGACAGCTTCTTGGCGTGACGCTTGACAGCAGACGCTTTGGCGCGCTTACGAATGGTAGTCGGCTTCTCGTAGAACTCACGGCTACGAACTTCGGACAGGATACCGGCTTTTTCGCAAGAACGCTTGAAACGACGCAGAGCAACGTCAAACGGCTCATTTTCACGGACTTTGATTACTGGCATGTGCCTTTCACCTCAGTGATAAATTGTTAGCTGACCTTCAATCGATCAGCATGTCTTAAAATGGTGCGAAATTATACTCTGGACAGGGAATGAAAGTAAACCCGCAGAGATCGCTCTGGTTTAAAAAACCCGCGAAGGTTACCATAGCCGTCTCATTTTAGCAGTGAAATTTTTTAGCAATGCGTGTATTGGGCATAGAGACATCCTGTGACGAAACCGGGATCGCGATCTTCGACGATCAAAAAGGGATCCTTTCCCATCAGTTATACAGCCAGGTCAAGCTGCATGCGGACTACGGTGGCGTCGTCCCCGAACTCGCCAGCCGGGATCATGTTCGCAAGACGATCCCGTTGATCCAGGCCGCATTGCAAGAGGCGGGACTGGGCAAAGATGACATCGACGGCATCGCGTATACCGCGGGTCCGGGTCTGGTTGGCGCCATTCTGGTGGGGGCCACCATCGGCCGTTCGCTGGCGATGGCATGGAACAAGCCTGCTATCGCCGTCCACCATATGGAAGGGCACCTGCTGGCCCCCATGCTGGAAGAGAAAGCTCCCGAGTTCCCCTTCGTGGCGCTGCTGGTCTCCGGTGGTCACTCCATGCTGGTGCGGGTCGACGGCATCGGCAGCTATCAGCTGCTGGGGGAATCCATCGATGATGCCGCAGGCGAAGCGTTCGACAAGACCGCCAAGCTGATGGGGCTGGACTATCCGGGTGGTCCGCTACTCTCCCGTCTGGCCGAGAAGGGCACTACCGGGCGCTTCCACTTCCCCCGTCCCATGACTGACCGTCCCGGGCTCGACATGAGCTTCTCCGGCCTCAAGACCTTCACAGCCAACACCATCGCCGCCAATGGTGATGATGAACAGACCCGTGCCGATATCGCTCGGGCGTTTGAAGATGCAGTGGTCGATACCTTGGCCATCAAGTGCCGTCGTGCTTTGAAAGAGACCGGTCTCACGCGTCTGGTGGTCGCCGGTGGCGTCAGTGCCAACCGTCATCTGCGTGCCCAGCTGGCCGAGCTGATGGAGAGCCTCAAGGGCGAGGTGTTCTATCCGCGTACTGAATATTGCACCGATAACGGCGCCATGATCGCTTACGCCGGTATGCAGCGCCTGAAAGCGGGCGTGTTCGAACCGCTGGCGGTCAAAGCCGTGCCGCGCTGGCCGCTGGATACCCTGGATCCGGTCTGATCCGAAGGATCCCGCCTTCTGGCGTGGTGCTGAGTACCATGGTGGCCTACTACTCCGGCAATCCAGCAGCGGTGGTTATAGCGCAGCTGGCAGGCTGTTATAGTGTCTGCTGTCGCCGTGGTTGAGCCATCCGGATAAGAGGTCAGCCCTCTTGCTGTCAGACAGCCAAGCCAACCACAGAGTAAAAAGAGATAAAAAAATCCCCGCCAACTGGCGGGGATTTTTGTTTGGTAATCGGCAGGCGATGAATTACAGCAGGATGCCGCCGAAGAAGAAGCCCAGCGCCACGGCGATGGCGATGGTGGCGGTGCCCGGTACGAAGAAGGGGTGGTTGAAGACCGCCTTACCGATACGGGTGGAGCCGGTGTCGTCCATCTCTACCGCGGCCAGCAGGGTCGGGTAGGTCGGCAGTACGAACAGGGCGCTCACGGCTGCGAAGGAGGCAATCGCAGTCAGCGGGCTGACACCCAGTGCCAGTGCGGCAGGCATCAACGCTTTGGTGGTGGCGCCTTGTGAATAGAGCAGCATAGCGGCGAAGAACAGCACCACGGCCAGCAGCCAGGAGTACTGGTTCAGCAGGTCGCCAGCGATCAGCTGGATGGTGTCCATGTTGCCTTTTACGAAGACGTTACCCAGCCAGGCGACACCCAGTACGCAGATACAGGCGGACATGCCGGACTTGAAGGTCGGCATGTTGGTCACTTGAGTTGCGTCCAGTTTGCACGCCAGAGTCATGATGGTGGCCGCGGCCAGCATGATACCCATGATGGCACCGTCACGGGGGATCGGCGGGTTGGTGATCAGGCCCACTTTACCGGAGATGGCAGTGGCATAAGCCATGACAGCAACGATGGCAGCGATGAAGATCCAGACAGACAGTTTGGCGTACGGTTTGATCTCGAGCTTGGTAGTACCACGCAGTTTGATCAGGCCCTTGGCTTTACGCTCCAGATAGACTTCGTCCTGCTCCAGCGGCTTGCCCATCATGTTGGCAATGAAGGCGCCCAGGATACAGGCCAGGAAGGTTGAGGGGATGCAGATGGCCAGCAGGGTCAGGTAGTCAACACCGAACGGCTCGAGCATGCCGGAGAAGGCAACCACAGCGGCAGAGATTGGGGAGGCTGTGATGGCGATCTGGGAGGCGACAACCGCGATGGAGAGCGGACGAGATGGGCGGATCCCTTGCTCTTTGGCCACTTCAGCGATCACCGGCAGGGTGGAGAAGGCGGTATGACCGGTACCGGCCAGCATGGTCATCAGATAGGTGACCACCGGGGCGGCGAAGGTGATGTATTTGGGGTTCTTGCGCAGCGCTTTTTCTGCCAGGAAGACCAGGTAGTCCATCCCGCCAGCCAGTTGCATACAGGCGATGGCGCAAATGACGGACGCGATGATCATGATCACATCCCAAGGGATGTAGCTGACCAGTTGATCGCTCGGGATGGGCATGCCCAGACCCCACGTCAATACCAGTACCCCCAGACCACCGGCAAAGCCGATGCCGATGCTGCCTATCCGGGCCCCCAGATAGATAGCGGCGAGCACGACAAGTAACTCGATTCCAATCATAGCGATAACTCCATTTTTTAGTTTTTGGTTTTTATTTGGCAAAAAGCCAATTCCCGATCGGGCTGGGGATAAAGACCAATCGGGAACTGACTTTATGGGCCGGGAAGATCCCGGCCCACACTCGCTTATACGGCAGCTTCGCGGGTGAAACGCTTGGCTTTGTATTGCGGGTTCATCAGGTTCTCGATGGAGAGAATTTCGTCCAGCTGCTCGGCGCTCAGCAGGCCGCGCTCAAGAACGACTTCGCGGACGTTCTTGCCGGTCTGGGCACAGATCTTGCCGACGATATCCCCTTCGTGGTGGCCGATGAAGGGGTTCAGGTAGGTCACGATACCGATGGAGTTCAGCACGTGATTCATGCAGATTTCCGGGTTGGCGGTGATACCTTCCACGCACTTCTCGCGCAGGGAAATACAGGCTTTTTCCATCAGGCTCAGGGATTCGAACATCGCCTGACCAATCACCGGCTCCATGACGTTCAGCTGCAGCTGACCGGCTTCGGCGGCGAAGGTGATGGTGATGTCGTTACCGAATACCTTGAAGCAGGATTGGTTGACCACTTCCGGGATAACCGGGTTGACCTTGGCCGGCATGATGGAGGAACCAGCCTGCATTTCCGGCAGGTTGATCTCTTTCAGGGCAGTGCGCGGGCCGGAGGAGAGCAGACGCAGGTCGTTACAGATCTTGGACAGCTTCATGGCCAGACGCTTGATGGCGCCGTGCAGCATGACGTAGGCGCCGCAGTCGGAGGTCGCTTCGATCAGGTCTTCAGCCGGTACATAGGCACGGCCGGTGATCTCGGCCAGACGCTTGATGGCCAGCGCAGAGTACTCGGGCGGAGTGTTCAGACCGGTACCGATGGCGGTAGCGCCCAGGTTCACTTCCAGCAGCAGCTCCTGGCAACGCTTGATGGATTTGATCTCTTCGCGCAGGGTGACGGCGAACGCGTGGAACTCCTGACCCAGGGTCATCGGCACGGCGTCCTGCAGCTGGGTACGGCCCATCTTCAGGATCTTCTTGAACTCGTCAGCCTTGACGTCGAAAGCGGCGATCAGCGCTTCCAGGGCATGCAGGGTCACGTCGGTGCTGTTCACCACAGCAACGCGGAAACCGGTCGGGTAGGCATCGTTGGTGGACTGGCACTTGTTGACGTGGTCGTTCGGGTTGATGACGTCGTAACGGCCTTTCTCCAGACCCATGATTTCCAAGGCGATGTTGGCCAGTACTTCGTTAGTGTTCATGTTGACGGAGGTGCCGGCACCACCCTGGTAAACGTCGACCGGGAACTGGTCGAAGCATTTGCCGGTGTTCAGCATCAGGTCGCAGGCTTCTACGATCTTGTCAGCAATTTCAGGACGGATGGTACCCAGTTCACCGTTTGCCAGCGCAGCGGCCTTCTTGGTCAGCACCATACCGCGGACGAATTCCGGAACGTCAGAAATCTTCTGAGAGCTGATCTTGAAGTTCTCGACAGCGCGCAGGGTGTGCACACCGTAGTAGAGATCATTGGAAACTTCTTTGGTGCCCAGCAGGTCTTCTTCAATGCGGACGTTCTTGATGTCGCTCATTGTAATGCCTCAGAAATCAGATAAATGGAAAAATCCTCACCGAGTGGTCGCGAGTTCCTTGCGCACAGCTCATCCTGAAGCACCACACATCGAGTGGGGCGGTTGGGAGAATGACCTCCCGAAAAACTAATCAATATACTACTCCAATTGAGGTATCGGTTATTAGAGGTGGATCACTAAATTTGCGACATTTTCAAATTACTTTGAGGAAAGTACACATATGTTATGAAGTTTTTATCATGATGATTTTTATAAATTTTTGTGACTTTTTGCTGGTTTTTTAGATTGCTGATGACGTAGGAGTCAGTTGACCAACTTGAAAAGAGGGGGGCTGCCCCCATTTATTCAGGGCAGAAAGTGGTGATGACGGGGCGGCAAAATCGCCTCCGGCCATCGTTGGATGGGCGCCACTTTTTCTCAATTTACCGGTGCTGGAGTGGATATGGGCAAGTTGTTTTTGTTGTTGGTGGGTCTGGTTGTGCTGGAGCTCACCGTGATGATCGAGGTCGGCTCGGTAATCGGGGCGCTGCCGACTGTCGGCTTGCTCATTCTGACTGCTGTATTGGGCTCCTCGCTGGTGCGCAGTGAAGGGATCAAGACCCTGTTCAGCGCCCAGCAAAAGATGCAGATGGGCGAGATGCCGGGCCGCGAGGTGATGGGAGGCATGATGCTGGCGTTGGCCGGCTTGCTGCTGATTATCCCGGGTTTCGTGACCGACATTTTCGGTGTGCTGTTGCTGCAACCCTGGCTGCGCAACAAACTGGCTGACAAGCTGATCGGCAGCAACCAGTTCCGGATGCAGATGGGCGGTTTCCAGCGTACTCAATCCCCGTTTGGCAGCGCACCGTCCGATGATCATCTGGGGAACGCCAAGCAGGGCGGCACCACTATCGAAGGCGAATTTGAGCGTAAAGAGTAATCGACGCGACGAAAACCCGAGGCGAGTGACTGAATCAGGGTTTGCCCTGATGGCACAAGGCCTCGAAGCGGTGTCGGGCATACCACCATGCGAGGGTGCCCGCCGCCAGATTGGCCAGCAGTATCCCCAGATATATCCCCTGTTCTCCTCCCAGCTTTGCCCCCAGCCAGGCTCCTGGCAACAGAAAACCAAACAGCCGCAATCCGTTGAACAAGAACGAAATACTGGATGCCCTCACGCCATTGAGTGCCGAGGCCAGCAGCATCACCATGCCCTGAAATCCGTAACCGATCGGCACTAGATGCAGATAGAGAATAATCAGGCGGATGACCTGTGGATGATCGCTGAACAGGTTGGCGATGAGTGGCGCCAGTAGCCAGGTCAGGCCATAGATGGCGAGCTGGAAAAGCAACGCAAAACTCATGCAGCTCTGCAGTGCAGCTTTGGCGCGGGCCGGATTGCCGGCGCCACAGTTTTGCGAGATGAAAGGGGCCAGCACGGAGGCAAGGGCCATCATCACAATCAGCAGCAGCGCCTCGACCCGCGACGCGGCACCGTAAGCCGCCACCACCTCGGTACCCAGGCCCGCAAAGATCGTCATCAGCACCGCATTGGCCAAGGGGTTGAGCATATTGGTAAAAGAGGCGGGGACGGCGACATGGAGCAAGGCCCGCCAGTGGGTCAGCAACCGGGCCCGCGGCGAGAGGCGCCACAGTAGCAAGCCCTCCCGATGACGCAGGATATAGAGGCTGACCAGCATCGCCATCAACCAGGAGATAGAAGTCGCGATGGCGGCCCCACGGATCCCCCATTCGGGAAAGGGGCCGATGCCGAAGATCAACAGAGGATCCAGCACCCCGTTGACCAACCCGGCTACTGCCATCACCAGACTGGGGGTTTTGGTATCGCCGGTCGCCCGTATGGCGGCATTGCCCACCATGGGCAGCACCAGCATGGGGACGGTGAGATACCAGATCAGCATGTAGTCATGGATGAGAGAGATAAGCTCGGCACTGGCCCCCAACAGGGTAAACAGGGGTTTGATGGTGAGAGCGCCCCCCGCGGAGAGCAGGGCTACCATGATCACCGCCAGAAACAGGCTGTCGGTGGCGAGATGGGCCGCCTCATCGTGTTTGCCCTGCCCCAGGGTATGACCGATCACCGCTGACAATCCGGCGCCCAATCCCATCGCCAGCGAGGTAACCACAAAAGTGACAGGAAAGGTAAAACTGATGGCAGCCAGAGCTTCGGTTCCCAGCATACCGATAAAAAAGGTATCGACCAGATTGAAGGCCAGAATGGCGATGATGCCGAAGATCATGGGGCCCGTCATCTGGCGCAGTACGACCGGAATAGGGGCTGTCAGCATGGGGTTGGTGCGGGTCAAGGGCTCGTCTCTACAGCTGGCTTTGAAGGTTCTGGCATGGAAACCGGGCGGCTTGAACCGACCTTGCTCCAGAGTGCGGACATGGCTGAACCATCGAAGATGTTTATAGTACGTGAAAAAATTTTTTTTGTATTTGCCCTTGAAGGGTTAGCAACTCTGCCCCACATCAGGGACATATCTAATTTGGCCTGGAACGGCCATTCCTCAAAGCAACAATGAGACTCATTTTGGGAGAGTTATCGATGAAAATTCGTCCACTGCACGACCGCGTCATCATCAAGCGCATCGAAGCTGAAGCCAAATCTGCCGGCGGTATCGTCTTGACTGGTACTGCGGCCCAGAAGTCCACCCGTGGTGAAGTGCTTGCCGTGGGGACTGGTCGCATCCTGGATAATGGCGAAGTCAAAGCGCTGGCCGTGAAGGTTGGTGACAAGGTTATCTTCAACGAAGGCTACGGTGTGAAGACCGAGAAGCTGGATGGTCAGGACGTCCTGATCCTCTCCGAAACCGACATCCTGGCGATTGTCGAAGAGTAATCCATCCTCCTTTTCCCCGAATTGATTTAAGGATTGAAGAAAAATGGCAGCTAAAGACGTTAAGTTTGGTAACGAAGCCCGCATCAAGATGCTGGAAGGCGTAAACATCCTGGCTGATGCCGTCAAGGTGACTCTGGGCCCGAAAGGCCGCAACGTGGTGCTGGACAAGTCCTTCGGCGCCCCGACCATCACTAAAGATGGTGTTTCTGTTGCGCGCGAAATCGAGCTGGAAGACAAGTTCCAGAACATGGGCGCCCAGATGGTCAAGGAAGTGGCTTCCAAGGCGAACGATGCCGCCGGTGACGGTACCACTACTGCAACCGTTCTGGCTCAGGCTATCGTCAACGAAGGTCTGAAAGCCGTTGCCGCCGGTATGAACCCGATGGATCTGAAGCGCGGTATCGACAAGGCCGTTGTGGCTGCTGTTGCCGAGCTGCAGGCGCTGTCCCAGCCGTGTGCCGACAGCAATGCCATCGCTCAGGTTGGCACCATCTCCGCCAACTCCGACGAGAAAGTGGGCAAGCTGATTGCCGAAGCCATGGACAAAGTGGGTCGCGATGGCGTCATCACCGTTGAAGATGGTCAGGGTCTGGAAGATGAGCTGGCAGTTGTTGAAGGTATGCAGTTCGACCGCGGCTACCTGTCCCCCTACTTCATCAACAAGCAAGAGACCGGTTCCGTTGAACTGGACGACCCTTTCATCCTGCTGGTTGACAAGAAAGTCTCCAATATCCGCGAAATGCTGCCGGTGCTGGAAGGCGTTGCCAAAGCTGGCAAGCCGCTGCTGATTGTTGCTGAAGACGTGGAAGGCGAAGCCCTGGCGACTCTGGTGGTCAACACCATGCGCGGTATCGTGAAAGTGGCTGCCGTCAAGGCGCCTGGCTTCGGTGACCGTCGCAAGGCCATGCTGCAGGATATCGCCGTACTGACTGGCGGTACCGTCATCTCTGAAGAAGTTGGCATGGAGCTGGAAAAAGCGACGCTGGAAGATCTGGGCCGTGCCAAGCGCATCGTCATCACCAAAGAGAACACCACCATCATCGATGGCGTGGGTGATGCCGGTGTGATCGAAGGCCGTGTTGCCCAGATCCGTCAGCAGATCGAAGAGACCTCTTCCGACTACGATCGTGAGAAGCTGCAAGAGCGCGTAGCCAAGCTGGCTGGCGGTGTTGCCGTGATCAAGGTTGGCGCAGCCACCGAAGTCGAGATGAAAGAGAAGAAAGCCCGCGTTGAAGATGCCCTGCACGCTACCCGCGCCGCGGTTGAAGAAGGTGTGGTTGCCGGTGGTGGTGTTGCGTTGGTTCGCGTTGCTGCCAAACTGGCTGGTCTGCGTGGTGACAACGAAGACCAGAACGTCGGTATCAAGGTTGCCCTGCGCGCCATGGAAGCCCCGCTGCGTCAAATCGTTATCAACGCCGGTGAGGAAGCCTCCGTCATTGCCAACGCAGTGAAGAACGGCGAAGGCAACTTTGGTTACAACGCTTACAGCGAACAGTATGGCGACATGCTGGCCATGGGCATCCTGGATCCGACCAAGGTAACCCGTTCCGCCCTGCAGTTTGCCTCTTCCATCGCCGGTCTGATGATCACCACCGAGTGCATGGTCACCGAACTGCCGAAGAAAGATACCCCTGCAATGCCTGACATGGGCGGCATGGGTGGCATGGGCATGATGTAATCATCCCCCTTGCTCTGTTTGACAAACGGCTCGCTCAAGGCGAGCCGTTTTTTTATATCTGGCTAAACTGAGTCTGTTGAGACAGCAAATCTGGGGGAGATATGAAAATGTTTGGTTGGCTGACACTACTGTGTTCATTGGTCATCATGCCGGTGATGGCTGCTGAGGCGCTGACTGGGCCGGTGATCCTGAAAGTCGGTGGTAACATCAGGTCGGCAGACGAAGTTGATGGCAAGGTGTTGTTTGATCTGGCAAAACTACAGGCTCTGCCGCAACATGAAATAGTGACCGGCAACCCGTGGGTGGATAAGCCGCATACCTACAGAGGCCCAAAATTGGCCGATGTATTGGCTGCAGTTGGTGCGGATGGCAAGACCATTACGTTGACGGCACTGAACAGTTTCCAGATCCGCATTGAATGGGACAAGGTTGCCAAATACGAGCCCATTCTCGCATGGGAAGACAATGGTGCTGTCATGCGGGTGCGTGACAAGGGGCCGGTCTGGTTTATGCTGCCTCTTGATCAATATCCGGAATTGAAGCGATCCGAATATACCGACATGATGATCTGGCAGCTGGATTTGATAGACATTCAGCACTGATAAAAACCGCACGGGAGCATGGGGTGAAAGGAAAGACCAGGGCGTGGCCACTGCTCGTCATTCTGTATGTATCCATCCTGTTGTTTACCGGGAGCACTCTCTATTGCCTGATGCAGATCCAGAATGCGACCAGAGCGATGGAGAAATACACCTATGATGTCTCCTGGGCGCTGATGCAGTTGCAGCTGGAGCTCGGGCGTTTCCTCAATGCGGTAGAGGTCTATCACTATGGCGGGATTGATCATGACACCTTGATGTTGCGTTATGACATTCTCTGGAGCAGAACGCCCATCCTGTTGAGCGGCCAGCTGCGCAAGAGCATGCAGGACAAGCAGAAAACCTTGCGTCTGGTGCAGCTGATTGAAACCAATATTCGCCAAATAGAGCCCGACATCACCAAGTTGCAAAGCGGGGCATCTGACTATCAGCAGATCATGATGCGCCTTGCCCCGCTGCAAGAGCCGCTCTCCTACTCCCTCGCTTCTGTGATGCAGAAGAACATTAACGTCTATTCCGAGAACGATCGCCATTTTGGCCAATTGCGCAATGCCTTGTTGCTGATGGTCTCCGGTCTGGTCATGTCAGTGTTGCTGCTCAGCATGCTGCTTATATATGAAGGGCGTCGTCATTTCAGAGCGGCCAGACGGGATCCGCTGACCGGGTTGTCCAATCGGGTTGCTCTGCTGGAGCGGATGGAGCTGTACGCCACACAGGAAGTGCCGTTTGGGCTGGTGCTGGTCGATATCAACGACTTCAGAGATATCAACAGCAAGTTTGGCTATGACACCGGTGATTATCTGCTTTGTGAGTTTGCCACCCGGATCAGAGTGCTCTGTGAAGAGGGCGAGTGGAGCGGACGTCTGGGGGGGGATCAATTTGCCATTATCCAGCGTGGCAGCAGCGATCTGCGTCAGGTCAGGGAGCTGGTAGCGCGATTGCTGCATGCGCTGAAGCAAGACATCGTCTATGACAACTATCCCTTCCGGCTTGAAGTCGGGATTGGCATTGCCTTCTATCCGATGGACAGCGACAAGACTCAGGAGCTGTTGAGTCGAGCGGAGCAAGCCCTGTTCCATAGTCGCAAGACCCATGTCCCCTATGTGATTTACGATAACTCCCTGCTCAACGAGACGGCGCGGCGCAAACATCTGGCGTCGGACATGATCATGGCGCTGGAACACAATGCGCTGGAACTCTATTACCAACCCATCGTCAATCTAGAGAGTGGCCGCTGTGAAGCTGTCGAGGCTCTGCTGCGCTGGCGGCATCCGGAACTCGGCTTCATTCCGCCAAACGAAGTGATCATTGTGGCTGAGGAGTTCCAGCTTGCCGAACGGGTTGGGAGCTGGGTGCTGAACACCGCTTGCGAGCAGCTCTATCAGTGGCACCAGCTTGGTATGGTTGATCTGCAAATGTGTGTGAATATCTCGCCAGGCATGTACCAGCGTAATTTGCTCAAATTGGTGGCCAAGGCATTGATGGAGCACCACCTGCCTGCCCGTAGCCTGGTCTTGGAGGTCACGGAAGATACCACCATGCGGGAAGTGAAGAACTCGCTGCAACTGATGCAGGATCTCAATCAGCAGGGGGTGCTGTTAGCATTGGACGATTTTGGTACTGGTTATTCATCTTTGAGTTATCTGCAAAAGTTACCGGTCAGCAAAGTGAAGATCGACCGCTCCTTTATACAGGGCATTGACACCTCAATGGAGGCATCCGAACTGGTCGCCAATATTTGTCGGATGGGGTCGATGCTGGGCAAGAGTCTGGTGTGTGAAGGGATTGAGACACAGGCGCAGTTGGATGTATTGCGATCTCTGACCGATATCCACTTGTATGGGCAGGGCTATCTGTTCAGCCGACCAGAGCAGGCGGAGAAAATCTATCAAACCTTGTTGGAGATGGAGGAGCTTTGGCTAGCACGTCAACAATCCGAAATGGCTTATATGAGTTGAGAGGGGGCTTGCCTGTCATCTGCCTCCAGAATGTGTGATTTAGCTCGAACTTTCTTCTTTTTGTTTGTTGTTTGAACGGTTGTGCGGTTTTATCAAAAAAACATGCAATTTAGCCTTGCCAGAAAGAATCTGTTCCCTATAATGCGCCTCCATCGACAGGGCAAGCGGCAACGCAAAGCCTGAGTCGATAACCTCGAAAAGCCTTTGAAAATAAGGCTTGACTCGAGAAGGCGGTTGAGTAGAATTCCACTCCCGCAGCAACACACTGTTGCGTCGC
>NZ_JBFOCU010000060.1:0-2125 GCF_040907945.1 Aeromonas sp. s11 | reverse complement strand
GTCACTTCACCAGACATTGAAAATCAAAAATTGTTTTTGATGCTCGATGCTGTGAGTGCCCACACAGATTGCTTGATTCAAATTGTTAAAGAGCGACGCAACAGTTCGTTGCTGCGGGAGTGGGATTGTACTCAACCGCCTTCTCGAGTCAAGCCTTATTTTCAAAGGCTTTTCGAGGTTATCGACTTGGCTTTCTGCGTTGCCGCTTGCCCTGTCGATGGAGGCGCATTATAGGGAACAGATTCTTTCTGGCAAGCAGATAATTGCAAAAAGATGGCTTACACTGTTCGTTCGCTCACAAAGCCACCAACTTGCATGTTAAACCGGCGAAATCAGCTCACTGCAGGCACCGCAACGGCAAAATCGTGCAGATTGTCATAGAGAGCATCGGCCAGCGCACTACCCGTCTCGGTCACCGGCTTACCGGTTCTGACCATGATCTTGTGACCGACCCCGGCATTGACGGCAGCTTTTAGATCGGAAGGCTTATCACCCACCATATAGGAACGACTCATGTCGATCCCCAGTTCCTGTTGCGCCGACAGCAGCATGCCTGGCTCCGGTTTGCGGCAATCACAGGGGGCGCCGTGATCCGGATGATGGGGACAGAAGTAGATGCCATCGAGATCCACATCCCGATCAGCCAGTGACCAATCCATCCATTCCGTCAGATTCATGAAGTCATCTTCACTGAAGTAGCCGCGGGCGATTCCGGACTGGTTAGTTACGACGACCAGCAGATAGCCTTTCTTTTTGAGGAGCTGCAGGGCGTCTATGACTCCGGGCAGAAAATGGAAATCATCGACCTGACTGACATAGCCAGTGTCTTCATTGATGACACCGTCACGATCCAGAAAAATGGCAGGGTTGCTCACGGAAACTACCTCTATCAATGGTTTTGCCCAGTATCTCACAGGCCATAAATAGCCCCAAAAATAAAAGGGGTGGCCGAAGCCACCCCTTTTCATGTTTGTATATAACGAATCGATTAGGCGATTACGCTAGCTACAACACCGGCACCTACGGTACGGCCACCTTCACGGATAGCGAAACGCAGGCCGTCGTCCATCGCGATCGGAGCAATCAGGGTAACAACCATTTTGATGTTGTCGCCCGGCATTACCATCTCTACGCCTTCCGGCAGTTCGATGGTACCGGTCACGTCGGTAGTACGGAAGTAGAACTGCGGACGGTAGCCTTTGAAGAACGGGGTATGACGACCACCTTCTTCTTTTGACAGTACGTACACTTCAGATTCGAACTTGGTGTGCGGCTTGATAGAACCTGGCTTGGCCAGTACCTGACCACGCTCTACGTCTTCACGCTTAACACCACGCAGCAGCGCGCCGATGTTCTCGCCTGCACGACCTTCGTCCAGCAGTTTGCGGAACATTTCAACACCGGTACAGGTGGTAGAAACGGTATCTTTGATACCAACGATTTCTACGGTCTCACCTACTTTAACGATACCGCGCTCTACACGACCGGTAACTACAGTACCACGGCCAGCGATAGAGAATACGTCTTCGATAGGCATCAGGAACGGCTGGTCAATCGCGCGCTCCGGCTCCGGGATGTAGGTATCCAGGTGGCCAGCCAGCTCGATGATCTTCTCTTCCCACTGAGCGTCGCCTTCCAGCGCTTTCAGTGCGGAACCACGAACTACCGGCAGGTCATCACCCGGGAAGTCGTACTCGGTCAGCAGTTCACGAACTTCCATCTCAACCAGTTCGAGCAGCTCTTCGTCATCAACCATGTCACACTTGTTCATGAACACGATCATGTACGGGATACCAACCTGACGACCCAGCAGGATGTGCTCACGAGTCTGCGGCATCGGGCCGTCAGTCGCTGCTACTACCAGGATCGCGCCGTCCATCTGGGCAGCACCGGTGATCATGTTTTTAACGTAGTCGGCGTGACCCGGGCAATCTACGTGGGCGTAGTGACGGGTAGCGGTGTCGTATTCTACGTGGGAGGTGTTGATGGTGATACCACGCTCACGCTCTTCCGGTGCCTTGTCGATCTGGTCGAAGGCGAAAGCTTTACCACCGAAGTGCTTGGCCAGCACGTTGGTGATAGCTGCAGTCAGGGTGGTTTTACCGTGGTCAACGTGGCCGATGGT
>NZ_JBFOCU010000006.1:0-92881 GCF_040907945.1 Aeromonas sp. s11 | reverse complement strand
TAAATAACTGATCCCAATAGTGCTACACCTTCGCTGTGCCATAGCCATTCCCCGGGAAAGGAGACACGGTATCCATGAAGTGTTTCACTCGGGCCAGCAGGTTTGCCATCCCTCTGCATTGATGATTGCGCGTGATGGTTTCATGTAACTTGTGCCATAGCCGTTCTATGTGATTAACCCAAGGGCTGTAAACTGGCTGGAACACCAGGCAGAACTTGGGATTCTTCTTCAACCATCGCTCGGTCTGTTTGCTTTTGTGAATGATGTAGTTATCGAGGATCAACGTGATGGTTTTGGCTCGTCGGTAGTGGTGGCGCAGCTTTTCCAGCATGGCAATAAACAGCGATGAGTTTTTCTTGATCCCGCTGACGTAAAGTACCCTTCCGTTGCCTGCGTGGAGAACGCCTGCCAGATAATGCTTGGCATTCTGCCCCGGTGTGACAACCCGCTTTTGCTGCGCTCTGAACATCCAGTCGGCTCCTAATTTGGGATTGAGGTCTATATCGACTTCATCCTCATAAAACACCGGATTATCGGCATCACAGCGGGCCAGCGCGGCGTCGATATTCGCCATTTTTTCCTGATAGGCTGGGTCTTTTATCCGCAAGGTCGGCACGGGCCTGCGCCAGACAATGCCCATACGAGGTAACCATCGGCGGAGCGTGGAGGCTGCCACATTGAGCCCTGTTAACCGATTGATTTTTATAGCCAATAGTTCAGTACACCAACGGCTGCGCTGATAACCAAAATCTTGCGGAGAAAACTGCATGAGCAGCACCAGTAAGGTGACAATCTTGGCGATAGGTAAGACTGGGGCACGGCCAGCCGGTAAGGCTTCTAGCGCATCTATGCCTTCATCTCGATACCACCGAAGCCAACGACCGATGGTCGAGCGCGCAGCGCCGGTAAGGTGATGAACATCGGTGATCGTGCGTCCTTCATGTAACAGCAAGATGGCCATCAAGCGACGAGCATGTCCTTTATCACGGGTGGCATGGATGATTTTGTGAATGCGGCGCCGTTGTGGTCGTGGCAGAGGTGGTAGGATAGGCATCAACTCAGTCCTTTGGGTGTGGCTTGTTTTGTTTAGCGACTAATCAGATCGCACAAACTGGACTGAGTTCCCTTCCTCCGGTGATCTACTATTCGGAACAGCTATTTAGTTGATGGGGAAACGGCGTGATATCAAAGAAATAGGCGGGGCTATTTTTGTCCCCATCTCCACGGGCCTCTTGCAGTGCATGCTGCAATTTCGTACGGCTTTCGAGCTTGCCATCAAACAGCTCAAAATCATCGGATTCCCAATAGGTTTCAAAGGTACTCAGGGATTTCTCGATAATATGAGGGATCTCTTGCGAGGTGATTTTTAGGTTCCACTCCAAGCCGCTGGTGAGGGCAGAGTGAGAGAGATTGGAGGAACCTATATAGCCGGTATGAAAGCCGGTATTTCGGCAAAAGAGATAGCTCTTGGCATGCAACCGCTCGCGCTGGGTGTTATAGCTGAGTTTGACTTCGGTATTTGGGAGGCTGGCTAAAAATTCAACTGCCTTGGCGTCGGTCGCCCCCATATAAGAGGTAGTAATTACTTTTAATTGGCGGCCGCTGCGAGTGAACTCTTCCAGCTCATGACGGAAAATCCGGATACCTGCCCATTTGATAAATGAGACCAGCCAGCAGATGTTATCTGCAGATAATATCTCCCGTTTAATCTCCGACTCCATCGACAAACCCGCATTGCTGCCACAAAACAGTTCGCTCTGAGTGAGACCTGTCAGAGGGAAAATATCCTCGGCATATTGCTTTAAATTGGCGGAGATGGGGTTATCCAACTGGTAGAGCGCGGTCAGAATTTTCCCCTGACTATCGATGAGGTTCTCGCCAATAAAGTCTGGGTCTTGGGTGCGATCCTTTAGCCAAAGCAATAACTGGTTAGCCAGCTCGATCTGCCGTTGCAGCTGATCCTCTCCAGTGACCGAACCCACCGCATATTCCAAAACCCGGCTCAGAAATCTGGATAACCAAACTGCCGCTTCGGCAGGTTCAAGTTGGCGTTCCCCTACGTAAAAGCGCGCGCGGTCGAGTCGAGATGTCAGCAGTTGAGTAATGAGCTGTTCATAAATACCGCATTGTTGCATCGCACTTTAGCCTTGAACGTTGTACATGAGGGTGGCGAGAAGAGTATCATTTTTTCCAACCAAATCAGTAAGCTGTTGTCGCCTGTTACTCGTTTGAAGATCGCCCTGGTTTTCGGTAAGAGAGCGCGGCAGTAACAACCACAGGGAGGTGGTGATGGATCCGGTTTCCTATCTTTTTTCGGCTTACCTCAATCTGGTACAGCAGCAGGTTGCGGATATCTATGGCACCGAGGCCAAGACGCTGGTGGTGCAGTATGAGGGGGAGTCGGTCCCGTTCTCTTTTCAGCTGTGGCAGATCCAGCAGCCGAGCGTTTGTCGTTCCTACGAGCAGGATGTTCGGCGTTTTAGCCAGTGCACGGTCAAGGCGTCCGCCCTGTTTCACAAGCTGTGTGATGACTTGACCCGGCAGGATGACAGCAGTTGGCAACTGCCCAAATTTCGCACCATGTACTGCTCGGCTGCCATCAGTTATCGGCCGATGATTGCAGAGATTGGGGATGCCAAGCAGAGTCCTGCCAAGCTGGTGGAGCGCGCCTGCAATCAGGCGATTCTGGCGGCAATGGACAGTGACGATGAAGCCCTGCTGGCCCAGCGTGACAAAGCGTGCGCAGCGGTGCAGTAACGCGAATTTATTTGACCAGAACGTTTGCGCCCTCTTTGCGCGCCACGGCACACATGGGCTCTCCCTTGTCGGGTAAGATGGGGTTGCCCGCCGTGGCGGTAACAGTCGGATGCTTGCGGGCATATGTCGGTCACATCAGCCAGATCACCACCAGGAGGTAACCATGATCAGCCATATCGACCATCTGGTATTGACGGTCAGTGATATCGAACGGGCCGTGGCGTTTTACAGTTCGGTGCTCAATATGGAGGCCATCACCTTCGGTGCGGGGCGCCGGGCGGTAGGGTTTGGCAACCAGAAGATCAATCTGCAACTGCTTGGGCAGGAGCCGCGCAATCGGGCGCAGGTGGGGTCGGGGGATGTCTGCCTTATCACCCGCTGGCCGCTGGAGCAGGTGATGGCCCAGCTTGCCTGCCACGGGGTGGAGATTGTCGAGGGGCCGGTGACCAAAAGTGACGCCTGCGGGCCGATAGAATCCATCTACTTCCTCGACCCTGACCAGAATCTGATAGAAGTGAGCCGTTATCCCTGACAGGGCTGGCGCGGCGCCTGACGGTGTAACACCTATCAGAGTCACTCTATTTCCTCGATCCGGATCAGAACCTGATAGAAGTCAGCATCTATACCTGAGCCCACCAAGCCATCACTCCCATAGCCATCATCAATAGAAAGGGGCCGTCAATTGACGGCCCCTTTCTTGTATCGCCATCGACCCAGCGCCAGTGGCTCTTTGCCGATTCTCCAGAGACACCCTAGAAAGGCGCGCTGCTCTCATCGCTCTCCTGTAAAAACTGCTCCACTTCTGCCTGATAGGCCGCATCAGGTTGACCACTGCTGGCAGGGGGTACGGCGGCAGGCCGGACGACGGGAGGGGCGGTGAGGGTCTCCATCACCCGCTGCTGCAGATAGGGGTAGAAGGGGTTGGAGGAGGTGCGGGTGAGGGCGCCGGGGTTGACGATCAGCACGCCGCGCTCGCCGCGCAGGGCCAGACCGCCGAGATTGATGCCGTATTGCTCCCGCTGCTCCGGGCGCGCCGCCATGCCATAGAGGGCGTCGTCCATCGGGAAGGGGAGCGCCACGTGGGAGAGTGAGTAGATCTCCTTGGGATAATCGATACCCAGCGGGTGAACTTGCTCAGGCTGGTCGGCGCTGGCCAGCGTTCTGGCCTGCGTCGCGGGGGAGGTTGGCTCGACGTTGCCCACCACGGTGAGGCGATAGTGCCCGGGGGCGTTTGGCAGCAAGCGGTGCAGCGCCAGCTCGGAGGCCGAGCTCATCAGCGGGCCAAACAGGGTGCTGCGGTTGATATCAAACAGCACCAGTTCGCTGCCGTTGGCCGGCAGGTAGTGGTAGAGATCGGCAATGATGGAGCGGGTGCTGACGGTGTAGTCCATCACCGACTGGAAGGTGAGGGCGGGGGGAAACGCCGCCAGCTCGCCACTGGCGGCCAGTTGGCGTACCTGCTGCTGGATGGCGTGGGTCAGGCGATAGGACTGGCGCGCGCCGTTGACCGGAAACGAGTTGTACTTGAACGGGTTGAACTCCGGCATGGTGTCGAGCCAGGCGGCGTTGGCAAAGGCGGGCAGCAGGGCAGGCACGGCCTTGAGCCCGGCGAAGCGGGCAAAGCGGGTCACCCCGATCATCGGGGAGATCAGCACCAGCCGATCCGGTTTTGCCAGCGTGCCGCTCGGGTCGGCTAGCGCATCGAGCGCATATTTCACCGCCAGCGCACCGCCGTTGGAAAAGCCCACCAGATGCAGCGGCCGCTTGCCCGGTGCCAGCAATCTGGCCTCCCGCACCGCCAATCGGGTAGCGGCCAGCCAGGTCTCCCAATCCACATCCACGAGGCCAGCGGGCACGGTGCCGTGACCGGGGATCCTCAGTCCCAGCGCGATAAAGCCCTGCTGCTGATAGCGTCTGGCCAGATGGCGCAGGCTGTAGGGCGAGTCGGTCAGGCCGTGCAGCAGCACCGCCACTCCTTTGACTTCCCCCTCGGGGCGCAGCAGGTAGGAGCGGTTCCAGTTCTGCTGAAAGCGGGCGGGATTGATGGGGGCGTCCTGATAGTAGCGATTGCTGGCTAGTTGCTGTGCTGGCGGCGTCTTGGCGACCACCTCGCTGGCCACCAGCTCGAACAGCTCTGCTTCGCGGGTCAGATAGGCTTGCCAGTCGCTGCTATCGAGCTCATCGACACTGAGTTCGGGGGGCACCACTGTGTGCCACAGCTGCAGCGGCGCTGCCTGCCAGGCGAAGTAGGCGATCACCGCCCATGCAGTCAGCAACAGCAGCAACAGGGTCAGCAGAGCACGGCGAACAAGGCGGCGAGTGTGAGCCAGCATGGTGCAATCCTTGGCGATAGGGTGGGGGCCGCCTCTGGGCGGGCGAGTTTGGCGCAGCACATTGGGCGCAGCCAACCGGCTTAAAGCCTAATGGAAACAAGGTGATATGTATAGTTGATGGCGTTCGGCCGCGCTGGCTGTGGGCGCCTGATCACGCCGTTGGCATCAGGCTGGCCGTTCGAAGGCTGCATCGCGGGCCATCTGGCGGCGTGAACTTGTCCGCGGATGCCCGCTTGGGCGCTGCGACCTTGCAACTATCTGCCCCTGAAAGGGGGCAATTATGCTACTGTAGCGGCGTTTTTTGATGGATAAGCTGGCATTGGCCTTTTTTGAAGATGGAATGGTATGCAGAACTTTGACGTAGTGAATTGGCTGATGCAGCAGACAGCCTCCCCGGCGCAGCCGGAACAGGCGATGGCACAACCGGGCGCGGCCCAGACCCTGTGGCAGGTGATCCATGCTGGCTAACGAATCCATGCGCCTGAACAAATACATCAGCGAGAGCGGCATCTGCTCGCGCCGCGAGGCCGACCGCTTTATCGAGCAGGGCCACGTCTTTATCAACGGCAAGCGGGCCGGGATCGGTGATCAGGTGCAGGTTGGCGATCTGGTCAAGGTGAACGGTCAGGTGATCGAGCCGCGCGAGGCGGACAGTCTGGTGCTGATCGCCCTCAACAAGCCGGTGGGCATCGTCAGTACCACTGAGGCGGGCGAGAAGGACAACATCGTCGATTTCGTCAACCACAGCACCCGGGTCTTCCCCATCGGGCGGCTCGACAAGGATTCGCAGGGGCTGATTTTTCTCACCAACCACGGCGATCTGGTCAACAAGATCCTGCGGGCGGGCAACGATCACGAGAAAGAGTATCTGGTGACCGTCGACAAGCCGGTGACCGACGAGTTTGTGCGCGGCATGGCGGCCGGGGTGCCGATCCTCGGTACTGTGACCAAGAAGTGCAAGGTGAAGAAAGAGGCGCCGTTCGTCTTTCGCATCACGCTAGTGCAGGGGCTTAACCGCCAGATCCGCCGCATGTGCGAGCACTTCGGTTTTGAAGTGACCAAGCTGGAGCGCATCCGCATCATGAACGTCAGCCTCAAGGGGCTGCCGGTAGGCGAGTGGCGCGATCTCACCGACGACGAGCTGATCGATCTGTTCAAGCTGATTGAGGACTCCTCCTCCGAGGTGAAACCGGCCAAAGGCGACAAACCCAAGGCGGCCAAGGCTCCTGCGGCGCAAAGCGCCAAACCGGGGCAGGGCAAGAAGCCGCGCCGCGATGACGATCACGAGATTGGCGGGCGCCCCAATGTGCCGGGCCCGGAAGCCTTCGAGAAGAAGCTGCCGGTGGGTAAGGGTGGCGCTGGCAAAGGTGTTGCCAATAAAGGTGGTGCTGGTAAAGGGTCACTCAAGGGTGGCAAACCGGCCGCTGGCAAGCCGCGCACCGCTAACACCGGACGGCAGAAGAAGGGGCGCTAAGTTGCTCCCCTGAGTGGCGTCAGCCTCGTCTTGTGATCCTCAACACTGCTATCCCCAACACACCGGCCTCAGGCCGGTGTGTTGTTTTGGACTGCAGAGCTGGTTGGGAGGGGCGCCGAGATGGTCGGCTCGCTGGCGGTCGGTAACCGCATGACGCGGGGGTAGTGGCGCGGGTCGAGGCGCACTACCAGCAGGCTCATCAGTAGCAATCCTCCCAGTTGCCACTGCCAGGCGGCCGCAAAGTCGCCCACATAGTGATAGAGCCGTGCCGCCACCCAGGGGCCGGTGGCCGCCAGCATAAAGCCGAAGCCCTGCATCAGGGCGCTCAGGGTGCCCGCGCGGCGCGGGGCGGGCAGGTGATCGAGCGCTATCACCATGATGAGCGAAAAGCTGCCGCCAAGACCGGCACCGCACAGCATGCACCAGAGAATGGGGGCGCTGGCTGGCGCCAGCCAGAGACCGCCAAATCCCGCCAGCTGCATGGCGATGGCAAGGCCCATCCACGGTCGCCGATCCAGACTGCGCGCCGCCAGCAGCGGCAGACCGAGGCCGCTGGCGGTCTGGGCCAGTGCCAGCCAGGCGACCAGTTCGCCCGCCTGCGCGGCGCTCCAGCCCTGCGCCATATAGGCGGGGGCCAGCCAGGCCACGACGATGCCGTAGCCACTGTTGATGATGCCAAAGCAGACGATCAGCAACCAGCTGCGGGGCAGGGTGATCAGCCGCTGTTCGCCGTGGGGGATTGCGACAGCGGCGGTGCTTGGCAGACGCACTTTCCACACCAGCCAGACGAGGGCCAGCAGCAGCGGCAGGCTCCAGAGCGCCAGTGCCCGCGACCAGTCGAGGCTCGCCGCCAGCCTTGGGGTGAGGCTGGCCCCCAGTGCTCCGCCCCCCATCATGCAGGCGGAGAAGATCCCCATCACCAGCGGTACCTTGTGGGCGAAGGCCTGCTTGATCAGCGCCGGTAGCACTCCCTGCACCAGTGCCGACCCCAATCCACAAAGCGCAGCACTGGCGATCAGCAAGCTGCCGCTTTGGGCATCGAAGCGGATGGCGCTGCCAATGCCGAGCAGCAGCAGGGCCGCCCCCAATAGTTGGCACGCACTGGCGCGCCGACGCAGGCTGGGGGTGAGCAGCACGCCAATCCCGATCAGCCAGAGCGGCAACAGGGTAAGCCAGGCGAGGGTGTCCATCCCCAGCGACAGGGCGCGGCCAATCTCGCCGCTCAGCGGGCCGATGGCGGTAAGAAAGGGGCGCAGATTCAGGCCAATCAGGATCACCAGCGCCAGCAGGGCGGTCTGGCCTGCGGGATGACCCGCATTTCGTTGATTCATCGGGTGCAGTTTCCGGTTCTGGGAGAACCAGGGGGGATTCGGGACGCGGAGTCATCGGGGCTGAACATGGCAGATCACCGTCAAAGGAGGCAAAAACGCCAGCCTAGCGGGGTCGAAAATCATTTGGAAATTAAATGATAGAATGGGTTTCAGTGAGTTTATAAATGGAGCGCCCCATGCTGGATCCCCTGTTACTGCGCAGTTTTGTCGCCATTATCGACACCGGCAGCTTTACCCGCGCCGGTGAACGGGTCCATCTGACCCAATCCACCATCAGCCAGCAGATCCGCCGCCTTGAGCAGCAGCTCGGCTGCCCACTGCTGGATCGCGCTGGCCGTCAGGTGGTGGCGACAGCGGAGGGGGAAAAATTGCTGGGGCTGGCCCGCCGCATTCTGGCGCTGCTGGCGCAGGCCGAAGAACAAGTGACGGAAGGGAGCGTGGCGCTCAGCCTTGGGGTGCCGGAGGATTTTGCCGCAGGCGCCATCCCCCCTGTGCTGGCCGCCTTTGCCCGCGACTACCCCGAGGTGCGGCTGGAGGTGCAAAGTGGCCTGAGCCACGAGATCTGGCAGCGCTTCGAGGCGGGGGAGCTGGATCTGGCGCTGGTCAAGCAGACTCGGGGAAAGGGTTCGCCCCTTGCCAGTTGGCGCGAGCCGCTGGTGTGGGTCGACAGTCGCGACTGGCCCGCACGGGAACGGGATCCGCTGCCGCTGGTGGTGTTCCCGAGCGAAGGGCTCTATCGGCGCCAGATGACCGAGGCGCTTGATGGTCTGGGTCGGCGTTGGCGTATCGCCTATGTCAGCGCCAGCCTCGCCAGTTTGCAGGGGGCGGTGAGCGCGGGGATCGGGGTGAGCTTGCTACCCAAACGGCTGATGCCCGCCGATCAGCTGGCCCTGACCCAGTGGCCCAAGGTGGCGCCGGTGGAGCTGGCCCTCCATGCCGGGAGAAGCGGGGGCGAGCCGCTCACCCGCCTGAGTTCGGCCCTGATCGCCCTGTGCGACGAGGTGATGGGGCCGCAGTGAGTGGCTATGTGGTGAAAAACTGAAGTCGGAAAGATAAAACGGGGGGATCAGTGATCCTTCCCCTCCGCCAGCTTGCGCTCGTAATCCTGTTTCACAATGGCCAGCGCCGCCAGCACCAGTGCGGGGGCCAGCTCATTGGTTTCCAGCAGTTCGATAAGGTCCACCGCGAGTTTCACCTCGGGTGGGGCAGTTTCCAGTGACATGGGCAGGGTTCCGGTTGCGGGAAGAGGGGGGATTATACAGGGGCGCCGCCGTTGGCCGAAAGCGCCCCCTCTATCGGGCAGGGGAATCACCAAGCTCAGAGGTGCTGGCGCATCTCCTTGTCGATCTCCTCGCGCAGGGCAATCAGCTTTTTGGCGTACTGCTGCAACTGCAGATCGCTGTCGCTCACCGGCTGCCACTGGGGCACCGGGGTCGGTTTGCCCTGCTCATCCATCGCCACGAAGATGATGATGCAGTGGGTAGTCTTGTGGCGCTCGGTGTCGGTGGGGTGGCGGCTGTAGACATCCACCGCCAGATGCATGCTGGTAGTGCCGGTGTGGATCACCTGAGCGTGCACCTCCACCAGCTGGCCAATCTGGATGGGGCGCAAAAAGCGGATCCCCCCCACATAGACGGTCACCGCATAGCCGCCGCACCAGCCGGCGGCGCAGGCATAGCCCGCCTGATCGATCCACTTCATCACCATGCCGCCGTGTACCTTGCCGCCGAAATTGACGTCAGAGGGTTCGGCCAGAAATTGCAGGGTCAGTTCGCGATTGGGCACAGTTACATCCTTATTGCCTGAAGGGTTTCCCTGAGCTTTGCCCCATCGGCCTGCCCGGTCAAGGGTTCATCCCCGATTCAGGGGGGCGGGGTCACTATCTTGCTCTATCGATGGGAACATAGCCGCAGGAGTGACACCATGAAACAGATGCTGGAACAGTTGCTGGGGGCAGGCAAAGGCTGGCTCAACGAAGGCGGAGACAAGCGCAAGGGGCAGATGCAGGGAGCGCTGGCCGGCGGCGCGCTCGGTCTGCTGCTGGGCAATAAAAAAGTGCGCAAATATGGTGGCAAGGCCGCTGCCGTGGGGGGCGCTGCGGCCCTTGGCGGGCTGGCCTACAAGCTCTATCAGGATTGGCAGGCCCAGCAGGCGGCACCGGCCCAGCCCACCCATCCCATCAGTGGGCTGGAAGGCAATGCGCTGGATGCCCGCGCAGCGCTTTTGGTGCGCGCCATGGTGGCGGCAGCCCGGGCCGATGGCCATATCGACGGCGCCGAGCGCCAGAAAATTCAGGAGTACCTGACCGAACAGGGCCAGAGCGATGTCGCCCGTTGGATTGACGCCGAGCTGGCCCGCCCCCTCGATCCCCACGCGCTGGCGCGGGAAGTGACCGACATGGAGCTGGCCACCGAGGTCTATCTCGCCTCCCTGCTCGCCATCGAGGTGGATCACTTTATGGAGCGAGGCTATCTCGACGAACTGGCGCGCGCCCTCAAACTCGATGACAACCTCAAGGGAAGCATCGAGCGGCAGGTGGCCCAACTTAACGCCCCCGCCTGATATTCCTCACCGCCATGGATTGCCGATAACGCCCCGCTCAAGGGGCGTTGTTGTTTAGGTTGCTCGTCAAAAGATACGGATGAGCCTATTTGGATTGCGGGACACAGCCCCTAAGATGGCGCAGGACCATCACCCTTTTTGCAAGGAGCAACCGTTGGAGATACGCAAGGCAAGCGAACTGGATATCGACGCCATTGTCGAGCTGAACCGGCAGATAGGAGAGATCCACCATGCACATTACCCCGAGGTGTTCTGCCCGCCGTCACCAGAGGAGCGGGCATTTTTGCTGAGCGCTATCGGCGCGGAAGGGCGTCTGTTCTGCGTTGCCGAGCAGGATGGCATGGTGGTGGGCTTTTTGACTGCGCGGATCGACATCAACGAAACAATCCCGTATCTCAGCAAGCAGCCTATCTGCCGCATCGGCTCGGTGGTGGTGGATGAGCAGCACCGCTCCCGCGGGATTGGCAAGGCGCTGATCGCCCATTGCGATGAGTGGGCCAAGGCCCGTGATGCTCAGCAAATCCGGCTGGAGGTGATGGCCTTCAACGAGTGCGCCCAAGCGCTCTACGAGGCGCTGGGCTTCAAGGTGCAGTCGCAGATCATGGCCAGATGATCAGTTTTTGATGGCGAGCCAGGGCGCGTCACTCCCCAACTACAAAGGCCCGTTGCGGGCCTTTGTTCGTTTCGCCAGCGGCTCCTTGCCTCGTTACTTTTCACCGAGCTGCGCGGCAATCAGCGCTGCCAGCCGGGTGAGGGCCTGCTCCAGCTGTTCGCTCCAGGGATGGGAGCTGTTGAGGCGCAGGCAGTGGTTGTGTTGCCCCTGACTGGAAAAGAGGGCGCCGGGGGCCACTGAAAAACCGCTGCCCAGAGCCTTGGCGTGCAGGGCTCGGCTGTCGAAATGGGCAGGCAGCGCCAGCCAGAGAAAGTAGCCGCCATCGGGGGAGGAGATCCGCACCTCGTCCGGCAACAGCCGTTGCAGGGCCGCCCGCATCTGCTGCTGGCGCTGGGCCAGGGTGTGGCGCAGGCGGCGAAAGTGGGCATCGACCCCGCCCTGGCGCAGCATCTCGGCCAGCGCCAGCTGGCTCGGCACATTGGTGGAGAGGGTGGACATCAGTTGCAGCCGCTGCACCCGCTCGGCATGGGGCCCCGCCACCACCCAGCCGACCCGAAAGCCCGGCGCCAGACACTTGGAAAAGGAGCTGCAGAGCAGGCTGTCGCCACGCTGATCCCAGTGGCGGATCGGCTTGGGACGTTCGCGGCCAAAGTAGACCTCCGCATAGACGTCATCCTCCACCAGCGGCACCCCGTGGCTGTTGAGCAGCGCCATCAGCTGCGCTTTGTGACTATCTGGCATGGTGTGGCCCAGCGGGTGCTGCACATTGCCCATCAGCCAGCACGCCTTGACCGGAATACGGGTGAGGGCGTCTTCCAATAGCGCCAGATCGATACCCACCCCCGGAATCACCGGGATCTCCACCGCCTTGAGTTTCAGCCGCTCGATGGCTTGCAGGGCGCCATAGAAGGTGGGGGACTCCACCACCACCCAGTCACCGGGCTCGGTCAGCACCTGCAGGCTGAGGGAGAGCGCCTCCATGGCGCCGGTGGTGATGATGATCTCCTGCGGATTGACCGCCACCCCGTCGCTGGCGTAACGCTGGGCGATAGCGCGGCGCAGCGCTTCGTTGCCGGGGGGCAGGTCGGCCACCGTGCTGAAGGGATCGAGTTTGCGCATGCAGCTGGCCAGGGCCCGTCCGAGCTGGGGATGGGGGAACAGGGTCGGGTCTGCCACCGACATGCCAAGGGGCACCAGATCCCGCGATTTGCTCGCCTGCAACACCTCGAACACCAGATCGTTGATATCCACCGAGCCGCTGTAGTGGGTCTGGCTCGGCGTGTGCTGCACGACCTGTGGTGAGGCGGCTTTGACGTAGTAACCGGACTGGGGGCGGGCGAGGATCCGCCCCTGACTCTCCAGCAGTTGATAGGCCTGCAACACCGTCATGGGGCTGAGCCCGTGGGTCTTGCAGCTCTGGCGAATGGAGGGGATGCGCTCCCCCGGTTGCCAGATACCATCGTCGATCTGGCTTTGCAGGCGGTCGGCCAACTGCTGGTAAAGGGACATGATCTGGATCAACTGTTATAGGTGTAATTCAATATAACTGCATCTGTTATAGGTGTCATGCTCCGTGATGTACTTGTCACGCACGAAACGTGCAAGGCAAATACAACAAAAGAGAGTGACGCATGATCAATCCGGATGACGTGGTCAGCCTGTCTCGCCTGCAATTTGGCGCCACGGCCCTGTTCCACTTCCTGTTTGTGCCCCTCACGCTGGGGCTGTCCTGGATCCTGGTGATCGCCGAGTCGGCTTATGTGATGACCGGCAAGGTGATCTATCAGGACATCACCCGCTTCTGGGGCAAACTGTTTGGCATCAACTTCGTCATGGGGGTCACCACGGGGATCACCATGGAGTTTCAGTTCGGCACCAACTGGGCTTACTACTCCCACTATGTGGGGGACATCTTCGGTACTCCGCTGGCCATCGAGGGGCTGATGGCCTTCTTCCTCGAATCGACCCTGGTGGGGCTCTTCTTCTTCGGCTGGGACAAGCTCTCCCGTGGCAAGCACCTGCTGGTGACCATGCTGGTGGCGCTCGGCTCCAATCTCTCGGCGCTCTGGATCCTGATCGGCAACGGCTGGATGCAAAACCCGGTGGGGGCCGAGTTCAACCTGCTGACCCAGCGCATGGAGCTGGTGGATATCGCCGCCGTGCTCTTTAACCCGGTGGCGCAGGTGAAGTTCGTTCACACCGTTGCGGCGGGCTATGTGGCGGCCTCCATGTTCGTGATGGGGGTGAGCAGCTGGTATCTGCTGCGCAAGACCGAGGTGCAGTTTGCCCTGCGCTCCTTCGCCATCGCTTCCGGTTTCGGACTGGCGGCCATCCTCTCGGTCATTGTGCTCGGGGATGAGTCGGGCTATCGCACCGGCGAGGTGCAGAAGGTGAAGCTTGCCGCCATCGAGGCGGAGTGGGAGACCGAGCCGGCGCCAGCTTCCTTTACCCTGTTCGGCTTCCCGGATCAGACTGCCGAGACCACCCACGCAGCCATCAAGATCCCGTATCTGATGGGGATCATCGCTACCCGCTCCATCGACGAGGCGGTGACCGGCCTCAAGGATATCAAGGTGCAGAACGAGGCGCGCATTCGCAGCGGCATGGTGGCGGCCGAGGCCCTCGAGCAGATCCGGCAGGGCGATGACACCCCGGCCAACCGCGCCCGCTTCGAGCAGCACGGCAAGGATCTCGGCTACGGCATGCTGCTAACCCCCTATGCCAGCAATATCGCCAAGGCGGGGGAGGCGGAGATCGCCAAAGCGGTCGATGACTCCATCCCGCCGGTGGCGCCGCTGTTCTGGGGCTTTCGGGTGATGGTGGGGCTTGGCGTCACCATGCTGGGGCTGATGGTGGTGAGCTTTGTTCAGCTCTGCCGCAACCGGCTGCAAGACTCACCGCGCCTGCTCAAGACCCTGCTCTGGAGCATTCCGCTGCCCTGGATTGCCATCGAGGCGGGCTGGCTGGTGGCCGAACTCGGCCGTCAACCCTGGACCATCAGCGATGTGCTGCCGGTCTCGGCCTCGGTCTCTTTGCTTCAGCCGGGCCAACTCTGGTTCAGCCTCATTGCTATCTGTTCCATCTACACCCTGTTGCTGGTGGTGGAGTTGTTCCTGTTGCGCCATGTGATCCGCAAGGGGCCCGCCATTCTCCATACCGGCCGCTACAGCGGTGAACAACCCGAACTTGCGAGGATCGCCTGATGGATTACGCAACCCTGAAACTTATCTTGTGGGCGCTGGTGCTCTTCATGATGGTCGGTTTTATCGTGATGGATGGCTTCGATCTCGGCATCGCCATGCTGCTGCCGGTGGTGTCGAAAGATGACGACGACCGCCGTCTGGTGATCAACAGCGTGGGGCCGGTGTGGGAGGGCAATCAGGTGTGGCTGATTGCCGGTGCCGGTGCCCTGTTCGCCGCCTGGCCGCTGGTTTATGCCGCCGCCTTCTCGGGGCTTTACATCCCCATGGTGGTGCTGCTGCTCGGGCTATTTTTGCGTCCGGTCGGCTTTGACTATCGCAGCAAGCTGGCCGATCCGGTGTGGCGCCGCTGGTGGGATCGGGCGCTGGTGGCCGGTGGCCTGATACCGACCCTGATCCTCGGTGCGGCTATCGGTCTGGTGATGGAAGGGCTGCCGTTCCGCTTCGACACGGCGCTGCGTCTGCACTATGGCGCATTCGACTTCCACTGGGGCTGGCTGCTCTCGGTGTTGGCCACTGCCATCAGCCTGTTGCTGCTGCACGGCGCCGGTTTTCTGCAAGCCAAGGTGACCGGCACCCCTGCGCTGCGCGCACGGGGGATCGCCATCCTGCTGGCCCCGCTGGTGAGCCTCTGCTACCTGCTGGCTGGTTGGCATCTGGTGGATCTGCAAGGGTTTCAGCTGACCGGTGTGGGCACACAACCCTTTGACCCGAATGCCGCCATCAGCCCGCTGATGAAAGGGGTGATCCCCCACGCCGGAGGCTGGCTGCGCAACTACTTTGACTATCCGCTGCTGTGGCTGGTGCCGATCATCGGGACGCTGGCGCCGCTGGTGAGCGGGATTGCCTCCTGGCTGGAGCGGGGCCAAATTGCGCTGCTGGCCAGCGCCATTGCCTGCGCCGCCATGCTCTGCTCGGTGGCCATCGCCCTGTTCCCCTTCGTGCTGCCCTCATCCCTCGATGCCGTCAGCAGCCTGACCCTGTGGGACAGCACCTCCAGCTACAAGACCCTGGCCATCATGTTCGGCCTCGTGCTGGTGCTGATGCCGATCAACCTGGGCTACACCGGCTGGGTCTATCGGGTGGTGCGCGGCAAGCTCGACCGTGCCCGCATCAAGCGCGACAGCCATCAACTCTACTGACCTCAAGGGATCTGCTATGTGGTACTTCACCTGGATTTTGGGCCTCGGATTCGCCCTGCTGCTGGGCCTGTGCAACCTGCTCTGGCTGGAAGCGCGCTGGCAGGCGGACGAACGGGACGGTAACTGACGGCGGGGGGCTCGCGCCCCGCCATGGCCGGTGGCTGGCGTTCACTCGTCGCCATCGGCCTCTCTCTCCCCCTCTTTAAACGACACACTTTCAACCGACAACCAACCGACAGGTAATTGTGATGAAACAGAGATTGAAAGCGGTGGCGCTGGCCATCGGGTGCGCGCTCACCGTCGCCCCGGCCTGTGCCGAGCCGGTACAACTGACACCACTGGATAAAACCTTCACTCTGCAGGTGCTCGGCAGTGGTGGCCCCATCTCCGACGACCTGCGTGCCTCCTCCAGCGAGGTGATCTGGTGGAAGGGGAAATCCCGCATCCTGATCGATGCCGGTGGCGGCGTCTACCTGCGCTTCGGCCAGGCGGGGGCCAAGCTCGAAGAGGTCGATTTTATCGGCATCACCCACTTCCACACCGACCATGTGACCGACCTGCCCGCCCTGCTCAAGGGTGCCTACTTCTTCGAGCGCAGCGATCCGCTGGATCTGGCGGGGCCAGAGGCCGGCTCGGCCTTCCCTAGCATGAGCGGCTACTTCGATGCCCTCTTCAACAAAGACAAGGGCGCCTATGCCTACCTGAGCGGCTTCAAGGATGGCATCGATGGCCTCTTCCCCATCACCTTGCACGATGTGCCCTACCAGAGCCCGCAGCCTCACACCGTCTATCAGCAGGATGGGCTGACCATCACCGCGCTCGGCATCCCTCACGGTGACGTGCCCTGTCTGGCCTATCGCATCGAGAGCGCCGAGGGGACCATTGTTATCTCGGCGGATCAGAACGGCAGCAACCCGGCCTTTGTGCCGTTTGCCAAGGGGGCCGACATTCTGGTGATGCCGCTCGCCATCCACGAAGGGGCCGACCCGGTCTCCGCCTCGCTCCATGCCAAGCCATCTGTGGTGGCCAAAATTGCCGCCGAGGTGAATCCCAAGCTGCTGGTGCTCAACCACTGGATGGGGGTTGGCCTCAATCACAAGAAAGAGGCGATGGCCATCGTCAAACAGCAGTTTCACGGCCAGATCGTGGCCGCCCGCGATCTCTCCAGCTACCCCGTTTCATCCGTCAAGGAGTCCGCCCATGAGTAACTCAAGCAGCAACAAAACCACCGGCAAACTGACCCTCTCCATCGCCATGACCAGCCTGATTGCCCTGACTCCGGGGCTGGCGCTGGCGGCCACCCCGAGCGATGCGCCGGTGAAAGCTGCCCCCAGCGAACAACACGGCGGCAAGTGTGCGGCGGGCAAGTGCGGCACCGAGAAGCGCTTTGAAAAGCAGGCCCTCGACAGTGATCCGCAGGGGCGGCTGGTGCGCGCTCGCGATGGCAAGTGTGGCGTGGCGGGAGAGGGGATTGATGGCGACAGAGCCAGCAAGAGCAGCAAGATGACGGAGGGGGTATGCGGCCAATAAGCTCTCGCTGTCGGGGGATCGGACTACGCCAGGAGCATTTGGATGCGCTCTGCGCCGGCCCCGTCCGCCCCGGCATCGACTTTCTCGAGCTGGCGCCGGAGAACTGGATGGCTATAGGCGGCGCCAAGCGGGTGCAGCTTCATCAGCTGGCCGAGCGTTACCCGCTGGTGGCCCACGGCCTCAGCCTCTCCCTCGGCGATTGTCAGCCCCTCAACCGCACCCTGCTCAGCCAGATCCGCACCTTTCTGGATGAGTTCGGTATCGGGATCTACAGCGAGCACCTGAGCTTTTCCCGCGACCAACAGGGTTATCTCTACGAGCTCTTACCGGTGCCACGGCAGTGGGAGAACATCCCCTATCTGGCCGAGCGGATCGCGCAGGTGCAGGAGGCGCTGGCCCGCCCGCTGGTGCTGGAAAATATCTCCTACTACCACGGCTATGACCACGAGATGCCGGAGGAGGATTTTCTCGCCGAGCTGGTGGCGCGCAGCGGCTGCGAGCTGCTGCTCGATATCAACAACGTCTTCGTCAACAGCCGCAACCACGGTTACTGCCCCAAACGGATGATCGCCGGGCTGCCGGGCAGTGCGATCCGCTATTTCCATATCGCCGGTCATCTGGAAGAGGCTGACGGAACTTTATTGGATACCCATGGCAAACCGGTGTGCGAGGCGGTGGTGGCGCTGGCTCGTTATACGGTGCAGACCCACGGCTTGCGCCCCCTGCTGCTGGAGCGGGATCACCATCTGCCACCGCTGGCAGAGCTGGAGGCCGAGCTGGCGCGGGTGCACGGCGCCTGTTGCGAGGCGATTGACCATCAGGTGCGGGAGGTGCGCTATGGATAGACGGTTATCACTGATCACTGCGCCCAAAACGGCGCCGCAGCGGATGCAGCAGCAGACCGCCTGGCTGGCGAGCCGGGTGCGGCTGCCGCAGGATGGCATCGCCAGCCACTATGCCCGCAGCGTGCGTGCCAATGTGGAGTCGGTGCTGGAGAGTGCTTTTCCGCTCACCCACGCTCACTGGGCGCCGGTGGACAGATGGCAACTGGTGGAGGGCTTTGTTATCCAGCACGGCGCCGAGGCCCCCGAGTTTCACCATATCGCCACCGAGTTTGTCCGCTATGTGCAGCATCGCCACAGTGAGGGCTCTCTCAACTGGCCCAGGCAGCGGCTGGCGCTGCTGGAGTACGAGTGGGCCTGCCTCTGTGTCGAGATTGATGAAGGGGTGGTGCCGCAAGTGTTGCCGGGGGAGGAGGTGACGGCGGAGAGTTCGTTTGTGCTCAATCCCACCTTGCAACTGCTTGAACTCCCCTTCGCTATTCGTCGCAGCGGCGTGCTACCGACACGGCAGGGCAGCCACTTCTATGGCCTGTTTCGCAGCCCGGATCATCAGGTGGTGACCCAGCGCTTGCGCGAATGGGATGTGGCCCTGATCCAGCTGCTGCAACAGCAACCGGGGATCACCCAAACCGCGTTCCAGCAACTGGTGCAACAGGTACGCAGTGACTTTGATCTGATCGAGTGGGCGCGCCATTTTCACCGGTTGGGTCTGCTTATCCTGCCCGTCGGTGAGCGCCAGCCTGGCACTCCCTTGCCCTCATTTAGCAAACACCAAGGAGAATTCCCATGAACAACACCCTGATCCAGTGGTACGAGCGGGCGGTGGCCCAGTGCAAGCGGCTCGATTTTCTGGCCCTGCTGGCCATTCGCCTCTATCTCATTCCGGTCATCTATGTGGGGGCCCACTCCAAGGTGATGGGCTTTGCCGGCACGGTCGCCTGGTTTGGTGCGCCGGTCTCGGAAGGGGGGCTCAACCTGCCGTTCCCGACCCTGCTCGCCTTTCTGGCGGCAGGTACCGAGGTGCTGGGCTGCATCTGCATCGCCCTTGGCCTCTTTACCCGCATCATGGCCATTCCCACCATCTTCCTGATGAGCGTGGCGAGTGCCATGGTGCACTGGAAGCACGGCTGGGATGCCATCGCCACCGGCAGCATGGAGGCCACTGTGCGCCTCAACGGTTTTATCGAGTGGCTGGCCGCCAACTTCCCCGGTCGCTACAACTACATCACCGAGCTCGGGGATCCCGTGATGCTCAACAACGGGATGGAGTTTGCCGCCACCTATTTCGTGATGCTGCTGGTGCTGCTGGTTTATGGCGGGGGCCGCTACGTCAGCCTCGACTACTGGCTCAAGCGTGCCGTGACCGGCAAAGCAGGCGTGCAACAGGCGGCATAAGGCTTGCCCACGGATAACAAAAACCATAACGACAGAGCGTGAAAAACAGCGAGCGGCCGGGGGCCGCTCGCTGTTTTTGTGCTGTGTGGGGGGGAGTGTCAGCCGCGTCAGCCGTTACTGGTAGCGGCCGACTGCGATGGGGGACTCCTGTTCAATCTGGCCAAGGCGCTCGGCCCACTGGGCGAGCCAGGCTTCCCGCTCTTCTTGCGAGACCCGCACCGGGGCATAACAGATATGGGGGCGCAGCACGTCGAAGCCGACAAATTGCAGGATCCCGCGCTGGATGGGGCGCAGCACCCCGTCGATATCGCCGTTGAAGCCGTTGGGCAGATAGGTCTCGGCAGGGCCACCGGTGGTGAGGCTCAGCAACGCCCGCTTGCCGCGAAACTTGCCGCTCTCGTAGATATGGCCCTGACCGTAGACCCGCCCCATGGCAAAGACCCGATCCACCCACCCCTTGAGGATGGCGGGCAGGCCAAACCACCAGAGCGGGAACTGGAAGATCAGCAGATCGGCCGCCTCCAGCTTTCGCATCTCCTGCTCCAGCTGCGGGGTAAAGCTGCCCTGCTCGGTGGCAGCCAGCTCTTCGAGTTGCAGCTTGAGAAAATCGGGATCGCTGGCGGCGGTGAAGTTGCGCCGATCCGAGACGGGATCAAAGCCCATGGCATAGAGAACGCTGGTCATCACTGTGTGGCCCGCCTGCTCCAGCGCCCTGATGGCGTGGCAGAAGAGGGCACCGTTGAAGCTTTTAGGTTCGGGATGGGCATAGACGATAAGCACCTTCATAACAGACTCCGTGGCAAATGATGCGAGGGTGACCGGCTTGGTTACTGAAACAGTTGCTGAAACAGTTGAGGGGTTGAGGCTGTGTCACAGCATAGAAGCCTGCCGCACCGATTGCAGCAGGCGCCACGCCCTTGCGTGACGCCTGCTGGCGCAGCTTATGCCTGACAGGCAGCGAGCCGGAGGGCTTCGCGGCGCTCACTGACATGGGTCAGCCCGTAGGCCAGTAGCACGATAAGGGCGCCGATCCAGGGTGTGTGCATCAGGCCGAGGTGCTCTACCACAAAACCACCGACCACAGATCCCAGCGCAATGCCGACGTTGAAGGCGGCAATATTGAGGCCCGATGCCACATCCACCGCCTTGGGGGTGTGCAGTTCGGCTTGTTTCACCACCAGTACCTGCAGACCCGGCACGTTGCCGAAGGCAAAGGCGCCCCACACCAGCACGGTGAGCACGGCCAGCACCGGATGGGGTGCGGTGAAGGTGAGGGCCAGCAGCACCAGCGCCAGACCGGCAAACAGCAGTTTCAGTGCGGGCAATGGGCCCATCTTGTCGGCCAGCTTGCCGCCCCAGATATTGCCGATGGCGACCGATACCCCGTACACCAGCAGGATCAGGCTCACCGCACCGGCGCTAAAGCCGCTCACCTGCTGCAGGATGGGGGCGAGGAAGGTGAAGGCCGTGAAGGCGCCGCCATAACCAAGGGCGGTTTTGGCGTAGACCAGCAGCAGCGGCTTTTTGGTCAGTACCGAGAGTTGCTCGCGGATGGTCGAGGCTGCCCCCTTGGGCAGGTTGCTCGGGATCAGCAGCAGGCTACCCACCATGGCGATGAGGCCGAGCAGGCTTACTACCAGAAAGGTTTCACGCCAGCCAAAGAGCTGACCAATCCAGGTGCCGAGCGGTACGCCGGTTACCAGCGCCACGGTAAGGCCGCTGAACATGATGGCGATGGCGCTCGCCGCCTTCTCTTTGGCCACAAGACCCGTGGCGATGGTGCTGCCCACCGAGAAGAAGACCCCGTGCGCCAATCCGGTGAGGATGCGTGCCACGATCAGGCTCTCGTAACCGGGGGCCTGCCAGGCCAGCAGGTTGCCGGCGGTAAAGAGTGCCATCAGCCCTACCAGCAACCACTTGCGCGGCACCTTGCCGGTGAGCGCCGTGAGCACGGGGGCACCGATGGCTACGCCAAGGGCATAGAGGCTGACCAGAAGGCCCGCCGAGGGGAGCGAGACATTGAGCTGCTCGGCGATGGTGGGGATAAGCCCCACGATCACAAATTCGGTGGTGCCGATCGCAAAGGCACTCAGGGTAAGGGCAAATAACGCCAGTGGCATAACAACTCCTTGGTTTGGGACTCCCGACGGGAGAATGGCGCCAGTATGCCGATGGGTTTTGTTGGCAAAAATGACGGTGACAGCAAATTACTTTTGCCAAATAAGCAGCAATAACGCTGCGTGGGAGGGGATTGTGGTGCCCGCGGCGTGAGCGCAACGCAGTGATCTGCCTCGCAGAACGGGATGAACGCTGCTCCTTTTCTGAGCTTGCTTAAGCTCCAGTACAAGCTGGCAGCCATAGGATTTTCCCTGTGAAACCCGTGTGTGTTGAACCCATGTGCGCCGGTGTTGTGATGGCCGTGCGCTTTCATCTACAGGCAATAGACAGGCAATATCCAGCTGACAGGTAACATGATGACCTTGAATCGACTCTCCTCTCTTTTGCTGCTGTGCGGCGCCTTTGCGGTACAGGCCGGCCAGAGCGATCCCCTCTCTGCCTGGAATGACACGGCAGCCAAGCAGGCGATCACCCGCTGGGTAACCAATGCCACCGATCAGCAGCAGCCCACTTTTATTCCGCCAGAGAAGCGCCATGTGGTGTTTGACAATGACGGCACCCTCTGGCCGGAAGCGCCCATGACCTATCAGCTGCAGTTTGCGATGGACGAGATCAAGCGCCTGGCACCGAAACACCCGGAGTGGAAGGCCGACCCCATCGTCGCGGCAGTGCTGAACAATGACCTCAAGGCCGTGGCCAAATCGGGGGAGAAGGGGCTCGCCAAGCTGGTGGGACTGACCCACAGCGGCATGACTACCACCGAGTTTGCCGAGCGGGTCACTCGCTGGGTCAACAGCAGCAAGGATCCCCGTTTTGGCTGCCACTACAATCAGCTCGGTTATCTGCCGATGAAGCAGCTGTTGGGGTATCTGCGGGATAATGGCTTCCAGACCTGGATTGTCTCCGGCGGCGGCGTCGATTTTATGCGGGTGATGTCCGAGCAGATGTATGGCATCCCGCCCCAGCAGGTGATTGGCTCCTTTAGCCTCGGCGAGTTTGCCCTGACCGGGGAGGGCAGCGAGATCCGCAAGACCATGAACGGCGCCTATTTCGATGACAGCAAGGCGAAACCGGCCGCCATTCACCTTTTTATGGGGCAGCGTCCGGTCGGCGCCTTTGGTAACAGCGATGGCGACGTGCCCATGCTGCAATACACCTCGACCAACCCGGATTACCAGACTTTTGGTTTGTTGGTGCACCACACCGATGCCAAGCGCGAATACGCCTACGACAGCCATCCTCCTGCCAGTGGCAAACTGATCGATGGGCTGGCGCAGGCAAAAGCACGGGGTTGGGTGGTGGTCGATATGAAATCAGACTGGAAGCAAGTGTTCGATCCCGCCCTTTGCCAGAACGCGCCCTGATTGCGGGGCTGTATCTGGCATCAATGTGGCGACTGGACGTTCAGCAAGCGCTGCAAAGCGTGAGGCAAGAAAAGAGACAGGGAGAGCATGATGCTCTCCCTGTTTAATTTGGCTTGCTGGCGAGCCAGCCTTTCTTTCGCGTTAGTCTCACGCCTTTCGCGTCAGTCCCATGCAGGGGCAAAGTCGGGATTGGCGCAGCGCTCGCCCCGACCCAGCGTGGCGATGGCGGCCATCTCCTCGCTACTCAAGGTGATATCGAGGGCGGCCAGATTGGCGGCCTGATTCTCCCGCTTGGTGGAGCTCGGGATCACTGTCATATCCTGCGCCAGCAGCCAGGCCAGCGACACCTGCGCCGCCGAGACGCCGTGGCGTTTGCCAATCTCCATCAGCAGCGGCTCGCTCAGCACCTTGCCATAGGCGAGCGGCATATAGGCGGTGACGGCGATACCGTGGGCCTTGCAGAACTCGACCACCTTGCGGTTTTGCAGCAGCGGATGAACTTCGATCTGCTGGTGGGCGATGGCCCCCGGCCCCAAAATCTCGATAGCTTGTTTGAGCTGGGCCACGGTGAAGTTGGAGACCCCGATCTCCCGGGTCAGGCCACGTGCCTTGGCCTCGGCCAACTGCTCCAGATAGACTGCCATCGGCACCTCATCCTTGGGGGAGGGCCAGTGGATCAGCGCCAGATCCAGATAGTCGGTGCCCAGTTTTTCCAGGCTTACCTCCAGGCTCGGGATCAGCTTGCCCGGGCCAAACTCGCTGGTCCACACCTTGGTGGTCAGGTAGATCTCGTGACGGGCAACAGTGCTGCGGGTCAGCACGGCGCCGACCTCGGCTTCATTTTCATAGATCTGGGCGGTATCGATATGGCGATAGCCCAGCTCCAGACCGTTGGTCAGGGTGGCAAGCAGCGGCTCGCCCTTCAGGCGGAAAGTGCCCAGACCCATGGGTGGCATATTGATCATCTTGTTCCTCAATGGGGTGGTGGTTGGCCCTTGATGGGCTGAACAGAAACAGGCTCTCGGGCCAGTCAGGCGCCCAGTGGCTGATAGCGGCGAATGGTGCTGCTGGCAAACCAGGGCTCGGCCTTGGCGACAAACTCGGTAAAGTGGGATTGGCCCTGATGGGCGGTGAGGGCGGCTTCGCTCTCCCACACCTCGTAGAGCATCCAGCTGTGTGGATTGTCCAAGTCCTGATGTAGCTGATAGCGCTGGCAACCCGCCTCTTGCAAGGTGGCCGCAATCAGCGGCTCAAGGGCGGCGCGAAACTGGGCGGCGAATTCGGGTTTGGCTTCAAGCTGGGCAATCACAATCACGGGTGATGACATCTGAACCTCCTTGGCAAAAACGAAGGATCAGTATGCCTGCCGTGACTTGCTGGAAACAGGGCGCTGGTCGCAAAACAGTATTGGGGGGAGAGCAGCAATAGCAGTAGTGAGAAATTTTTATGAATGATTGTCTGAATTTGTAGTCAACACCCCTGTTTCTGCATGAGTCACCAGCTCACCTTCGCTGATTGCGCGTTCAATGGCAAACCACCTAAAACCCGCAAAGAGATATTACTGGCCCGTATGGACGCTTTGATCCACTGCTTATCTCACAGTGAGGGCACAACTGTTTGATCATCTGGTGAACTACTTGATTGAACGTCCAAGCTATGGCCAATCACTACAAGGCTGCCATGATGGCCGGATGAAGCTTTTTTGCGATCACCATGCCAAGGAAAATGGAGGCAAATAGAGGGAGAGGATCCCAGCTTCGTCGATAGCTGCGCCAGTTGCCATTGTGGTGGCGGAAAAGCCTGTAGGCGAGAACCAAGAGGCCAATGGCGGTTTGGATGAGGCAGTTAATTGAAAAGCTGATAAAAAATTTAACGAAATCTGGCAAGGTGAGAGTCCGAGTCTGTGAAAGTGTGCTCTTCAGAGCCTGTATTGCACTCAGTTTCAATCGGCAGCAGGAGCTTTAACCTTCTTCTGCTGTGCCTTTACTGATGTGCTGGTGCTCCAACTGCTCCCATGGGGTCAATCCAAGCTGCCGGCGTTTGAGCCAGAGTCCAATTAAGGTGAAAAGACCAAATACGCCAGCGAACATGGCTGTGTTGAACAGGGCTGATAAAAGATCCCTTCCCTCTGGATGCCAGACGAATGTCCACATAATCAGACCCCATAACGGCGCAATAGAGAGGCCGGAACAGAGGAAATTGGTAAGCCAGCCCGCGTAATAAGGCGGCTTGACGGGGACGCCGAGTTTACGCAGCAATTTGAACAGCCACGGATTGTAGTGAAATTCCTTGAGGCCACTGTCAGCCAGTAGTTGATGGGCAATAGCCAGCCGTTCTTCAAACTCCATTAATGTATCTCCTTGATGATCTGGCTTCATACGATTCCTCTTGATGGCATTCTACTGATTAAACAGGGTGAGCGATAGTGATTCTCTCTGGTTATTTCTCTTCGAAAAACAAGATCGTCTGTCTGAGCACGCTTGCTAATCCACAGCGGCTGCGCCTATAAAGGCCCATTACTCTTGTCCGGATAACAGCAATGAAGACCCATTCTGATGAACTGACCCTGTTTGTGGCGGTGGTGGAGGCGGGCAGTTTTCGCCAAGCGGCGGAGAACCTCGGTATGGATAACTCGGTGGTGAGCCGTGGCATCAAGCGGCTGGAGGAGAAGCTCTCAACCGTTTTGCTCAATCGCACCACCCGCCGGGTCAGCCTGACCGAGGAGGGGAGTTGGTTCTATCAGCGGGCGGTGAAGATCCTGACCGAGATGAGCGAGGCGGAGGGGCATCTGCTGATGCGCCGGGAGCAGCCAGAGGGGATCTTGCGGGTTGATGCCGCTACCCCCTTTATTCTGCACCGGCTGGTGCCGATCATCGGCGAGTTTCGCCGCCGCTACCCTGCCATCGAGCTGCAACTGCACAGCTCGGAGGGCTTTATCAATCTGATGGAGCGGCGGGTGGACATGGCCATCCGCATCGGCGAGCTGACCGACTCCTCACTGCGCGCACTGCCACTGGGCCGTTCGCGGCTGCGGCTGCTGGCCTCTCCTGCTTACTTGAGCGAGCGCGGCACCCCGCGCCAACCGGCGGATCTGCTGAGCGGTCACGAGCTGCTCGGCTTTTTGCATCCCGATCACCTCAACCACTGGCCGCTGCTCAGTGCCGAGCAGGGGGATCGCTTTGCCATTACCCCCAGCCTGCGTGCCAGCAGCGGCGAAACTTTGCGTCAGCTGGCGCTGGCGGGGCAGGGGATCGTCTGTCTGTCGGATTTCATGACTGGGCCGGATCGGGAGAGCGGCGCGCTGGTGGAGGTGCTGGCGCGCAGCAACAGCGGCGCCTCGCGCCCCATCAATGCGGTCTTCTACTCCGATGCCCAGCGGGATATCCGGCTGAGGGTCTGGCTCGACTTTCTCAAAGAGCAGCTTGGCAGCCATACCCTTTAGTGCAGGTTGGTTTGTGCGGTTTGTTTGAACGGTTCGTCGCTGCGGTTTGCTTAACGAAAAACAAGCCGCGCCTTCGTTGCGGCCAATCAGCATTAGCCTGGTGGCAGATAAACAGACGGCCGACTTGAGGGTCGGCCGCCGGTTCGGGAAGGTGTGTGAGCTGAAGCGCAGTTAGTGGGGCAGTTTGCCCCATACCCGGCTGAGCAGGGCGCCGCCGATCACCGGCGGAATGGCCAGCAGCAGGGTCCACTGCCAAGAGAGGCCGCCGACAGTGGCGGCCAGTACGATGCAGGTGAGCACCACCAGTTGGGCCACCATCATCAGGAAGGTGCCTTCGCGGGGGGTCAGTGTCTCTTTTTGAGTGGCGACGTGGGCTACGGGCGCTTGATTGGTGGTCGGTTTCATGGCGATATCCCTCTGTTGAGTCTGATATCACTAAGCAATGGCTGTTCCACATTTTTTCATGTTAATTATCAATGGCTTGCTGTCTTGTTCGTTATTCCCGTTTCGAGAGGGCAGGCAAAATGATTTGCAAAATGAAAACGCCACCCTGCGGTGGCGTTTTGGTTATTGAGAGGGAGAGGGGGAAGCGCCGGGTCTAGCCAATCCGGTATTGGCGGATCTGCTCGTCGATGGCCTTGGCCAGTTCGAACAGTTCGCGGCTGGCGGCATTACTCTCCTGCGCGTGTTCCCGCTGGTGTTCGGCCACCATGGCCAACTCATCGAGCGCCGTTCTGGCTTGCCCCATTTGTTGATTCTGCGCCTGCGCCAGCGCACTGATCTCGTTGATCTCGAGGGCGGTCTGGTTGATCTGGCTGGTGGCATCAACCAGCACCTCTCTGGCCTGATTCATCCGGTTGTATCCCTCTTCGCTCAGGTTGCGGGAGTCTGCCATCGAGCTGCTGGCCTGCCGGGTTCCCTCCTGCAGGCGCAAGATGAGATCCTGCACATCCTTGGTGGCGGTCTGGGTACGCACCGCCAGCTGGCGTACCTCGTCGGCCACCACCGCAAAGCCCCGTCCCATATCCCCCGCCCGGGCCGCTTCGATGGCAGCATTGAGGGCGAGCAGGTTGGTCTGGTTTGAGACATCGCGGATGAGGTTCATGATCTGGGTGATGTTGTTGCTGTCTTTCACCACCTCATCGAGCAGGGCCGAGGAGCTGCCGATGCTGCTGCGCAAGCTGTCGAGTTGCGCGGCGCTCTGGGTCACATCCTGCTCGATGCTGAGCATATGGTTGGCGATGCGTTGGGTTACGTCGTTGACTCCTTCAGAGCGGCTGGCGATCTGCTCGGCGTTGTCGCCGATGGTGGTGACCACAGTGGTCAGCTCCTGAATGCTCTGGGCCTGCTGGCACGCTTCTCCTGCCAGTGCCTGGGCCTGCTGCATGGATTGGGACGACTGCGCGGAGAGGGCGCTGCCTGACTGCTGGAAGCGGGAGAAGCTCTGGTTCAGGCTCTGGATCAGCTGATTGAAACTCTGGGCCATCATGCCCAGCTCCGACTCGTCAGAGAAATCGAGACGGGTCGCCAGATCCCGATCGGCGGTGATGTGATGCATGCCATCGGCTGCCTGACGAATGGGGCGACTGATGGAGTGAGCCAGCCAGGCGGATGCCAGCATGGCGATCCCGCCGATGGCGAGCGAGACCATGATGATGAGCTGGCGGGATTCCTGCAGGCCCTCTTCCAGCTCGGCGCTGTTGATCTCGCCAATCAGCAGC
The DNA here is from genome assembly GCF_040907945.1 of Aeromonas sp. s11. Classification (NCBI taxonomy): domain Bacteria; kingdom Pseudomonadati; phylum Pseudomonadota; class Gammaproteobacteria; order Aeromonadales; family Aeromonadaceae; genus Aeromonas; species Aeromonas sp. s11. The sequence goes on along the minus strand of NZ_JBFOCU010000006.1, from coordinate 65,057 downwards.
CGGTTGAGGGTGGGGATGTAACGCACCGCGATGAGGTAGGTTTGCCCCTCCAGTGTTAGCGCCTCTACGGCCACCTGTTCCCGGGCATTGGGAATAAGCCGCTTGACGGTATCGAGGAAGGATTGCTGGTGGTGGGCGGCGCCTTCCACCTCCTGCTCGGGGTGGATCTCGATATTGCCCTCCATGTCCGCCAGATAGACCTGACCACTCTTGCCGATCCGGTAGCCGCTGATGAGCTTGCTCAGGGCGCTCATGTCGATGGAGGTGCCAGCCACCGCCAGGGTCTTGCCCTCGTGGGTGACGGCGGTGTTGATATAGAGGGAGGCGCGCTTGTCAAAATCCGAGATGTCGAGGTTCAGCTCATAGGGTTTGCTGCGTTTGAGAAAGCCGTAAAACCAGCCATCTTTCGGGTCTGATTCGCTCAGCGATTTTTGGGCTGTTGGGCCGCCGCTGAAGTTGATCAAGGTGCTGCTCTGGCGGGGGGCGATAAAGACGTTGCCGCCGATCCGCCGTTGCAGATCCTGAAAGTAGCGTTCCATGGCGGGCCACTCTTGCTCTGGCATGCCAATGGTCAGCCAGTCGATGACAAAACGGTTGCTGGCCAGCGCCTGCGCTTCGGTCAGGTGCTGGATAAGCTGGGCGGTCAGCTGGTTGGCAATGCGATCCACGCTGCTTGGCAGCTCGTAGCGTTCGACCCGCTGCTGGGCCTGACTGTGGGATATCTGCTCGAGGATCAAGGTGATGCAGCTGATGGCGATGGCCATCAGTATCGCCACGCCAGCGAGGATCCGGGTACGGATCCCGAGCCCTGACCAGAGTGAGTGCAGTGTAAAACGGTGTATCGCCCTCTCCATATCGCTCTCCTCATAAATAAGGTCGCATATGCGACCCAGATGATGATTATAGATAGAGAACTCAATTGTGTTGTGGTGGATGGTGACAACAGAGGGCGGCAGAAAAACAGGAGGGAGCAATTAGCGGGGAAGGGGGCAGAAACCGGCAAGGGAAAGCATAAAAAGAGAGGCCGACATTGCGGTCGGCCTCTCTGGTGTTTATCTCAACGGAATGTCGGGTGCCCGATCAATCCTCTTCAGCCCAACGGCGTGAACGCTCAACCGCTTTTTGCCAGCCGCTGTAACGTTTGGCGCGATCGTCTCTGTCCATCTGCGGGATGAACTCGCGGTCCACGCTGAACTTGTCTTCCAGCTCGTCTGAGCTCTTCCAGAAGCCGACTGCCAGACCGGCCAGGAAGGCGGCACCCATGGCGGTAGTCTCGATGCGGGTCGGACGCACCACCGGGGTGTGCATCATGTCAGCCTGGAACTGCATCAGGAAGTCGTTGGCTACGGCGCCGCCGTCGACTTTCAGCGCAGCCAGCTTGATGCCGGAGTCCTGCTGCATCGCATCCAGCACATCGCGGCTCTGATAGGCGATGGATTCCAGCGCAGCACGGATGATGTGGTTGCGGTTGGCACCACGGGTCAGACCGACCATGGTGCCGCGAGCATACGGATCCCAGTAGGGCGCGCCCAGACCAACGAAGGCCGGTACCAGATAGACGCCGTTGGTATCGCCCACCTTGGAGGCGAAGTAGTCGGTATCGCGGGCATCGTGAATGATCTTCAGCTCGTCACGCAGCCACTGGATGGTGGCGCCGCCCATGAACACTGCACCTTCCAGCGCGTAGTTCACTTCCCCTTTCGGGCCGATGGCAACGGTAGTCAGCAGGCCGTTGCTGGAGCGAACCGGCTCGGTACCGGTGTTCATCAGCATGAAGCAGCCGGTGCCGTAGGTGTTTTTGGCCATCCCTTTTTCAAAGCAGAGCTGGCCGAACAGGGCAGACTGCTGGTCACCGGCAATACCGGCGATGGGGATGCGGGAGCCGCCGCCACGGGTGGTGTAGCCGTACACTTCGGAAGAGGGTTTCACTTCCGGCAGCATGGACATGGGGATGCCCAACTCGTCCAGCATCTTCTCGTCCCACTTCAGCTCGCGGATGTTGTAGAGCATGGTACGGGAGGCGTTGGTCGGGTCGGTGACGTGCACTTCGCCATTGGTCATCTTCCAGACCAGCCAGGTATCGATGGTGCCGAACAGCAGCTCACCGTTCATCGCCTTCTCACGGGCACCTTCCACGTTATCGAGGATCCACTTCACCTTGGTACCGGAGAAGTAGGCATCCAGCACCAGACCTGTGTTCTCGCGAACGTACTCTTCCAGACCGCGAGCTTTCAGCTCTTCGCAGATGGCGGCGGTGCGGCGGCACTGCCAGACGATGGCATTGTAGATGGGCTTGCCGGTGGCCTTTTCCCAGACAACGGTGGTTTCACGCTGGTTGGTGATACCGATGGCGGCGATCTCTTCGCTGCGCAGGCCGGTCTTGGCCAGCACTTCGGTAAAGACGGAGGATTGGGTTGCCCAGATCTCCATCGGGTCGTGCTCTACCCAGCCCGCTTTCGGGTAGTGCTGGGTGAATTCGCGCTGGGAGGTGCCAACGATATTGGCATCCTGATCAAACACGATGGCGCGGGAAGAGGTGGTTCCCTGGTCCAGAGCGACGACATATTTCTTTTCAGCAGACATGATGTTCTCCACGTTTCTATTTTCCACGTTTTTATACGTTGGAGGGGGCCGCTCTTATGCGGCAGCCTCTTCTTTGGCGGTTTGGGTCGCTTGCTCGGTGGTGACGACACGGTTGCCCGGGACGCAGGGAGCCAGCACTTTGACATACAGAGCGGTACCAATCTGGGCGCCAACGATGGGGCCAAGGATCGGAACCCAGAAGTAGGGGTTGTCACGACCACCGGTCAGGGCAACATCACCCCAGCCAGCAAAGAACGCGAACAGTTTCGGACCAAAGTCACGGGCCGGGTTCATGGCAAAACCGGTTAACGGGCCAAGGGAGGCGCCGATCACCGCGATCAGGATACCGATCAGCAGAGCGGCTGCGAAACCTTTGGGGGCGCCATTGTTGTTGTCACCCAGCGCCATGATGCCCAGCATCAGGACGGCGGTGATCACCAGCTCGACGGCAAAAGCTTGCATATTGGTCAGCAGGGCATTGGGGTAGGTGGAGAAGATCCCGGCGGTGCCGAGGCTCTCGACGCTGCCGCGCACCACGTTATGGGTCACTTCCCACTGGGTGAAAAGGTTACCATAAAGGAAGTAGACAAGGGCCGCGAAGCAGAAGGCACCGGCCATCTGGGCGATGATGTAGGGCACCACCTTGCGCTTGTCGAAACCGCAGAAGGTCATCAGCGCCAGGGTTACAGCCGGGTTGAGGTGGGCACCTGAAATGCCGCCGGTCACATAGATGGCGATGGCCACACCCAGACCCCAGGTAATGGAGATTTCCCACTGCCCGAAGTTGGCGCCTGCCAGCACCAGTGCCGCCACACATCCGACGCCGAAAAATATCAGCAGGCCGGTTCCGATAAACTCGGCGATGCACTCGCCAAGCAGGGTATTGGGTCTTTGTATGCTCATACTTTTGTTCCTTATATCCACCCGTAGAGGTTTGATGTTCCGTTTTATCTTTTTGTGTCTATCCGTTGCTGCCGAAAACGTTTCCTTGTTGTTTTTGCGTCTTGCGCAAACGTTATGCTCGTTTGCGCTCGTTATCGGTCGTGACAGAAAATAACCCTTCCCAATAATTTCACCATCCCCCCTCCATAGGAAATGTGGACAAGATCCCACTCATTGCTAAGAAAATGTGACGTAAAGCATCTTGATAACCGCCAGTTACCACTTAGGGGGTAGCTTGCAACCCTTGCTACACAAGGGCTGGCGCTTGCTGAGTGATTTCTCATTTGGAGCTTTTATTTGTAATAAAACTGCAATATTTGAGCATGCATCACAGATTAAATGAGCGCATATGAGCACAATAGGCTCGCTTACGAATCAGTGGACTCACATGATTCGTTGGAATGGTCAGGGCATCCTCAACCGCCCATAACAACAATAAGGAAGCAGAACATGCTTAGTCTCTTCAGGCCTGCGGTGCACATCGACAGGCTCCCGGCTGACAAGGTCGACCCCTTCTACAAACGCATGCGTTGGCAGGTGTTTTTCGGGATCTTCTTCGGTTACGCCGGCTACTATCTGGTACGGAAAAACTTCAGTCTGGCGATGCCCTATCTGATCGAGCAGGGCTTCTCCCGTGGTGATCTCGGTTTCGCGCTCTCCGGGGTCTCCATCGCTTACGGTTTGTCCAAGTTCCTGATGGGGAACGTCTCTGACCGTTCCAACGCCCGTTATTTCCTCTCCGCCGGTCTGCTGCTCTCGGCTGCCATCATGTTCATGATGGGGACCATGCACTGGGCCACCTCCAGCATTGCCATCATGTTTGTGCTGTTGTTCCTGAACGGTTGGGCACAGGGCATGGGCTGGCCGCCCTGCGGTCGCACAATGGTGCACTGGTGGTCACAGAAAGAGCGCGGTGAAGTGGTTGCAGTCTGGAACGTGGCCCACAACGTGGGTGGCGGCATGATTGGCCCGCTGTTTATCCTCGGGATGGGCTGGTTCAACGACTGGCGCAGCGCTTTCTATGTGCCTGCGGCAGCGGCGGCCGCCATCGCGGTGATCGCCTTCTTCGTGATGCGTGATACCCCGCAATCGGTCGGTCTGCCTCCTATCGAGGAGTACAAGAACGACTATCCGAAGGATTACAACGAGAGCCACGAGCAGGAGTTCTCCGCCAAGGAGATCTTCGTCAAGTACGTGCTGCACAACAAACTGCTGTGGTACATCGCGATTGCCAACGCCTTCGTTTACCTCATTCGTTACGGTGTGCTGGACTGGGCGCCAACCTACCTGAAAGAGGCCAAGCACTTCACCGTCGACAACTCCTCCTGGGCTTACTTCCTCTACGAGTGGGCCGGTATTCCGGGCACCCTGCTGTGCGGCTGGATCTCTGACAAGATGTTCCAGGGCCGCCGTGCCCCGGCCGGTATCCTGTTCATGGTGCTGGTGACCCTGGCTGTGCTGGTTTACTGGTTCAACCCGGCCGGCAACCCGACCATCGACATGATGGCGCTGGTGGCTATCGGCTTCCTGATCTACGGCCCTGTCATGCTGATCGGCCTCTATGCTCTTGAGCTGGCACCGAAGAAAGCAGCCGGTACTGCGGCAGGTTTCACCGGTCTGTTCGGTTATCTGGGCGGCGCCGTGGCAGCCAACGCCATGCTGGGTTATACCGTTGACCACTTCGGTTGGGATGGCGGCTTCATGGTGCTGACCGTCTCCTGCGTGCTCTCCATCATTCTGCTGGCGATGACCCTCAAGCATGAGAACATTGCCGTTGCGGCCAAGAAAGCGGCTGCCCATAAGGCATAAAACGTGATCCTCAGCTTATTGATCCCAAAGGGGATCAGGTAAACTGCCAAAAGGCCCCGCATCTGCCGGGGCCTTTTTTTGTCTCATCATCGGAGTGCAAGCGTGAAGCAAACCCAACGACATCTGGAGATCCTGGACGTCCTGACGCGGCAGGGATTTGTCTCGACCGACGATCTGGTGACCCACTTTGACGTCAGCCCCCAGACCATTCGCCGGGATCTGAACGATCTCGCCGAACAGAACAAGATCCGGCGCCATCATGGCGGTGCCTCCCTGCATTCGAGTACCGTCAATACCGCCTATAGCGCCCGTAAAGTGATGCAACTCAAGGAGAAAGAGCGCATCGCCCGCGAGGTCGCGGCCAATATTCCCGACGGTTCATCGCTCTTTATCGACATAGGTACCACCACCGAAGCCATTGCCCGCGCCCTGCTCGATCACCGTGAGCTGCGCATCGTCACCAACAACCTCAACGTGGCCAGCATTCTGACGGCCAAGGATGACTTCACCGTCATCATTGCCGGCGGCGAGATCCGCAACCGCGATGGCGGTATCGTGGGGGAGGCGACCCGCGACTTTATCGGTCAGTTTCGCATGGACTATGGTGTCATCGGGATTTCGGGGATCGACAACGACGGCTCCCTGCTCGATTTCGACTATCACGAGGTGAAGATTGCCCAGGCCATCATCGCTCACTCCCGTCAGGTGTTCCTGGCCGCCGACCACACCAAGTTCGGTCGCAATGCCATGGTCAATCTGGGCAATCTCAGCCAGATCCACGCCCTCTTTACCGATCAGGAGCCACCGGAAAAGCTGGCGCGATTGATGGCGCAACACCAGATCGCCTGCCACATCTGCTGACGGCGAAACACGCCAAGGCTGTGCCGGTCGCCCGTCAGGGCGGCCTCCTTTCTCTTTCTCTCCCCCATCCCTGCACCCATATCACCCCTTTATAGGTATTGCAAAAACCACTATTCAATCTGGTGTTTTTGGCTATTAACCCGCCGATTTTGGCCCGACGCCATTTGCTCCGCTGACCTGTCCCCTTTGCCACCTCTGGCGGGCTGTGGCGATCACACTTTCATCATAAAATGTTCGTTTGTTGTATTTTCATGTTCTAAAATGAGCGAAATCAAACATTGCTGTTATAGCAATCATAAAAATGAAAGTAGGTGAACATGAGCGAACATTATGATCTGGTCGTCGTCGGTGGCGGCATCAACGGGGTCGGCATCGCAGCCGATGCGGCAGGACGGGGTCTGAAGGTTGCCCTGTTTGAGGCGCAAGATCTCGCCTCTGCCACCTCGTCCAACTCCAGCAAGCTGATCCACGGCGGTTTGCGCTATCTCGAACATTACGAATTCCGGCTGGTGAAAGAGGCGTTGGCGGAGCGTGAGGTGCTGCTCGGTATGGCGCCTCACATCGCCCGCCCCATGCGTTTTCGCCTGCCGCACCGCCCGCACCTGCGTCCGGCCTGGATGATCCGCGCCGGTCTGTTCCTCTATGACAATCTGGCCAAGCGCGACAAGCTCAAGGGGAGCTGTGGCGTGCGCTTCCTGCCGCAAGATGGCTTGAGCGCGGGGATCAACAAGGGGTTTGAATACTCGGATGCCTGGGTCGACGACGCCCGGCTGGTGGTACTCAACGCCATGATGGCCCGTGACAAGGGGGCCGACGTGCAGACCCGCACCCGCTGCATCAAGGCGGTGCGCGGTTCCAAACACTGGACGCTCACTTTGGAGCGGGAAGGGGGCGAGCAGTTCACCGTCACCTGCCGTGGTCTGGTCAATGCAGCGGGCCCCTGGGTCAAGACCTTCTATGACGAGAGCCTGCACGAGAAATCCCCCCGCGGCATTCGCCTTATTAAAGGCAGCCACATGATAGTGCCGCGCATCCATGAGCGCGAAGAGGCCTATATCCTGCAAAACGAAGACAACCGCATCGTCTTCGTCATCCCTTATCAGCAGGACTACTCACTCATCGGCACCACCGATGTGGAGCACCACGGCAGCCCGAGGGAAGCGAAGATCAGCGAGGCCGAAATTACCTACCTGTGCAAGGTGGTCAACGCCCACTTCACTCGCCAAATTGCGCCGCAAGATGTGATCTGGACCTATGCCGGGGTGCGCCCGCTCTGTGACGACGAGTCAGACTCGCCGCAGGCGGTGACCCGCGACTACACCCTCGAGCTCTCTGGCGAATCAGATGGTGCGCCGCTCTTGTCGGTGTTTGGCGGCAAGCTCACCACCTATCGCAAGCTGGCGCAGGCCGCCTGCAACAAGCTCAAGCCCTGGTTCAGCCAGATGGGGGATGACTGGACTGCGACCAGCCGTCTGCCCGGCGGCGAGTTTGACTGCTCGGTGCGCGAGCTGGCCCGTGCCTTTGCGCTGGAGTTTGACTGGCTCGATGATCGCAGTGCCCTTCGCATTGCCGAGGCCTATGGCGCCCATGCCCGTCTATGGCTGAAAGAGGATCGCGGCATTCACTTTGGTGGTGGCCTGTACGAGTCGGAAGTGCGTTATCTCATCGAGCGGGAGTGGGCCTGTTCACTGGAGGATATCCTCTGGCGCCGCAGCAAGCTGGGGCTGCGCCTGAACGACTCAGAGCAGCAGATGCTGCAGATCTGGCTCGACCAATACCATCAGGCTCTGCGCAAGGCGAGCTGATGAGTGACGGTGGGCAGTGCGCTGCTGCCCACCGCTTTCCACCGTAAATATGCAACAAACCTCTGATAGAACAATTACCTACACACAATAATAAAGAGCATCACATATGAAAAAACTCGCCGTTTCCCTCATCGCCTTGAGCCTTGGGGCATCCCTCTCATTACCCGCGTTGGCTGCCGATGAAGGCAAGGTGGTGATCGCCCACCGTGGCGCTTCCGGCTACCTGCCCGAGCATACCCTGGAGTCCAAGGCGCTGGCTTATGGCATGGGGGCAGACTATCTGGAGCAGGATCTGGTGATGACCAAGGATGATCAGCTGGTGGTGATGCACGATCACTTCCTCGATGGTATCACCGATGTGGCGGCGCGCTTCCCCGGCCGTGCCCGTCCGGACGGCCGTTATTATGTGGTGGATTTCACCCTGGATGAGGTGCGTTCCCTGCGTATGACCGAACCGTTCCAGCTGGTGGATGGCAAGCAGGTGCCGGTCTATCCGGCCCGCTTCCCGCTCTGGAAGTCAGACTTCAAGATCCACACCTTCCAGGAGGAGATCGAGATGATCCAGGGGCTCAACAAGAGCACCGGCAAGAACATCGGCATCTACCCGGAGATCAAGGCGCCCTGGCTGTTCCGTCACGAAGGCAAGGATATCTCCAAAGCAGTGCTGAAGGTGCTCAAGGAGTACGGCTACACCGGGAAGGATGACAAGGTCTATCTGCAGTGTTTCGATGCCGATGAGCTCAAGCGCATCAACAGCGAGCTGATGCCCGCCATGGGTATGGATCTGAAACTGGTGCAGCTGATGGCCGAGACCGACTGGAACGAGACCATGGTCTACGACGCCAAGGGCAAGGCGACCCCCTACAACTATGACTGGATGTTCAAGCCGGGGGCGATGAAAACCATCGCCAGCTATGCCGAAGGGATTGGCCCGTGGAAGCCGATGATCGTCACCGAGCCGGGTACTTTGGGCAAGCCGGTCTTCACCGGCATGGTAAAAGAAGCCCACGCGGTGGGCCTGAAAGTTCACCCCTATACCTTCCGTCAGGATGAGGGGCAGATCCCGGCCTATGCCAAGGACTTCACCGATCTCCTTAACATCTTCCTCTATCAGGCCGATGTGGATGGGGTGTTCAGCGACTTCCCCGACAAGGCGGTGGCCGTCATCAAGGCCCATCAAGAGGCGGCTAAATAGCACTCTGGCGCCATTTGAGTGCAAAGCGAGGCCAATTGGCCTCGCTTTTTGTTTCAGGTTCCCGTAACGGGAGTGTGCGCCCTGTCAGAAAATAGCCAGATCACGTCATGGTGTGCCGGATCTGCATCATTTTACGCAGTTTTTACGTAGCAGATCGCTGGCATGAAATCGGCAGAGCGGTTAGTCTAGCGGCGTTGAACCAACCCCATGAGGTACAGATGAAAACCGTATTGCGTTTTAGCCTGCTGGGCGCCTTGTTGCTGGGTGGCCATGCCTTCGCCGCCGAGCCGAAAAAATTTGATATCAGCATGTTCCCAGCCGCTGACGTGAATCAGGAACGTGTGGTGATCCGCCTGCCTGAAGTCGAGAAAGAAGCCGACATGATGGTCGAGCTGCAGGTCGGCAAAAAGATGATGGTTGATTGCAACGTACCGCGTTTTGCAGGCAACCTGGAACAGCACAGCGTCAAAGGTTGGGGCTACAACTACCTGAAACTGGGCAAAGTATCCGACCCCATCAGCACCCTGATGATGTGCCCGGATAACCAGCAGAAAGAGACCTTCGTCCAGATCTACGGTCAGGGCTTCTTCGTGAACTACAACTCAAAACTGCCGTTCGTGATCTACGTGCCGCAGGAGTATGAAGTGCGCTACCGTCTGTGGCGTGCCGACAACCTGGCCCAACCGACCATGATTGAGTAAGCATGTTTGAACCAAAGGTTCAGCTGGTTCACCTGATGTGATAAATAAAGCGCCGTATGGCGCTTTATTTTTGCCTGCACAGTTCAAAAAGTGACGTGCAAATTGGCTGCACGTTTACATAAGTTTATTATTTATCAACGTTTTTTGTGTGTTATGCCACAAAATCGGCGTCAGCGATGGGGCAAAGTGACTTCGATAAAAGATATTTATTAACATAGTGAGAAAATTGATTTTGCACTCGGCGATGGCCTGATGATACTTGCCCGCAAAGGTCAAACTAACCAGAAAAAAGAGCACTATGAGCTTCGAATCAGACAAGCGTTTCAACGACTTCAAACATTTTCCCCGTGGCCTGCGTCGCAGTGGCGAATTCACTGTGGCCGAAGCGGACAGTCTGGAAAAGTATGGTACCGCCATGCTGGCACTCTACCAGGGCAACCTTGCACCCCGTGACGATGTCGAGTCCGCCTTCGTCGAGCAGGTCAAATCCGGCGAAGCCGGTGCCAACCCCCATGCCAAGGTGTGGTTCAAGTACCTCAAGGTGATCGGTCCCAAGCGCGTTCATCGCCTCTGCACCGTCGTTGGCGGCGCCAGCGAAGAGAGCAGCGGTGGCGGCAGCTTTGATGTCGGTGGTGGCAGCGGTGGTGGCAGTGACGAGTCCATCGATTAATGGATACCGAGCTGCTTCGGACCTTTATCGAGGTGAGCAAGACCCGGCATTTTGGCCGGGCTGCTGAAAATCTCTACCTGACCCAGTCGGCGGTGAGTTTCCGGATCCGCCAGCTAGAGCAGCAACTGGGTGTCAGTCTGTTTGCCCGTCATCGCAACAACATCCGCCTGACCGCCTCCGGTGAGCGTCTGCTGCCCTACGCAGACGCCATCTTGCACACCCTTGGTCGCGCCAAGCAGGATGTTGCGCTCTCGCCAGGATTCAGCCAGCAGTTGGCTATCGGCGCGCCCGCGGTGTTCTGGGAGCTCGATTTCAACGACTGGCTCAATCACATCTATGCGCTGGCGCCCGGTTTGGCGGTGCGGCTGGAAACAGCCTCCCGCGAGCACCTCTGCCGCCAGTTGCTGGAGCGCTCCCTCGATCTGGCCCTGCTCTCCGAGCCCACCAAGATCGACGAGATTGCCCTGCATCCCATCGGTGAGCTGGTGTTCGAGCTGGTGAGCCGGGATCCGGCCGCCAATGCCGACAACCTGATGCAGATGCCGCACATCCACCTCGACTGGGGCACCAGCTTCGAGCCGCAACCCAGCCGCTTGCAGAGCCTGCAAAAGACCCCGGTGCTGCACTCCAGCTCCGCCAGCATGGCGTTGCAGTTCGTGCTGGCCAACGGTGGTGCTGCCTACCTGCCACGGCGGATGGTCAGCCCCTTCCTCGAGAAGGGCGCGCTCCATCTGGTGGAGGGGGGGCAGCCGCTGAGCCGTCCGCTCTATCTCGCCTATCTGGAGAAATCCGATCGCCGGGAGCTGATCGATCAGCTTCTGACCCTGCCACTGGGTTGGCACGACGCCGAGCTGCGCCTCAACGTCGAATAAGTGTCGAGTGTTATCCAAGGAAGAGCCCACCCCACGGTGGGCTCTTCTGTTTGGGGAAAATTGCAGGGAGCGGGGTCACGTAATTGGCGCGGGAGGCTTGGCGTCATCGGCCTGTAACGGTACCTTTTCAGGCTGTTTATCCGATTGAGCACTGACAGGGATGGATTGTAATTGATCGACTTTAGTCACCCCGAATGGCGGGCGCTGGCGCAGCAGTTGCTGAGTCACTCACCTGTGGTGATCCGTGGCCGCCAGTGGCAACCACTGGTAGGCCTGCTCAAGGATAACCAGCTGCTGCTCGCCCATGGCAGCCACAGCTATGAGCTCACCCCGGCTGGACGGCGCTATCTCACCCGCGAGCTGATGCTGGCCGAGATCGCCACCGCTCCCCCCGAGCCCGAGGAGTGGTTGCATGCTCAGGGCTGGCAATTGGGGGAGCAGGTCAACGAACGGGTGCTGGCGGCGCTCTATCGCAAGAGCGAGGTGAACTTCACCCCCAATGAGCAGATCGATTTCGAGGACAAGGGGATCCGGCTCTGTGCCGATCAGCTGTTGCGCTTGCGCGCAGCCCAGCCGTTCAGCCTCTTTTTCAGCGGCGGTACCCTGATCGACGCAGCCCCCTGGTTGCAGGCGCTGGGGGAGGTGGCGCTGCCCGAGCGCACCCTGGCGGGTCTTGGCAAGATCCTCTGGGGGGAGGGGAGTATCGAGCGGGTGATCACCACCGACAGCGTCGGCGCTTTTGCCGAGTTGCCCCTTGATGCTGGCACCTTGCTGGTGTGGGCACCCCCATCGGCTCCTTTTGCCTTGCAGCAGGTAGTTGCCGCCTTGCCCCCCAATGTGTTGTGGAGTCATCTCACCGCCCTCGACCCTGCCGGGGTGGATAGGCTGCAGGCGTTGGCCCAGCGCTTGGGCCGTCCGGCCAGCTGGTGGCTGCCCCGTGATCTGGCCCCCATTCTCAGTGCGTATGCCCAACCTTTGACTGAGGCTAGGCCGTGGGAGCCGAGCCGGATCCCCAAGTTATTGTTAGCAGTTTGTAGCGGTTTGGTTGAGTCCAATGGTGGCTTGTCGGCCGAGGTGTGCGCACTGGCGCCAGCGTGGCATGCCGTTGGTTGAAATTGGTCTGAAAGCGAGCCAAAAAGCGGTTTTCCCTCATTGAACGCGGTGATATAAAGAGTTGACGAAGCGCTCGCCAGATGAGCGCTTTTGTTTATCAAGCCGCTTTGCCACCCAACGAACTCAACGGAATACAGGGAATACCATGTTTGAAAAGGTTGTTGCCGCCCCAGCGGATCCGATCCTGGGCCTGACCGAAGCCTTCCGCGCTGACTCTCGCAGCCACAAGATCAATCTGGGCGTAGGGATCTACAAGGACGAGTCCGGTGCCACCCCCATTCTTCACTGCGTCAAGAAAGCCGAACAGAAGCTGCTGACCGACGAGAAGACCAAGAACTACCTCGGTATTGAAGGCAATATCGAGTATGGCCGCATCGTGCAGCAACTGCTGTTCGGGCAGCACTCTGCGCTGGTTGCCAGTGGCCGCGCCAAGACCGCGCAAGCGCCGGGCGGTACCGGTGCCCTGCGTATCGCGGCCGAATTCGTGGTGCGCAACGGTCTGGCCAAGACCATCTGGATCTCCGATCCCACCTGGGCCAACCACGTCAGCGTATTCCAGGCCGCGGGCCTGACCGTCAAGTGGTACAAGTACTACGACGCCGCCACCAAGGGACTCGACTTTGCCGCTATGCAGACCTCGCTGGCCGAAGTGCAGCCGGGTGAGCTGGTGCTGCTGCACGGTTGCTGCCACAACCCGACCGGTATCGATCCCACTAGCGATCAGTGGCGCGCGCTGGCCAAGCAGAGTGCGGCCGCCGGTTGGTTGCCGCTGTTTGACTTCGCCTATCAAGGTTTTGCCCGTGGTATCGAAGAGGATGCCGAAGGCCTGCGTATCTTCGCCGAATGCCATGACGAGCTGCTGGTGGCGAGCTCCTTCTCCAAGAACTTCGGCCTCTACAACGAGCGGGTCGGCGCCTTCACGCTGGTGAGCGCGACCAAAGAGATCGCCGATGTGGCCTTCACTCAGGTCAAGACAGTGATCCGTGCCAACTACTCCAACCCGCCGTCACACGGTGCCGCCGTGGTCACCGCCGTGGTGAGCGATCCGGCTCTCTATGCCGAGTGGGTCGAAGAAGTGGCCGCCATGCGGGTGCGTATTCGCGAGATGCGCGAACTGCTGGTAGAGAAGCTGGCTGCCCTCGGCGTGAGCCAGGATTTCAGCTTTATCCGCGAGCAGAACGGCATGTTCTCCTTCTCCGGTCTCACCAAGGATCAGGTTGAGCGCCTCAAGAGCGAATTTGCCATCTACATCGTCGGCTCAGGCCGGATCAGCGTAGCCGGTATTACCCGCGCCAATATCGATCCCCTGTGCGAGGCCATTGCCAAGGTGCTGTAATCGCATCACCTTGCGCTCTGGTTCTATGCCATGGAAAAGCCCGTCACCTTGGTGACGGGCTTTTTTGATCGCCAACGGCTGATCGCCAAACAAGGGTAAGGGCGACTCAGTGGTGGCGGGCACCTTGCCACAGCTTGCGCAGTTGCAACAGCAGAGCGGTCAGGGCGCCGCCGCTCAGGGCGGTGACTACCGCCAGCAGCAGGCTGCCGAGCAGGAAGGGGGGCGCCAGGGTGGCTGCCTCCTGCTCCAGCCAGTGCAGGGTCCAGCTGAGGTGGAAAGGCTCCGGTGTCTGGTGCAGCACCAGACAGCCGGTGCGATAGGCATACAGGTACATGAAGGGGAGGGTGAGCGGGTTGTTGAACCAGACCGCCAGCAGCGCCAGCGGCAGGTTGAGGCTGAATGCCAGCGCCAGACCGACTGCGATGAGGGAGTGCATCGGGATGGGGAACCAGCAGGCGAAGATCCCGGCCGCCACCGCGCCACTCAGGGCGCGGGTGCCCCCTTGCCAGAGGGCTGGGGCAAGCAGCCGCTCACCAAACAGGGCAAACCACTTCTGCTGGCGCAGGGTATCGGTATCTAGCTTGAAGCGGGCAAACCAGCGACTCAGCATGGGCGGGCCATCTTGCGTTTTTGCCACTGGCGCACCGTGCTGATCCGCCAGAAGGTGCGGATCAGGGTGTAGCCGATAAGGGAGCTGAGCAGGGCCAGGATCAGCGAGCCCAGCAACAGCGGCGGTGCCACTGTGCCCAGTACCGAGACCAGCCACTCCCAGGTGAACTCAATCTCTATCTGCTGCGCCGAATGTCCCAGCAGCTGGCAACCCACCAGATAGGCGCCATAGAGCAGGGGCGGCATGGTAAAGGGGTTGGAGAGCCAGACCAGCGCCACCGAGAGCGGCAGATTGACCCGGCACAGGATGGCGCCACCGGCGGCCAGCAGCATCTGGCAGGGGAGCGGCACCCAGGCCATGAAGAGGCCCACCGCAAATGCCCCGGCAGCCGAGCGGCGGTTGAGGTGCCAGAGGTTGGCATCGAGCAGCAGTTTGCCGAACAGTCGCAGGTGCTTGTGTTCTTTCAGGGTTTGCTGATCGGGCATCCAGCGTTTAATGAGTCGTTTGGGCATATTGAAACCTTGCTAAATACTTGCTCCATGGATCTGCGTCTGTTGTCGTTTGCCCTGGGGGCAAGCTCCTCACTGCTCTGGCCATGGTTACCTTCACTCGCATGGGGGGGCCTGTTGCTGTCCCTGCTGATCCCCCTTGCATATTGCCGTGCCTGGCGGTGGCTGTTTCTCCTGCTCGGCATCCTCTGGATGCAGGCCAATCTTGCCTATCGGCTGGCCTGGCTGGAGCGGTTGGGCGATCAGACGAGCCACATGATAACCGCAGAGCTGCAAAGTGCAGAGCCCGAGGGGGATAAATTTGTCCGGCTGCTGCTGCGGGTGAGCTCCCTCGACGAACAACCGGTGACACCTGAGCCCCTGATCCGGGTCAATGCCTATCAGGCTTTGCCCGCCATGACAGTAGGTAGCCGGATCACCCTGGTGAGCTCGTTGAAACCGGCTCACGGTCTGGCCAACGAGGCGGGGCTGGATGGGCGGCGTCAGCTGCTGGGCAAGGGGATCACCGCCACCGGCAATTTGCGCCGGGTGATCGACATTCAACAGGCACCTGTGGGGTGGCGCGAACGCTGGTTGGGCGCGGCGACCGAGAGTTGGCGTCCGCTTGACTATGCCCCCTTGCTGGCGGCGCTCACTTTTGGCGAGCAGAGCGGCATCACGGATGCCCAGTGGGAGCTGTTTCGCGGCAGCGGCCTGACCCATATCATCGCCATTTCAGGGCAGCACATTGCGCTGGTGGCGGTGCTTGGGTGGTGGCTGGGCAGGCTGTTTGGCCTGCGTGGCGCCATCATCACCTCCCTGCTGTTTGCCGCCGTCTACAGCGCGTTGGCGGGGTTTGCGGTGGCCACCGAGCGGGCCCTGATCATGGTGTTGGTGTGGAGTGTGCTGCGCTGGAGCAGGCGGGAGTGGCCGGCCTGGCGCATCTGGCTGTGGGCCTTTGTGGTATTGACCATCTGGGATCCCTTCGCCCTCTATTCGGCCGGCTTCTGGCTTTCGTTTCTGGCGGTGGCCATCTTGCTGCTGGTGGGATATGTCCACGACAAGCCGGGGCTCTGGCAGATCCAGCTCTGGCTGCTGCTCGGTCTGCTGCCGCTGCAACTGGCGTTGTTCGAGGGGATAGCGCCCCTTGCCATGGTGATCAACCTGTTGGCGGTGCCGCTCTTTTGTATCGCCATCATCCCGCTGGCCCTGATCGGTGTGCTGTTGGCGCCGCTTTCCACCTCGCTTGCCTATGTCCTGTTCTGGCTGGCGGATCTGGGGCTCGGGTGGGTGCTGACGATCCTGAGCTGGCTCGCCGATCAACTGCAACTGTGGTGGCCACTGCCCGGCTGGTGGCTGCCACTCTGCACCCTGTTGTTGCTGCTCTGGTTCGCCGCGCAGTGGTGCCCGGCACGCTGGCTCTGGCTACCGGGTCTGTGTGCGCTGTTGTTGGCGCTCTGGCCAACGCCAGTCCGCTGGCAACTGCGGGTGCTGGATGTGGGGCAAGGGCTGGCGGTGCTGATCAGCAAGGGGGAGCGAGCCATCCTCTATGACACCGGCGATCGTTATCCCGGAGGCTACAACATGGCGGACGCGGTGATCCTGCCCCAGCTGAGTCATCTGGGGATCCGGGTCATCGATCGCCTCATCATCAGCCACAAGGATCGGGACCATGCCGGCAATCGCAAGCGACTGCTCAGCGCCATGCCGGTGCGCTATGAGCTCTCCTCTTACCCTTTCAGTGAGAGAACGACGCTCTGCCAGCGTGGGCAACAGTGGCGTTGGCAGGGGCTCTCGTTTGCAGTGCTCTGGCCCGAGCGCCCCGGTGGCGGGCGCAATAACGATGGCTGCGTGGTGCGTATCAGCGATGGGCAGCGCAGTGTGCTGCTGAGTGCCGATATCGAACGGCAGGCAGAGCTGAGACTGGTGGCACTGGAGGGAGAGGGGTTGGCCAGCACCTTGCTGGTGAGCCCCCATCATGGCAGTCGAACCTCCTCCACGCCCCCGTTTGTCGCGGCGGTGGCGGCAAAGGATGTGATCCACAGCGCCGGTTTTATGAATCAGTGGGGCTTTCCCCGTCCCGATGTAGTGGCCCGCTATCGGGATGCCCGCCAGTGGATCACCGGTCAGCAAGGGGCGATGCTGGTCGAACCCACCGCAGCGGGCTTGAGCGTCACCGCCGAGCGAGATGTGGGGCCCTGGTACCAGCGCAGTGGCGACTGGTGGCGACCGCGAGTGTGGTTTGAGCAATAATCGGCCATTTCTGCCGTGTAGGAATGCGATATAGGTGGCGGCGCTTGGTGTAAGCCTGCGCTTTGGCTAGAATAGCCCGTCATTTCCATTACTAACGGCTATTCATGCAACAAGAAACCTCACAAGAGAGCTGGCCAGTATTCAAACGCCTGCTCGGTTATGTCCGTGATCGCAAGCTGGGCCTGGTCGGTGGCATCATAGGGATGCTGGGCTACGCCGCCGTGGATACCACCTTTGTCTACTCCATCAAGCCGTTGATCGATCAGGGCATCAATGGCAACGACAGCACCGTTTTGAAATGGATGCCCTTCTTCGTCCTCGGCATCGTGGCCCTGCGTGGTGTCGCCAACTTTCTCTCCAACTACTGCATGGCCTGGGTCGGCAACCACGTCGTGATGCGTCTGCAACAGCAGGTGTTCAATCACATGGTGGCGATGCCGATGAGCTTCTTCGACCGTCAGAACACCGGTCATCTGCTCTCCAAGGTGACCTATGACGCCAGCCAGGTCTCCTCGGCGGCAAGCACCACGCTGGTGACCCTGGTACGGGAAGGGGCGACCGTGGTCGGCCTGCTCGGCCTGATGTTCTGGCACTCCTGGCAGCTGTCGGTGATCTTTTTGGTGGTTGGCCCGCTGGTGGGGGTCATCATCGGCCTTATCAGCCGTCGTTTCCGCCAGATCAGCCGTCACATCCAGCAGGCGGTGGGGGATATCACCACCTCCACCGAGCAGATGCTCAAAGGGCACAAAGAGGTGCTGATGTTTGGTGGCCAGAAGGTGGAAGAGAAACGCTTCTTCCAGGTCAGCAACAACATGCGCCAGCAGACTATGAAGATGGTCGCCGCCGATGCCATCGGCAGTCCAGTGGTGCAGATGGTGGCCTCCATCGCGCTGGCGGCCTTCCTCTATGTCGCGACCATTGACAGCGTCAAATCAACCCTGACTGCCGGTACGTTTACCGTCATGATCACCTCCATGATGATGTTGCTCAAGCCGCTGAAAAGCCTGACCGACGTCAACAACCAGTTCCAGCGGGCCATCACCGCCTGCCACAGCCTGTTTGGCCTGCTCGACACCGAGCCGGAGCAGGATACCGGCACCCGCACTCTGGAGCGTGCCCGCGGCGAGATCGAGTTTCGCAACGTCACCTTCACCTACCCGACCAAGGACACCCCGGCGCTGCACAACGTCAGCTTCAAGGTGGAGGCGGGGAAATCGGTGGCGCTGGTGGGCCGTTCCGGCTCTGGCAAGAGTACCATTGCCAGCCTGTTGACCCGCTTCTACGACATTGATCAGGGCGAGATCCTGCTGGACGGCATCAACATCCGCGAATACAAGTTGAGCGAGCTGCGCAAGCAGTACGCGCTGGTCTCCCAGCATGTCCACCTGTTCAACGACTCGGTGGCCAACAACATCGCCTACGCGGCAGAAGACAAGTACAGCCGCGATCAGATCGTGCAGGCCGCTCGCATCGCCCACGCTGACGAGTTCGTCAGCAAGATGCCGCAAGGGTACGACACCGTGGTTGGTGAGAATGGTGCCTCTCTTTCTGGCGGTCAGCGCCAGCGCGTTGCCATCGCCCGCGCCCTGCTGCGCGATGCGCCGGTTCTGCTGCTGGATGAAGCCACCTCAGCTCTCGATACCGAGTCCGAGCGCCACATTCAGGCGGCCATTGACGAGCTTTGCAAGGCCCGTACCTCGCTGGTGATCGCCCACCGTCTCTCCACCATCGAGAAGGCGGATGAGATCCTGGTGATCGACGAAGGTCATATCGTCGAGCGCGGGAACCACGAAGCATTGATGGAGCAGCGCGGCACCTATGCCCAGCTGCGCGCTATTCAGTTTGGCAACGCGGGAAGCAAGGCCTGATGCTGGAACGGCTCTGGTATCGCAAAAGTGGCTGGCGCTGGTTGCTGGCCCCCTTTGCCCTGCTGTTTGCCATCATCAGCGGCAGCCGCCGCTACGCCTATCGTCACGGCTGGCGCAAGGGGTATCGCGCCTCCTTGCCGGTGATCGTGGTGGGTAATATTTCGGTGGGGGGCAACGGCAAGACGCCGGTAGTGGTCTGGCTGGTGGAGCAGTTGCAAGCCCGTGGCTATCGCCCCGGGGTGGTGAGCCGTGGTTATGGCGGCAAGGCGCCCCATTACCCCTATCGTCTGGATGAAACCAGCACCACGGCGCAGGCGGGGGATGAGCCGGTGCTGATTGCCAGGCGCTGCGGCTGCCCCGTGGTGGTTGCTCCGAAGCGGGCCGACGCGGTACGACTGCTGGAGCAGAGCGGTGAAGTGGATATCATCATCACCGACGATGGTCTGCAGCACTATGCGCTGGCCCGCGACATCGAGCTGGTGGTGGTGGACGGAGCGCGCCGTTTCGGCAACACCTGCTTGCTGCCGATGGGGCCGCTGCGCGAGCCGGTCACTCGTCTCAAACGGGTGGACGCCATCATCTGCAACGGCGGTGAGCCGGGCAAGGGGGAGTACCCCATGCAACTGGTCGCCGACACCCCGCGCCGGGTGCGCGACGATGCACCGCTTGCCGCCCCCTTGTCGGGGCCGGTCGATGCGTTGGCGGGGATTGGTCATCCACCCCGCTTCTTTGCCACCCTGGAAGGGCTCGGCTATCAGCTGGAACAGCAGGCCGCCTACGGCGATCATCATCCCTTTGATCGGGATGAGCTGGTGGGCCGCTTTGCCAGCAAGCCGCTGCTGATGACCGAGAAGGATGCGGTCAAGTGCCGCCCGTTTGCCCTCGATAACTGGTGGTATCTGCCGGTCAATGCCGAGTTGCCCGCCTCCCTGCTCGATGCCCTGCTGCACAAGCTGGGGGCGAAGGCAAAGGGCGCGACTAGGGCGCAAGATTAATCTCTCCCGCCTGAGCGGGAGAAGTGGACCAATAGCGGTCCCGTATGGAATATCTGGTTGCTCGACATCCATCGTTGGCGTGATGAAGCCGCCAGCGCGACATCGTTGAAGGAGTATCGTTTTGGCTTTGGACATCAAGTTGCTCGACATCATCGCCTGCCCGGTCTGCAAGGGTAAGCTGCACTACAACAAAGCAGTTCATGAGCTGGTCTGCCGCTTTGACAAGCTGGCCTATCCGCTGGAGGAGGGGATCCCGGTGCTGCTGGAGAACCGTGCCCGTCCGCTCAACAGCGATGAGCTGCCGTCATGAGTTTCGTTGTCGTTATTCCGGCCCGCTATGCGTCAACCCGCCTGCCGGGCAAGCCGCTGGCGGATATCCATGGTAAACCCATGGTGCAGCACGTGGTGGAGAAAGCTCTGCAATCAGGTGCCGATCGGGTGATCGTTGCCACCGATGACGAGCGGGTACAGCAGGCACTGCAGAGTACCGGCGTCGAGGTGTGCATGACCTCACCGGATCACCAGTCCGGCACCGAGCGTCTGGCCGAGGTGTGCCGTCACTACGGTTTTGCTGCCGATACCATCATCGTCAATGTGCAGGGGGATGAGCCGCTCATTCCACCCGCCATCATCCGTCAGGTGGCCGACAATCTGGCCGCTGCCACGGCGCCGATGGCGACCTTGTCGGTGCCGATCAAGGATGCCGAAGAGGCGTTCAATCCGAACGCCGTGAAAGTGGTGACAGACAAGGATGGCTATGCCCTCTACTTCAGTCGCGCCACCATCCCGTGGGATCGGGATCGCTTTGCCAAGAGCCATGAGCAGATTGGTGACCACTACCAGCGTCATATCGGTATCTATGCCTATCGCGCCGGCTTTATCCAGCGTTACGTAGACTGGGCACCGAGCGTGCTGGAGCAGGTCGAGGCACTGGAGCAACTGCGGGTGCTCTGGTACGGGGAGAAGATCCACGTCGCCCAGGCCCTTGAAGCGCCGCCGGTCGGGGTGGATACCCAGGCCGATCTGGAGAAGGTGCGGGCCTTTTTGGCCAAGTGATGGCCACAGCACTAACGTCATGAAAAACGGTGTCGCAAGGCACCGTTTTTTGTTTTGAAAATTTATATAATTATTTGATTTTAAACGCTAAACATGGGTTTTCTCAAACTTTTGGCGTGCATGGTTTGCCAAAGCGACGAGTTTGGTTATGATGCAAGACGCCCTGTTAACCCTAACCGGGCGGCTAAAACGAGATAAAACGGGGTGTTTGGGTGATAAATGTATTCCTGGTCGATGATCATGAGCTGGTGCGTACAGGGATAAGACGCATTCTTGAAGATGTGCGCGGGATCAAGGTGGTGGGTGAGGCACAGAGCGGCGAGACCGCAGTTACGTTCTGTCGCCAACACCATCCGGACGTGATCCTGATGGACATGAACATGCCGGGTATTGGTGGTCTGGAAGCGACCCGCAAAATTCTGCGGATCCGCCCCGATGTGCGCATCATAGTGCTGACCATTCATTCAGAAAATCCGTTCCCCACCAAGGTGATGCAGGCCGGCGCCGCCGGTTACCTGACCAAGGGGGCTGCCCCTGACGAGATGATCCAAGCGATCCGGTTGGTGCACTCCGGTCAGCGCTACATCTCCCCGGAGATTGCCCAGCAGATGGCCCTCAGCCAGTTCGCCTCCGCTGACGAGAATCCCTTCAAGTCCCTCTCCGAGCGCGAGCTGCAGATCATGATGATGATCACCAAGGGGCAGAAGGTGACTGATATCTCCGAGCAGCTCAACCTGAGCCCGAAGACGGTCAATAGCTACCGCTATCGTCTGTTCAGCAAGCTGGGGATCAACGGTGACGTGGAACTGACCCATCTGGCCATTCGCTATGGCATGCTGGATGCCGATACCCTCTAATCGGGTGGCGTGTGGTCACAAAGGCGGCGCGTGCCGCCTTTTTGCTTTTCTGCCCTTTTGCTTTTCAGGCGGCGGGGGCAGTATGCTCTGCCCGTCAATTTTTGCCTTTGTGTGAGCCGAGTAGCTGATGACCCTCTCTCCCGAACCACTCTTCGACAGCAAGGCGTTTCTGAGCGCCGTCACCCATCAGAGCGGCGTCTACCGCATGTATGACAGCGGTGGCACCGTGATCTATGTGGGCAAGGCCAAGGAGCTGAAAAAGCGGCTCGCCTCCTACTTTCGCACCAACGTCGACAGCATCAAGACCCGCACCCTGGTGCGACAGATCGCCGATATCCAGGTCACCGTCACCCACACCGAGACCGAGGCGCTGATCCTCGAGCACAACCTGATCAAGCAGTACCAACCCCGTTACAACGTGCTGCTGCGGGACGACAAATCCTACCCCTGGATCATCATCACTGCGCACCAGCATCCGCGCATCGGCGTGCATCGTGGTGCCCGAAAGATCAAGGGAGAGTACTTCGGCCCATACCCCTCTGGCGGCGCGGTGCGTGAGAGTTTGCACCTGATGCAGAAGATTTTTCCGGTGCGTCAGTGCGAGGATGCGGTCTATGCCAACCGCACCCGTCCCTGCCTGCTCTATCAGCTCAAGCGTTGCGCCGGCCCTTGCGTGCCCGGGTTGGTGAGCGAGGCCGAATATGCCCAGCAGGTGGAGCTGGCCAAACTGTTTCTGGCGGGCAAGAACCAGCAGGTGATTGGCGAGCTGGTGGGAAAGATGGAGTCCGCCAGCGGCGATCTGCGCTTTGAAGAGGCAGCCCGCTACCGGGATCAGATCCTGGCGCTGCGCCGGGTCACCGAACAGCAGTCGGTGAGCGGCAACGTGCTGGACGAGCTGGATGTGGTGGGGGTCTCCTTCCAGCAAGGTGCGGCCTGCATCCACGTGCTCTTTATTCGTCAGGGCAAGGTGCTGGGTTCGCGTAGCTACTTCCCGAAAGTGCCGGCCGATACCCAGCTCGACGAGGTGGTGCAATCCTTCCTGCTGCAGTTCTATCTGTCGGGGCAGGGGGGGCGGCAGATCCCGAGCGAGGTGCTGCTCGATGTGGCCCTTGAGGACGAGAGCGTCATCGCCGAGACTCTGAGCCAGACCGCAGGCTACAAGGTGCGGGTGGTGAGCCGTACCCGCGCCGAACGGGCCCGTTTTATCAAGCTCGCCTCCATCAACGCCGAGACGGCGCTGCGCTCGCGGCTGGCTCACAAGAGCACCATCACCGCGCGCTACGATCAGCTGGAAGAGCTGCTGGAGCTGGAGCGCCCCATCGCTCGCATGGAGTGTTTCGATATCTCCCACACCATGGGGGAGCGCACGGTGGCCTCTTGCGTGGTGTTCAACCGGGAGGGGCCGCTCTCATCGGAATATCGTCGTTTCAATATCGACGGTATCACTGGCGGTGATGACTACGCGGCGATGGAGCAGGCGCTGGAGCGCCGCTTTGGCAAGCAGCAGGAGCCGGACAAGGTGCCGGACGTGCTGTTTATCGACGGTGGACTCGGCCAGTTGCGCCGCGCCGAAGAGATCCTGGCCCGTCAGCTGGAGTTTCTCGGCGGTAAATATCCGCTGCTGGTGGGGATTGCCAAGGGGGTCACCCGCAAGGCGGGGTTGGAAACTCTCATCATGGGGGAGAGCCACGAAGAGCTGCATTTGCCGGCAGATATGCCCGCTTTGCACCTTATTCAGCATATTCGCGATGAATCTCACCGTTTTGCCATTACCGGCCACCGGGCCAGACGGGCCAAGGCCCGCACTAGCAGCAGTCTGGAGGATATTCCGGGGGTGGGGCCAAAGCGGCGGCAGGCGCTGCTCAAATATCTGGGCGGCCTGCAGGAGGTCAAAAAGGCGAGCGTGGATGAACTGGCCAAGGTACCCGGCATCAGTCAGGAGCTGGCCCAGACCATCCACGATGGCTTGCACAGCGCCTGAGCTGGATTTGCGGCATGGCAAAATCGCTAACTCCTTGATGCACAAGAGCCGTGACGCGGGGGGGCCGTAAATGCCATAATGGCCCTCGCATTTTGAGAAGATTGATGGATTAAAAAGACCAAGACGGGCGCCAGTGCGGTTGCATCGCAAATCGGCTTTGGCGCACTATGTAGCGATGTACAAGAAGTGGCTGAAAATAATGACAAACATACCTAACCTGTTGACGTTTTTCCGGATTTTGCTCATTCCCGTCTTCGTCATCCTGTTCTATCTGCCTTATCAATGGTCCTATCTGGCTGCTGCCATCATCTTTATTCTGGCCGCTGCCACCGACTGGTTTGATGGCTATCTGGCTCGCAAGCTCAATCAGTCCACCGCCTTTGGCGCCTTCCTTGACCCCGTTGCCGACAAGATCATGGTCGCCGCCGCACTGGTAGTCATCGTCGAACACTACAACACCATCTGGGTGACCATCCCCGCCATGACCATGATTGGCCGCGAGATCATCATCTCCGCCCTGCGCGAATGGATGGCCGAGCTCGGCAAACGCTCCTCGGTGGCGGTCAGCTGGATTGGCAAGTGGAAGACCATGATCCAGATGGTGTCGCTCACCGGTCTGATTTGGCAATACAACGTCTGGATGGTGTGGCTCGCCTACGTGATGCTCTATGTCGCTACCGTGCTCACCTTCTGGTCGATGTTCCAGTACATGAAGGCCGCCTGGGGCGATCTGACCCACCACGCCAACTTGTGAGTCACCCGCGCTGCAAGGTGAGGTTTCTGCTGATTTGAGGCAGGAAACGGCCAAAGGCGCTAAAACTGTTCAAAAAGGGCAAAAAACGCCCGAACGATCAGGTAATTAAATATTTCTGGTTGACTGGGCGAGGAACATCGCTAGAATGCGTCCTCGTAGTCAGGCAGTCAGCCAGACCAATGCGGGAATAGCTCAGTTGGTAGAGCACGACCTTGCCAAGGTCGGGGTCGCGAGTTCGAGTCTCGTTTCCCGCTCCAAATTCAGACAATAGAGAGCCAACTCTCTTTTGCATGGCGCGTTAGCAAAGCGGTTATGCAGCGGATTGCAAATCCGTTTAGTCCGGTTCGACTCCGGAACGTGCCTCCATATTGACAAGCACGCCATGCGAGCTTGATACCGATTGCGGTGCCCGAGTGGTGAAATCGGTAGACACAAGGGATTTAAAATCCCTCGACGTTCGCGTCGTGCCGGTTCGATTCCGGCCTCGGGCACCATTAAAATCAAAGAGTTACAAAAGGCCACTAGAGATAGTGGCCTTTTTCTTTTGCCTGAATGGCGACAAAGTGGCGACAGCGATTGTGTAGAGTCCACAGCCTCATAACAACAAGCCTGCTGAAGGCAGGCTTTTATAGGGGTCTGTATATAGCCGAGGAATTTACCGCGCGGGGGTATGGTATGGCCGGTTACTTCCACCACTCCTCGCTCGGTAAGTTATTCCATTCTCCAACCGGATATTCATGGCCATTGAAGCGCAGTGTGGTGCTCAATGTTCTCTGACTGGAGGTTTGAGAGGAGCCGTCCTGCTCTATGGTCTCTGTTTTCGCTTTGGTTACTACTCTCAGATCGTGCAGCCCGTTAGATATCCCTGGCAGGACTTGGATGTACGATATTCCTTGCTCTAAATCAATTTTCTCTGGTGAGCAGGGCACGCCTTTTCGGATGTAGGTGTGCTGCATAGGGGCGCCGTTCATTAGGCGTTGAATGGTTCCATTATGTTGTCTGAATAGATGTAAGAATCTGGATCTAAAACCGTCTGCACAGGAGGGGCCATCGCCGATATCCAATCTTACGCCAAAGGCCCGTTCTCCTTTGGCCAGTAGGTAAGGAGCTGTGTCGAGCCATATACTGGAGCTTCCAATTCTGATGCTGGCATCTTCTTCAATAGGCTCCTCGAACCGCTGTTGTATTTTCCCTTGGGAAATGAGTTCTACTCGCCAGACACTCGTGGGTAGAGACATGTCATCATGGCGATCTGCACTATCTGGGAAAATGTAGGAGGTCAATGTCACTTCTGGCTGGTTTGGTAACGTCTTACATGCGCTGGCAGTAAGTTCGGTGCCTGAAGGCAAACTTGCCTTGATAGCTGCTAGTTGTTCTGAAGTGCAAACTTGTTCTCCGCCAGCCCATGCGCTAAAACTAATCCCTTGTAGCAAAAGCGTGGATATTGCTGCACTCACTTTCCACGCGAGTGATTTTGTTATCACTATCACTTTCTCCCTGCTAAGGACGCATATTGGTTGTTGAGTTTTATGGGGGCTGGCACTGTAACAATATTTTGGGGACTGTGCGAGTCTGCATCATTTGGACGAACAGACCCCACGACCATAGGAGGGGGAGGGCATCAAGACTGATCAACGCCTATCAAAATTTCAGTTATCAGATCATCCATCATTGCAACTAACCAGTTGAAACCAAATGCCTTTTGGCTTTTCTCCTACAGCAAATCAGATCCTACCCCGCAACTCAAAACTCCACGGAAATCACTAATATTTCAAATTATTCAATTGGTTACGTTTTTATCTCGGTTCTCCAGAGCCCCTCAAAAGTGTAAAAACCGCAAAAAGGCACCTTCTTTGCAGATCCTAACCCCGCCTCAGACCCTTGATCTGGTACGGCCTGAGAGGGTGACGGCTTTGGCTGCCCATAGCCATCTTTGCGGGCCGCAGTGGCCCATGAGTATGCTGGTTGCGGCGTTATCGTATCGTGATGATTGACGGAGAGGTGCCAGGTATCGCACAGCCAGGTAGCCATGACTTTCGCGGGACTCAGACCTTTTATCATCGCTGTGATGTGGACGATAGGGGGCAGATCAGGTTGTGGATCAACAGTGTGGTCAACCGGACTGACGGGCTATCAAGCCTCTGCCAGCGCCCGCATTTCCAGCCGCTGCTCGCCGGGGCTGCAGACCAGCACCGAGCCTTGCTCGAACCAGTCTCCCAGCACGATGCGCCGCGCGGGATGGCCATCGAGGGTGAAGTCGTGGATGGCGGGTCTGTGGGTGTGGCCGTGGATCATCATCCGGCAGTCGTGGGCGCGCAGGGTGTCGTCCACCGCCGCTGGCGTCACATCCATGATGATCTGGCTCTTGTGGGCATTCTCCATCTGGCTTTGGCCGCGCATCTTGCAGGCGATGGCCTGACGGCGGGCGAGCGGCAGCCGCAAAAAGAGCCAGCGCAGCCACTTGAGCTGGGTGATGCGACGAAACTTCTGATACCCCTCATCCAGGGTGCAGAGCAGATCGCCGTGGCTCAGCACTACCCGCTCCCCATAGAGCTCGATAACGCAGGGATCCCCCAGCAATGTCATCCCAGCGCGCTTGGCAAACTGCTGGCCCAGCAGAAAGTCGCGGTTGCCGTGGATAAAGTAGATGGGCACGTTCTGCTGGCTCAGGGCCAAAAAGGCATCGGCCATCTGCTGATGGAGCGGATTGGGGTCATCATCGCCAATCCAGAACTCGAAGAGATCCCCCAGCACATAGAGGGCATCGGCGCCGGGGGCGTCGTGCTCGAGAAAGCGCACCAGTGCCGCGGTCATATCGGGCCGCTGGGCAGAGAGGTGAATGTCACTGATAAAGAGGGTGCTCATGATGTGGGGGTCGGGCTCTCGGTCGAAACAGGGCAAACAGGGGTGGCAGAGATAGTAGAAACAACTGGGGACGAATAGTGCGCTGCGGGCGCCATCGCGCCAGTTGAGGTATGGATATCGTCACGGGATGGCGGCTGCCATGACAGCTCGGCCAGATTGCGCCCCTCCAGCGTCAGCAGTGCAGCATAAGGATCGCCCGCCAGCCCCAGCAACCGGCACATCGCTGCTTCTCCTTTCAGACCCTCTTCAAGGCGCAGGCGCAGCACGTCGCGGTAGAAGGCATCACCAAAACGCTCTAGCAGGGCCGCCATCAGGGTGAGGTGGCGCCAGCCATTCAGCGTTTCGATGGGGGCGGGGGTGACATAGAGCTCCAGCGGCCAGCTGGCTTCGCTGTGATCGCAATCGGCACTGTGCTGGTCAAGGGAGGAAAAGGTGCGCTCCAGCAGCCAGACATTGTCGCCCTTGGGGCTCGCCTGCCAGCCTTGAGCTGCAAAAGTAGCGGCAAATGCCGCCGGATCAGGATGCTGGCAGAGAATATCGAGATCGCTGCCCGGCCGATCGAGGCCGATGGCGAGCGTGCTCACCAGTGCCATATCGGCGCACTGCGCTGCAAGCTCATCCCACACACCGGCGGTGAGCAGGGCATGGGCCGAGCGCTGGCGCGGGTTGCCGTGGGCCAGATAGTCGAGGCGGCGCCAGTTCGGACTGGCAGTGGGGGAGGCAGATGGAAAAACTGCGGCCGGGGCCGCAGTTTTGTCTGTGCCGAGTCGGCAGAGATCAGTCAGCAAGGGTCACCTTGGTGATCACTACGTCTTCTACCGGCACGTCCTGGTGGATGCGGCCGTAGTTACCGGTCTTGACGCCCTTGATCTTGTTGACCACGTCCATACCGGCGGTCACTTCACCGAATACGCAGTAGCCAAAGCCCTGAGTGGTAGCGGATTTGAAGTCGAGGAAGTCGTTGTTGTTCACGTTGATGAAGAACTGGGCGCTGGCAGAGTGCGGCTCCATGGTGCGGGCCATGGCGATGGTGCCGATCTTGTTGGACAGACCGTTGGCCGCTTCGTTCTTGATGGGAGCGCGAGTGTCTTTCTCTTCAAAGCCCGGGGCATAGCCGCCGCCCTGGATCATGAAGCCGTCGATGACGCGGTGGAAGATAGTGTTGTCGTAGTGACCGTCACGGCAGTATTGCAGGAAGTTGGCCACGGTTTCCGGGGCTTTTTCAGCGTTCAGGGTGAGGGTGATGTCGCCGTGATTGGTGTGCAGAGTGACCATGATATGTCCTTTCATTTGATGCGGGCGACCAAGTGCCCGCAGGTGTATGGCATAAAGTGGTGGCAATTCTAGCCCATCAGGGGCTGGCGGCATAGTCTCTCAGGCGCCGTAACCGTGCTGGCAGGCGGGATTGGCCCGCTTTTCTGCCTCGTTTTCTGCCCCCGAACGGGGTATTATGACCAACCATTTTACTCACAGGCAGTGGTTAGAAGATGCTGAAGATATACAACACACTCACTCGTCAAAAAGAAGAATTCAAACCTATCCACCCGGGCAAGGTGGGCATGTATGTGTGTGGTGTCACCATCTACGATCACTGTCATATCGGCCACGGCCGCACCTTCGTCGCCTTTGATGTGGTGGCTCGCTACCTGCGTTACGCCGGTTACGACCTCACCTACGTGCGCAACATCACCGACGTGGATGACAAGATCATCAAGCGTGCCGCCGAGACCCAAGTGACCTGCGACGAGCTGACCGAGCGTCTGATTGGCGACATGCACGCCGACTTCGACGCCCTCGGCATGGTGCGCCCGGATATCGAACCGCGCGCCACCCAGCACATCGAAGAGATCATCGAGCTGGTGCAATCCCTGCTGGAAAAAGAGCACGCCTACGTGGCGGATAACGGCGATGTGATGTTTATCGTCGAATCCTACGCCGACTACGGCAAGCTTTCCGGTCAGGATCTTGAGCAGCTGCAAGCCGGTGCCCGCGTTGACGTGGTCGATGCCAAGCGCAACCCCTTGGACTTCGTGCTGTGGAAGATGTCCAAGCCGGGCGAGCCGACCTGGGAAAGCCCCTGGGGCCCGGGCCGTCCTGGCTGGCACATCGAGTGCTCCGCCATGAACTCCAAGCACCTTGGCAACCACTTCGACATCCACGGCGGTGGCTCCGATCTGCAGTTCCCGCACCACGAGAACGAGATCGCCCAGTCCTGCTGCGCCCACGGTGGCGACTACGTCAACACCTGGATGCACAGCGGCATGGTGATGGTGGATAAAGAGAAGATGTCCAAATCCCTTGGCAACTTCTTCACCATCCGTGACGTGCTGGCCCACTACGACGCCGAAACCGTCCGTTACTTCCTGATGTCTGGCCACTACCGCAGCCAGCTCAACTACTCGGAAGATAACCTGAAGCAAGCCCGCGCCGCGCTGGAGCGGATGTACACCGCCCTGCGCGATCTGCCGGTGGTCGCTGCTGCCGGTGGCGACGAGCAGGTGGCGCGCTTCAAGGAAGCGATGGACGACGACTTCAACACCCCGGAAGCCTACTCCGCCCTGTTCGATCTGGTGCGCGAGATCAACCGCCAGAAGGGTGAAGACATGGCCGTTGCCGCTGGGCTGGGCGCCCGTCTGCGCGAGCTGGGCGCCGTGCTCGGCATCCTGCAGCAAGACCCCGAGGCTTTCCTCAAGGGTGACGAAGCGGACGAAGAGGTTGCCGAAATCGAGCGTCTGATCGCCGAGCGCAATCAGGCCCGTGCCGACAAGAACTGGGCCGCGGCGGATGCCGCCCGCAACCGTCTCACCGAGATGGGTATCGTGCTGGAAGATAGCGCTGGCAAGACCAGCTGGCGCCGTGCCTAAGGTCGGTGGGCCTTGTTGGCGTCTGGTGCCAACAGGTTGAGCCAATAAAAAACCGCAGCCCTTGGGCTGCGGTTTTATTGAGAGAACATTTTTGATTGAATCGTTTTATATTTTTAACAGTCTATTTATTTCTATATTTTAAATTGCAAGCATCTCTAAATTTATTATAGCAATCAGTTCTTGAGTTAATTTCAGATGCTGGTGAAAATAAATAAAAATACTTATCAAAATACTTTCTGTCACTTCGTAAATCCCCGCTCCATGAATATTCACTTACTGTTCTAGATAGTATTTCGCTGAACATTTTATCATTTATTTCTTTAACTAGAGTGTCACATGCATTCGCCGCTTGCTGTATTACCAATACATCCAGCTTTATTGGTTTTTCCAAAAAATCTTTATATTCTTCAAGGCCTAATGATAGCGCATTATTTGAACCAAATAATCCAGAGCGATGTACAACACAGTGGCGCAATTCAGCAATAAAATCAAAATCCTTAAATGCGGTGTCTAATTCTGGATCTTGGTTTAAATTTGATAAATTAACGCCAGTCATATTTTTTATAGTTTCTTTAATATTGTATGCTGAATGGAATGAACATCCCTCCATTAATGCTTCTGGCATCAACTCTTTATTATGATGCATAGCTGCGCCATATGTTAGCTCTCTATTGTAACTTTTTTTTCTTGATGCGCTATCAAGTAATAGTAGTTTTCTGATAAGACATCTTACATAACTTTCGACCGATGAAATGAAACCAAGAATCAATAAATTTGCTAGTCTATCCCATTCTGAATTCCTAGATTCAGCTAATGAAATATATATCCCAGATGTGTTGTCTAGAGTAAAGCAGCCCATCAATTTTTTGTAACTCAAAATACTGGATTGATAGATATCGATGGGAGATCTTTGTGGCTCCTCATATGAAGTATCAAATAACTCATGAGACCGTAAAGTCGTAGTGCTTCTTGAACCTGAGATTGGATATTTAAATTTATTCTTAGCCATTAGTATAAGAACTCGTTTGTCCATGAGTTGATTTTGTTTACAATCTTCTCGGCATATTTAGGGCCTACACGCTTTACTTTCCTAAGCTCCTCAATAGCATTATCTGAGATCAGGACATCTTCAATAGTCTTAAATTTCGAAATTTTTATTACTCGATGTTGAAAGGCTGTAAAAGGTAACTCAGATAGTTTTTTAGTCATACATTCTTTAAAGATTGAGCTATCGATTAGTTCCTTTCCACATATATGACAAAATTTTTGCCCATCAGCTATTCGTGATGCACCACAATTACTACATTCGGGAAGATCAAGCTTAATTTTTGATATGATATCCGGGGTTAGTATTTTGTTAAACTTTCGTCTTAATGGGTGTTTTTCAGATGGTGACTCTAACGTTTCAACTAGCTTCCTAACATTAAAACCTCTACTTTTTATTAAGGCTTTTTCATTAATTAGTAATGCTAGATGTGGAACAAATCGTCTGAGCTTTCGGTCTGTTCCGTGAGATACAGTGGGCATTTCAAACAGAAGTCCAGCCTCTATTAAAAACTTAATCATCCTTTCTGCTTTCTCATCAATGTCTTCTATTCCAACAGTGATGGTCTTCTTGTATTCAATTCCTTTCTCATCAAAGTTTTTGTAATTGTACTCTTTGATTTGAGTTATAATTTTTTCTAGAAAAACGTTGCCAATTTTAATAAAGCTACCGTACTGCTTTATCTTTTCTGATATTGAATTGTATTCAGTTATAATATTTTCACATTTTTCTTGAATAACATAGTTTATTTTTTGTTGAGTGGTGTTTTTTTCAGACTCAATGTACGTTCTAATTAATGAAATGTAAGATCTCGGGATGCCAAAAGAAGCGAACATTAATAACTTATTTATATCGTCATCGATATCAATTCTATTGCTAAATCGACTGTCGATAATCGATTGCATGAAGGTCGTATAATCTCTATCTTGAACGTTCATCCATATTGACACCTGTTCTGCATCTTGGCCAATATGAAATCTTGGTCCATACTGTGTTGTCCCTGGGTATACAGAAGCTTTAGGTGAAATTTTTATGCTCTTTATGCTTCTGAATATGTCAAAAAACTCAACCATATAGTCGTGTGTTAAGGTCAATGCTGCATCATCAAGCAAAAGAATTGATCTTTTTCTACCCGTTTTATCAATTGCTCTATAAATAATATCCTGTGTTAGGGAAATGTTTATTGTTGTTATTATCTCACTATATCTTTCATCGTATCTATTTCTTTCTACATCTTTAAGGAATTCATTTATTTTCGTAATGTTTAAGCATTTAGCATCAAATTCTACTTGATATTCTTGCATTACGGCATAAGAAATTTTACACAATACCCAAGCATGGAAAATATCCAAGGCATTTGATTTGTTATGAAGGTAAGATTCAAGCCTCAAATAATGGTTGAAAGTAACATATATAGGTAAAGGAAAGCTTTTGTTTCCTAAGCAATAGTTGAAGGCACATCTCATTTGATGTGTTTTACCTGTTCCTCGCGGGCCGGTTATCAGCTTTGCGCCAACCTGAATAAGCTTCTTCTGGACTCTAACGAAATGCTCACTGTTTGCTGTCCAATCTGTCAGTTCTTCTTCGCTTAAATAGTCTGCTCGTTCCTCATATTCACTACTATCAAAGAATGCCAAATCCCTTTCTAGTTGTTCATGCATCGTATTAATCTCTTTACCTTTAATCGGTTAGGTTGTAATATACGTTATTATTATCATTAGGTTATCACAGAACGTGGTTGATTTAAATCAGTATTACACATCAGGCGACACCAGCAAGTTATTAGCATCAATGCTTGATTTGAGTGACGTTAGAAGCTGCATAGAGTTGAGTGCTGGTGAGGGTGCATTAATTGCACCAATCAAAGATAAAAATCAGAATGTATCTTTTACAAGTGTAGATTTAGATCCTTTAAATATAAAAAAATTAGAAGTTAAATATCCAGAAGATATACATATCTGTGGTGATGCTTTAGATCCAAACATTTCTGTCAAGAATTCATCCTTTGATCTTGCTGTGTGCAATCCTCCGTTTTCAAATGGCGCCCTGGATCAGCGGGCGTTAGATATATTAGGTGATGAGTTTAAGAAATTCTTTTATAAAGGTAAGAAAATAAGGCTTGAGGTTTTATTTATTTTAAAAAACATATCCTTATTAAAAGATAATGCATTGCTGGCTATTATTGTTCCTGATTTAATCGTCTCGTCAGCATCGCTATCTGGATTTCGAGAGCAGCTTTTTACTTCTTTTAAACTTGAGGGCGTAGTTGAATTAGAGCATGGTGTTTTTAAAAAAACGGAAGCAAAAACATATATTCTTTACATTAGAAAAACAAAACCTCACTATGAATATAAAACAGCATTTTATGTAAAGTACAATAGTTGTAATGAACAATATTCAGGTACATTTAATATATCTTCATTATACAAAGAAGATAAATCAAAAAAAATAGATGGAGTTACCATTTTTAGAGGCTCAACATCTAGTAAGCAATGTAGAGATTCCAATTTTCAGTTTCATCATACCTTTTCTGAAATAAAAGATTTTTCAACCGTCATTTATCCTCATATAGAGAGAGAATTGGTTGGTTTCAAATATGCAATTACTGGAGATATTTTAATTGATAGGGTTGGTAGAAGTGTTGGTAAAACGGTTTTTTTGAGTGAAGGTAAGATAATAATCAGTGATTGCATTATTGTAATAAGATTTGTTAGTGAAAGATTGAAGTTGAAATTTATTTATGAATGGTCAAAAAATCGTGATCGGTGGTTAGAAAAACATGTTAAAGGCACTTGTGCAAAAAATATTTCTATTAAAAGTATTAATGAGTTCATTATTTCCATCAGTCCTGATGATGCTCGTATGGTCGATTAGCGAAGCGTAATCGGTCGCTCAAGAAAAAGCATTGTCACGGTAAAATACTCATTATCGGACCTTCTATATACAACAGTTCCCGATAGGGATATGTATCGTTTGCTCTTGTACCCACAATGCATTTTTCACCTATGCAACCCTGTCGATGGTACTTGTTGCATAAGTACGACAACCTAGTCTCTTCATACGGTTGGTTAGGGCATGATCAGAGATAACAACCCTCCCGATCTTTGCCCCGAATAGGCAGGGGGCTGTTACCGCGGTGCAATGCGCTGCGCTTATTGCACCCTACGCCTGTTAACCGGCCTCGGTGCGGCGGGTTGGGAGTTGCCCCCTGTTGTTCGCCGAGGTGAGGGCATAAGGTCAGGAGCGCCGTCATGGACGACGGCGCAGACGCAGGCGGTACAGGGATGTACCGTCTGCGTTGTTCCGCCAGACCTTTTGCCTGAACTGAGGGAACCCGACGTAGGAGGGCGAACAAGTGGGGGTGGCCTTTCTTTTGGTGACTTTTCTTTGGCCACGCAAAGAAAAGTCACTCGCCAAGCCGCGCAGCGGCGGCGAAACCCCGTCGAGGACGGAGTCCTCGCGTCCTGCATGGCGAAGCCATGCCCATCAGGCTAGTGACCCCCTCACCCTAGCCCTCTCCCGCAGGGGGAGAGGGAATGGCGACCGCGGACGATTACGCTTCGCTAATCGACCCTACTGGCGAAGCCATGCCAATACCTTGCTGCAGGGCAAAGACGTTACCGACCCCCTCACCCTAGCCCTCTCCCGCAAGGGGAGAGGGGACGGTTACCGCGGACGATTACGCTTCGCTAATCGACCCTACGCTAAAGTCGCTACCGCCCCTGACTCTCGCTACCAGATTGCGCCGTTGACCATTGATCTCGGAAAGGGGTCAACAGACGCCCGTCGCCATATTACGGAGCCAGAGTGGTCTTATCTATGGTTTTGATGAGCTAACTATCAGAAAGGAGTGGTTTTTTGCGCTGGCACAAACTTTTATTAATTAGCGATTAGTTGTTGGTTGTCGGGCTTGGAGCTGGCAGGGCGGTGGGGTGACGCCGCAAGAGGCGTGCAAACGGTAAAAAGAGTGAAGCGCAAACGGTAAAAAGCGAAGGGGCCCGCGGTGGGCCCCTTGTTGTTGGTGCTCGACGCCGCGCGGCTATTTGGCGGCGGGGGTTGGGAAGTATTTGCTGTGCAGCAGCGGGTATTCGCTGCTCGCCAGCACCTGGGTCAAACCGGTCTGGAACTCCTTGACCAGTTCGTCGCTCACCGGATGGCTAAAGGCGAAGCAGAGCTGCTCCGAGCTCAGCACCCACTGCTCCTTGAAGCTGGCTGGGTCGATCTTTTGCTCTGCGACCAGCATCTCCATGGTGGTCTTGTGAGTTGACAGCAGATCAACCCGGCCGGAGGTGAGCATCTTGAGCGCTTGTGATAGCCGATTGGCAGTCATCAGCCTGGTCTCGTCAAAGCCGTTGTTGAGCAGCAGTTGCTCCCCCACATCGGCCCGCACCGCCCCGATATTGAACGCCTTGGCATCGTCGAGCTTGGTGATGGTGATATTGCGCTCGGCCAACCCTACCAGCACGACTTCGATATAGCCGACGGGACAGGCCCACTTGAACAGGGGATCCCGCGCCTGGGTGCGGGCGGTGGAGAAGAGCACCGCATTGGGCTTTTGGGTCAGCAGGTAGTAGCCGCGGGCCCACGGCATGATGGTGATGGGCTGCGCCGGTGTATTGGTCTTTTTCCACACCAGTTGCAGCAGCTCGACTGCGAGGCCGGTGGGGGCGCCGCTGGCATCGGCGTAGTTGTAGGGTTTGTACTCTTCGGTGATGTAGTGCAGTTTGCCAAGCTCAGGACTCGCCTGTGCGAGGGTGGCCAGCAGCGCCCCGGCCAATCCAATCCATGGTTTCATTTTTGCCATCCTGATCAAGGGAATATCTGCTCAAGTGTGACCAAGCTGGCCGATTTCGCCAAGGCGACGGAGCATGTTTGGCAAAAAAGCGCGAGGGGCGGCCGCCATCCCGCGCCCTATGTCGGCAGCGATCAGGGTGTTAGCGCAGCGGCAGGTATTTGGCTTGCAGGGCCGAGAAATCCGCCGAGGCGACGACCTGGGTCAGCGCCTGCTGAAAGAGGGCGACCTCGCTGTCGGGCACCTGACGGCTGAAGGCGTAGCAGAGCGGTCTGGCATCCAGCACGAAGGCGACATGAAAGTCATCCGGCTTGAAGCCGAGCTGCTGCAGGGTTTGATAGCCCGCCAGCTTGTTGGTCGCAAAGAGATCGGCGCGACCTGAGGTGAGCATTTTGGCCGCCTGGGTGAGGCGGTTGGCCAGCATCAGCTGGTGCTCATCGATACCGCGCTCGAGCAGCAGCTGTTTGGAGACGGTAGAGCGCACCACGCCGACCTTGTAGCGGCTGATCTCGGCCACCGAGCCGAGAGTGATGTTGTCCGCCTTGCGCCCCAGCAGCACAAACTCCGAGTGATCGATGGGGCAGGCCCACTTGAAGAGCGCTTCCCGCTGCGGGGTGCGGGCGGTGGCAAACAGCACCACATTGGTTTTTTGTTGCAGCAGGTTGTAGCCCCGGGCCCAGGGCAGAATGCGGATGGGCTGGGGCGACACGCCGCGCGCTTTCCAGATAAGCTGCATCAGCTCCACCGACAATCCGGTTGGCATCCCTTGCTGGTCGCTGAAATTAAACGGGGGAGAGATTTCGCTCAGATACTCGAGTTTGCCCGGATCGGCCTGCGCGAAGGTGGCCCACAAGAGCAGTAGCAGAT
Organism: Aeromonas sp. s11; assembly: GCF_040907945.1. Taxonomy (NCBI): domain Bacteria; kingdom Pseudomonadati; phylum Pseudomonadota; class Gammaproteobacteria; order Aeromonadales; family Aeromonadaceae; genus Aeromonas; species Aeromonas sp. s11. The sequence goes on along the minus strand of NZ_JBFOCU010000006.1, from coordinate 27,875 downwards.
GAGGTAGGTGCCATGTCCGCACGGGAAAGATCCTTCGCAATCAACTATGTAGCCCAGTTTGACTGCTTGTGGCGGGAATAGCTAGCCACCTCTATTGCATCTTTCATCAATAAAATGGGCAGCGAACTACTGCCCATCGGGTGAGTGAGTGCTCAGCGCACCGGCAGGTATTTGGCCTGCAATTTGCGAAACTCCTCCGAAGCGAGAGCGCGGGTCAGGCCCTGCTGAAAGAGGGTGATCTCGCTGTCTGGCACCTGACGGCTGAAGGCGTAGCAGAGCTGCTCGGCGCTCAGCACCATGGCCACATTGAAGTCGTCGCCATTGAGCTTCAGTTCGCGGATAGCGTCATATCCCGCCAGCTTGCTGGTGGCGAGCAGGTCGGCGCGGCCGGAGAGCAACATCTTCAACCCCTGCGACAGGCGGTTGGCCGGGATGATGTTGTTGTCATCCATGCCGTTGTTGAGCAGCAGCTGCTCGGCGGCATCTGAGCGCACCGCGCTGATCTTGTACTGGCTCATCTGATCGAAGGCGGTCAGGGTGATGTTCTGCGCTTTGCGGCCCAGCAGTATGTACTCCGAGTAGCCGATGGGGCAGACCCACTTGAAGAGATCCTCCCGCGCCTGGGTGCGGGCGGTGGAGAAGAGCACCACGTTGGGCTTCTGGGTTAGCAAGTAATAACCTCGCGCCCAGGGCAGGATGCGCACCGGCTGGGGGGGCACGCCGCTGTGTTGCCAGATCATCTGAAGCAGATCGACCGCAAGGCCGGTGGGCTGGCCTTGCGGATCGCTGTAGTTGTAGGGGGGGTACTCTTCGGTGAGGTACTCGAGCTTGCCCAGATCAGCCCGGGCCGTCGAGGCCCAGCAGAGCAGCAACAGATGACAGATCAGCCATATCCTCATTGGGAACATCCTTAGCGATCAACCTTCCCTTGAGTGTGACCATGAACAGAGTAAATAGCCACTCACTGCCGTTACCAGCGGGCGCGGATCTGCCCGATGGGCTGGTAGGCCTCATCCCGCAGCCCCACCAGCAGGGTCTTGCCATCCGCTTGCAGCCGGAACTCGCCGTAGCGGGCCGCTTCGTACTGCTCTCCTGTGCCCTCTTCAAAGAAGTAGGCATCGGGGCCGATCTGCCACTGCCGCTCGCTCTGGTGCACCTGCAATAGCCGTTCATCGCTGGCGAGCTGATCCGGTTTGCCATCGGCCACCAGACTGGCCACCTGATGGGCATCGAGGCGGATCACCAGGGTGTCGCTGCCCTTGTTTTGAGTAGTACGGGCGTCGCGGCTGGTCAGCTCGCGGGCAATTTCATAGTTGAGCCGCATGTAATCCCCCTGCATCAGAGAGCGGGGATCGACCGGAGCGAGCCGCAGCAGCACCACTTCGCCGCTGCTCATGGCGTGCTCATAGCGCCAAACCGTGGTATTGATGCCTGCCAGGATGGCGAGGCCGCTCAGCAACAGGGCGAGTTGTCGGGTCACAGGTTTCATGAGTCGCTCCTTGCCGCAAAGGTGGTGAGCAGCTGGCGGGCACCCATTAGCAGGATGCCGGAGCCAAGCAGCAGCCAGGATTTGGTCATCAGGGTGAGCCCAAGATCGTAGTAATAGAGCGAGCCATAACCGAGCAGCAGCAGGGCCGAGAGGGTCATCAGCCCCAGACTGCCGGCATAAAACCCGAGGATCAGCACCAGTGCGCCCGCACCCATGCCGGGGATGATGGCGCTGATCAGCACCAGTGGCAGGCCAAACAGCAGGGGGAGCCTCAGCTTCACCATCACCGCCAGCAGCAGGGCGGCGCAGATCAGCGGATTGAGCCAGAGCGGCAGGCGGGACAGCCCCAGCTCGTCCAGCACGCTGCTGCCGCCATCCCACAGCGGGTGGTGCAGACGGCCCAGCACCAGCAGGGAGAGGGCCAGCCCCAACGTGATGGAGTGGTAGAGCTGGTGGCGCTCTGGATCCCTATCTGCCCGCAGCCAGCAGAAGGTGATGGCCGCCATCACCAGCGGCAGGGCCAGCAGTTGCAACCCGAGGCAGGCGAGACCAAGGGTGAGCAGCAGGGCCGCCGCCACGCTGTGAAACAGCCGCACCAGCCAGTGATCGAACAGCACGGCGATGACAAGGGACAGCAGGCACAACCCAAACCAGAGCAGGGCGTGATGAAGGTCCAGCTGATCGAGCAGGCCATAGAGCAGCCAGGCATCGGCCGCCAGGGTGAGGGCCAGCACGAACTGATCCCAGAGATCGCCGCTTTGGCTGCGATTGAGGGCGTAGGCCCCCGCCAGCAGCACGGCCCCGAGCAGCAGGGCGCTGTTGGCCTCGCGGGTCAGCTGCTCGAAGGTGAGAAACAGGAAAAAGAGCAGGAACAGGGCGGCAATCCAGCCCACCAGCCCGAGCAGAAAGCGGCTCGACCAGTGGGGGGGGGTATCACGGGGCTGATCCCCTTCCACCAGATTGGCCTGTTGCAGCGCTTGCCAAAGGGTCAGATCACTCATGAGACCTCCGTTGTTGTTGCAGCCAGCGGGCGGCGGTGACAGAAAGGCCGATGGCAATCAGGCTCAGCAGCAAGAAGCCGTTGATGTCGGGCTCCATCCACTTGCCCAGTGCCGCGAGGATGACGGCAATCAGGCTGAGGCAACCCATGGCGAGTCCGGCGATAAATCTGTGGTGCCAAAGGGCATAGGCCGCAGCGAGCCAGCCAAGCCAGAGCGGCCACACCAGCGGGGAGGCGGCATCGAAGAGCGCCAGCAGGGTGAGCAGGGTGGTCCCCAGACCTGCGGCCAGACCCGCCAGCCAGCTTGGCATCAGGCGCCAGCGGTTTGGCGCCAGCAGAAGCAGAGCCCAGAGGGCGGCGTTGAGCAGGGTAAGGCACCAGCCCAATCCCTCTTCATCGAAGGTAAAGAAGAAGGTGAACAAACCGAGCCGCCAGTAGAGCACCAGCGCCAGCTGTCCGAGCAGCCAGCTCAAGGCCCAGAGCAGGAGGCTTTGGCCAAATACCGCCAGTGGCACCAGCATCAGCGCCCAGGTGGCGAACAGCTGCCAGGGATCGGCGCCGGTCTGGTAGGTCTGACCCACCAGCGCCAGCAGGGCGCCGATATTGAGGGCGATAGCGAGTAGCAGCGCCTGACGGGGGGTATCTCCCAGCGGTTTGCGCCACAGCAGAAGCAGCATGGCGAGCAGCGGTGCCTCCAGCAGGGCGAGGCGGGAGACCCGGCCCAGCTCTTGCCAGTTGAAGGCGACGAAGAAGATGAGGCCAGCCCCGATACAGAGGGCACCGAGCCAGAGCAGCAGCCGGTCAAACAGCCACTGCCAGCGCGCCGGATGGGGGGGAAGATCGGCGAGGGTCAGGGCGTCCGCCAGCTTCTCTGGCGCCAGCCGTCCTTGTTTGACCCATTCGAGAAGCGTCTCTCTTGATACGTTGTGCATGGGGGGACTCCGCGAGGTTTGTCCCATTATGGCATGAGGCACCCGCAACCGTGCACTGCCCTTGGCTCTGCGGCTGGTGGTTGCGACAGCGGGTTACGCAATAGATACAGCAGTAAACAAAAAGCCCTCCGAGGTGGAGGGCTTGGTCAGCGGAAAAGGCGATCAGGCAAAGATCAGGGTGCTCACCCCGAGGCCGACGAAGAGGATGGCGCAGGCGATGCGGATCCCTTTGAGCGGCAGCTTGTCTGCCCCCAGCTTGCCGATCAGCACCACAGGCACGTTGGCCAGCATCATGCCGAGGGTGGTCCCGGTAATGACCTGCACCAGCGAGTCATACTTGGCGGCCAGTAGCACGGTGGCAATCTGGGTCTTGTCGCCAATCTCGGCAATAAAGAAGAGCACGAAGGTGGCCATAAAGGGGCCGTATTTATCCAGCGAGCTCTCCTCGTCATCCATCTTGTCCGGCACCAAAATCCAGATAGCCATGGCGATAAAGGCGATGGCGACCAGCCAGGTCATTATCTTGGGATCGAGCCAGCGGCTGATGAACTCGCCAATCCAGGCAGCGCCCGCATGGTTGAGCAAGGTAGCCGCCAGCATGCCGGCGATGATGGGCCAGGGCTTGCGAAAACGGCAGATGAGCAGCAACGCCAACAGCTGGGTTTTATCGCCGATCTCGGCAATAGCGACGCTGAGGGTTGAGGTTAACAAGGCTTCCATAAAAATGACCGGGGGACGGAATTGTTATAAACCAAAGACAAGCCTTCGCCATCCGTCCCCGGTATTGGCACTGGCCCGTCAAAGGTCTTGTCAAATCCATGGCTGGCATGGATCACCCTGACCATGGTGATTTGGCACCAAGTATGTTGATCAGGGTCGTAAACCGGTATTCATGCAATGGATGGCACCGGTGTGCGAGACTACTCCCCCTCGATGGGAGCGGGCATTCTAGGGAAAAACCGCATGAGTGACAAGGGGATCAGCCACCCACCAGCTTGACGCTGAAACCGGCTTTCTCCAGCTCGGTTTTGATCAGGTCCCGTTTATCCCCCTGGATCTCGATAACGCCCTCTTTGATACCGCCTCCGGTGCCGCACTTTTTCTTGAGCAGGGTGGCCAGGGATTTTTGCTGATCGGCGGGTACGCCATGAATGGTGATCACCCCGGCACCCTTGCGCCCCTTGGTCTCGCGGCGAATGCGCACGGTGCCGTCGGTGGGGAAGGGGGAGGCGGATTGGGGAGCGCTCTGCTCCTTGATCATGCCGCCATCTGTGCTGTAAACGAGGCGGCTGTTGTTGTCGTGACTCATGGCAATACTTTATGGGTTAGCTAAGCGGAGTTTGATTTTACTCAAATAAAAGTTGAAGACACAGCTTATAATGCCCCAAGTAAAAGCGAATTATTATTGTTTAACTTCAGGAGTCAGTCATGGTACTCACGCAGTTGTCACCGGGACAGAGTGCTCGCATCAAGAATATGAATCAGCTCGCCCGGCCGCTGCGCCGCAAACTGATGGTGATGGGCCTGTTGCCCCAGACTGAAGTCATCTATCTGCGCTCCGCCCCCCTGGGGGACCCGCTCCAGATCCAGTGCCAAGGGATCTGTCTCTCCATGCAAAAGAGTCTGGCCCAGCAAATAGAAGTCGAGCCGGTATAACCCCCTGCTCGGCTGCCGCTTCGGTCAAGAAAGTCACCGGAAGCGGTTCAGAGACAAGAAGTCGAACCTGCAAAGCAGCTTGCCACACACGCGGCGGGTTCAGAAGAAAATAGAGGTAGAGCTGGTATGAATTATTCCCTGGTAACGGTAGGTAACCCCAATAGCGGCAAGACCTCCCTGTTCAACGCCCTGACTGGCGCCCGCCAGCAGGTAGGCAACTGGAGTGGCGTCACCGTCGACAAGAAGATGGGTGAGTTCAGCTCGGGTGAACATCACTTCAAGCTGATGGATCTGCCCGGCATCTATAGCCTGGCCAGTCAGGATGGCAGTCTGGACGAGCAGATCGCCAGCCGCTTTGCCCAGGGCCAACAACCCGACCTGCTGCTCAACGTCATCGACGCCGCCAATCTGGAGCGCTCCCTCTACCTCACGCTGCAACTGCGCGAACTGGGCCTGCCCATGGTGGTGGTGCTCAACAAGCTGGATATCCTGCAAAAGCGCCGCATCGTCATCGACGAGAGCAAGCTCGGCAAATCCCTCGGTTGCCCGGTGGTGGCCCTCTCTGCCCACAACAGCAAGCAGGTTGCCGCCTTCAAGCAGCAGATCCGGCAGTTTATCGGTCAGCCGCAAGCCGCCTTGCAGCTCGATTACGGCCACGAGCTTGAAACCGATCTGGCGGAGCTGGAGACCCTGCTCGCCCCGCATCACCTCACTACCCGTGGCCGCGCCCTGCGCCTGCTGGAAGAGGATGCGGTGATGCAGGAGACCCTGCTGCCCGGTCAGCAGGCGGCTGCCGCCAATGTAGTGGCTCGCGCCCATCAGGGACAGGATATCGACCTGCAACTGGCGGATATTCGCTACGGCCATATCCACCAGTGGGTACAACAGGCTCGTCAGCAGAAGGGCAAGCTCACCGAGGCCCAGAGCGAGTGGCTGGATCGGGTGCTGCTCAATCGCTGGATTGGCATCCCCTTCTTCCTGTTTGTCATGTACCTGATGTTCCTGTTTGCCATCAACGTTGGCAGCGCCTTTATCGACTTCTTTGACATCATGGGCGGCGCCCTGTTTGTCGATGGGGTGCACCACCTGCTGGGGCTGGTCAATGCCCCCGAGTGGCTGGGCGCCATTCTGGCGGACGGCTTTGGCGTTGGCTTGCAGACGGTGGCCACCTTTATTCCGGTGATTGGCTGCCTCTATCTCTTCCTCGCGGTGCTGGAGAGCTCCGGCTATCTGGCCCGTGCCGCCTTCGTGGTGGATGCCCTGATGCGCCGACTCGGCCTGCCGGGCAAGGCGTTCGTGCCGATGCTGATGGGCTTTGGCTGTACCGTCCCCTCAGTGATGGCTACCCGTACCCTCAACTCCGAGCGGGAGCGGCTGATGACCTCCGCCATGGCCCCCTTCATGTCGTGCGGTGCCCGTCTGCCGGTTTACGCCCTGTTTGCGGTGGCATTCTTCCCCGAGTCTGGCCAGAACCTGGTGTTCGGTCTCTACCTCATCGGTATTGTGGTGGCGGTGCTCACCGGCCTGTTGCTGCGCAGCACCCTGCTGCCGGGCAAGAGCGACTCCATGCTGATGGAGATGCCGGATTACGAGTGGCCGCGTCCGGTCAACGTTGCCATCAAGACCTGGCAGAAGCTCAAATCCTTCGTCTTTGGCGCCGGTAAAACCATCGTACTGGTGGTAGCCGTGCTGAGCGTGCTCAATTCCCTGGGTACCGATGGCAGCTTTGGCCATCAGGAGCAGGAGAGCTCGGTCCTGAGCAAGATAAGCCAAGCGGTGACCCCGGTGCTGCACCCCATAGGTGTACGCGATGACAACTGGCAGGCCACAGTCGGTATCGTCACCGGTATCTTCGCCAAAGAGGCGGTGGTCGGGACCCTCAACAGCCTCTACGCCGGTGGTGGCGATGCAGAGGAGGAGAGCGAGTTCTCGCTGGTGGCCAGCTTCCACGAGGCGATCGATGCCGTGGCGGCCAATCTGGCGGAGATCAACCCGAGCGACCCCATGGGGCTTGATGTTGGCAACCTCGACGACCAGAAAGCTGCCGCCGAGGCGCAGGAGGTGGATGTCTCCACCTACGGCAACATGCAGACCCACTTCGACGGGGCGGCCGGTGCCTTTGCCTACCTCTTGTTCGTGCTGCTCTACATGCCTTGCGCCGCCGCCATGGGCGCGCTGGTGCGGGAAACCGGTCGTCAGTGGGCGCTGATGACGGCGGTATGGTGCAACTATATGGCCTTTATGTGCGCCACCCTCTTCTATCAGGTGGCGACCTTCGCCGCTCACCCGGAGCAGAGCCTGTTCTGGATCGTCAGCTACGGCCTCTCTCTGGGACTGCTCTGGTGGGCCGGTCGCCGTCACGGTGACATCGTTGCCCGCAAGGTGGTGACCTTATGATCCTGCGCGAGCTGGGGGATTACCTCGCCGCGCAGCAGAAGGTGAGCCGGCGTGATCTGGCTCGCCACTTCCACACCTCGGAAGATGCGGTGGAGGCCATGCTCGGCGTCTGGATGCGCAAGGGGCGGGTCATCAAGCGCGAGAGTCGGGTCTGTGGTGGCAGTTGCTGCGGCAATAGCGAGGAGGTGATGTTCGAGTGGTGTGACGCGGGCCAGATTGGCATCAAGATCCGCTAAACGACTACCCAACCTCATCACCAAAGATCGAACAATAAAAAACGGCAGACCCTGCGCAAGGGTCTGCCGTTTTTATTGCTGAAAACAGGCGAGGTCAGGCGCTCTGGCGAGCTTCGCTCAGCAGTGCCAGCGCCGGTTGGGCGTTGTCTGGCATCAGCCGGTAGGCCTTGTGATGTTTGACCAGGGTGGTCTTCTTGTTGCCCTGGCTCAGCAGCAGGCCGTGCTTGAAGGCCGCCTCAGCCAGCACCTTCTCGTCACCGCGCACATAGAGGGTGAGGGGTTTGACAAGCTCACCGTCCTCGATATGGCCTTCATATTCGCTATGGCTTACCACCAGACTCGCCTGACCGCCCGATTGCAGGCGCAGCTTGGCGTTCACTTCGCTCTCGGTCAGCACCAGCCAGCCTGCCGCTGAGAGCTCCTCCAGCAGGGCCGCCAGCTTGGCCCCCAGTTGCTGCGGATTGGTCATGGCGCACTGGTATTGGAAGGCGATGCGCTCCAGCAATCCCTTGAGATCGGCGCCCGCACCCAGCGTGCGGCCAAGCTGCACCCAAGCTTTCAAATCTTCCATCACCAGACGGGAGAAGCGCTTCTCTTTGAGGGAGTCAGCCATCCAGGTGCAGAGAAAGTGGCTCTCTTGCGCCGGAGTGCGCTTGCCCGCCTTTTGCTCGGCGGTGCGGGCCAGTTCGGCCAGGCTTTGAGTGGCCATCTCGAGCAGGGCCTGATTGTAGGTAGGAGAGGTCATAAGCAATCCTTGAGTTGGCCACCAGGGGTCAACACCGATGACAGAGATGGCAAAGGCGCCAGTGGCGCCTTTGCGGTTCAATAGAGCAACTGCCCGCCTTATTTCGGCTGACGGGGCTTCTTGGCGGCGGCCAGACGCTTGAGGCGCTGACCCTGCAGCTTGGCTTCGGCCATCACCTGGGCCACGGCGTTATCTTCACGCTGCGGGCGCTTGCCGAAGCGGCGACGCTCCTGCAACTGCTTGATCAGCTCGTCACGGCTGCTCACCTCATAGCCCGGCACCATGATGCGGCGGATCTTCTGGCCGATCAGGGCCTCGATCTCCAGCAGGGTACGCTCCTCTTCACGGCTGACGAAGGAGATGGCCATGCCGCGCTTGCCGGCACGACCGGTACGGCCGATGCGGTGCACGTAATCTTCCGCCAGGAACGGCAGATCATAGTTGACCACGTATTCCAGATCCGGAATGTCCAGACCACGGGCGGCCACTTCGGTGGCGACCAGTACCCGTACCTTGCCTTCCATGAATTCGCGCAGGGCGCGGCGACGGTTGCCCTGGGCCTTCTCGCCATGGACCACGGCGGACTTGATGCCGTCGAGGTTCAGCTCCTCGACCAGCACATCACAGCTCTCGCGGGTACTGGCGAACACCAGCACCTGCTGCCAGTTCTGCTTGCCAATAAGCTCTGAGAGCAGCTCGCGCTTGCGCTTCTGCTCGACCGGATAGACGGTGTGGCTGACGGTGTCGGCGGTGGAGTTCTGCTTGTTGACGCTGACGATCTGCGGTCTGTCCAGCATCAGGTTGGCCAGCTTCTTCACCGCGTCAGAGAAGGTGGCGGAGAAGAGCAGGTTCTGACGGGTCTTGTTGACCGCTTGCAGGATCTTCTGCACATCGGCACTGAAGCCCATGTCGAGGATGCGATCCGCTTCATCCATCACCAGACACTCGACGCCGGAGAGGCTGAGGTTGCAGGCGGTGAGGTGCTCCAGCAGACGGCCCGGGGTGGCGACAATGATGTGAGCGCCCGCTTTGAGCTTCTTGGCCTGCACGTCCTGCTTGCCACCGCCGACGATGGTGATGGTGGTGATATCGAGATACTTGGCGAAGTCATTGATGTTGCTCGCCACCTGAGCCGCCAGCTCGCGGGTCGGGGTCAGGATCAGCACCCGGGCGTTGGAAGGCTGGACCGGAGCCGGATTGTCTACCAGACGCTGCAAGATGGGCAGGGCGAAGGCGGCGGTCTTGCCGGTACCGGTCTGGGCGCTGGCCAGCACATCGCGGCCACGGCGAATGGCCGGGATCGCCTGTTGCTGCACAGGGGTCATCTCCTGATAACCGCAATCTGAGACAGCACGCAAAATCTCGGGGGCAAAATCGAACGATTCAAATCTCATAATGGGTTCCTGTGTTCCAGCTGGGCTGTGTTTGGCTTGGTTAGCTCGGCATGAGCGAGACGGAGGTTGTAACCACCGACGGCTGCGCCTGACATCAAGTCAGAGAGTGAGCCGGAAAATGGCGGGCGCGAAGTGTAACAGATAGACGTCACAAATTCTGCCTCAAATGGTTGTCCTTTTCTCATCCTTTGTGGTGTGAATGGCGGTTGAAAGCAATCATTTGACTCCCAAATGTCAAGCCAAGAGGAGTGGGCGAACAGTTTTGGGTAAGGACGAAAGGGATATCGATGGAACTGGAACAGTTAAAACGCCAGCTGGAGCAGCTTGGCGAGCGCAATGACAGCATGCAGCAGGCACGCCACCGCAAGCTGCTCAATATCACCCGCGACACGGGGGAGTTGCTGTCAGTGCTGGTGCAGACCCGTGGGGCGCAGGCGGTGCTGGAGATTGGCACCTCCAATGGTTACTCCACACTCTGGCTGGCAGAAGCGGTGCGTCGGCTGGAGGGGCACGTTACAACCATTGAGCTGGATGAGGATAAGCGCGTGCTGGCCCATGACAACTTTCAGCAGGCAGAGTTGGCCCCCTGGGTAACCTTGCTGGCAGGGGATGCGGGCGAGTTGCTACCGACCTTGCCGCAAGGCGGCTATCAGCTCATCTTCCTCGATTCGGATCGTCAGCACTACCGGGCATGGTGGCCGCAGATCCGCCGCCTGCTGGCACCCCGTGGCCTGCTGGTGGTCGACAACGCCATCTCCCATCGCAGCGAGATGGTGGAGTGGATGAACGAGGTCGGGCAGGATCCGGCCTTTGCCACCTCGCTGGTGCCGGTCGGCAAGGGGGAGTGGCTGGTGGTGCGTTTGTAGGGGGGGAGCTACAAAAAATCAGCCCCGCATGGGCGGGGCTGATTGTGAAAGCGCATCAGGGTCTTGGTAGGTCGGATCAGACCGCCAGATAGTCCATGATCCCTTCGGCCGCTTTGCGCCCTTCGTAGATGGCGGTCACCACCAGATCGGAGCCACGCACCGCGTCGCCACCGGCGAACACTTTGGGGTTGCTGGTCTGGAAGGCGTATTCGGCCTGCTCGCGGGCCTTGATGCGATCCCGGTTGTCGAGCTCGATGCCGAACTCCGCCATCCAGGGTTGGGGGTTGGGTTGGAAGCCAAACGCCATCACTACCGCATCGGCAGCCAGCACCTGCTCTGAACCCTCGATGACCACCGGATTGCGGCGGCCATTGGCATCGGGTTCACCCAGCTCGGTGCTCACTACTTTGATGCCGACGGTGCGACCGCTGGCATCCAGCTCGACCGCCACCGGCTGCAGGTTGAACATGAATTCAACCCCCTCTTCGCGGGCGTTTTTCACCTCCCGCTTGGAGCCCGGCATGTTCTCCTCGTCGCGGCGATAGGCGCAGATCACCTTGTCAGCCCCCTGACGGATGGCGGTACGTACACAGTCCATGGCGGTATCGCCGCCGCCCAGCACCACCACCTGCTTGCCGGCGAAGTCGATGTAGTCGGCTTGCGCCTTCTCGAACCCCAGCAAGCGGTTGGCGTTGGCGATGAGGTAGGGCAGGGCGTCATAGACTCCCGGCGCCTCTTCGTTGGCAAAGCCGCCCTTCATGTACTTGTAGGTACCGACCCCGAGGAAGACCGCATCGAACTCGCCGAGCAGGTCGGCGAAGGTGATGTCCTTGCCCACCTCGGTCTCGAGACGAAACTCCACGCCCATCCCCTGGAAGATCTCGCGGCGACGCTGCATCACCTCTTTTTCCAGCTTGAAGGAGGGGATACCGAAAGTGAGCAGGCCACCGATCTCCGGATACTTGTCAAACACCACCGGGGTGACGCCGTTGCGTGCCAGCACATCGGCACAGGCGAGACCCGCTGGGCCGGCGCCGATGACGGCGACCCGCTTGCCGGTCTTGACCACGTTCGAGAGATCGGGCTTCCAGCCCATCTCGAACGCCTTGTCGGTGATGTATTTTTCGATGTTGCCGATGGTCACCGCGCCGAAGCGATCGTTGAGGGTGCAGGAGCCCTCACAGAGGCGATCCTGCGGGCAGACCCGACCGCATACTTCCGGCAGGCTGTTGGTCTGGTGGGAGAGCTCCACCGCCTCCAGAATGCGCCCCTCTTTGGCCAGTTTCAGCCAGTTGGGGATGTAGTTGTGAACCGGACACTTCCACTCGCAGTAGGGGTTGCCGCACTCGAGGCAGCGATCCGCCTGCATCTGTACCTGCGGCTGATTGAAGGACTCGTAGATCTCCACAAACTGGATTTTGCGGATCTTGAGCGGCTTCTTGGGCGGGTCGACCCGCTGGACATCGATAAACTGAAATACGTTCTGGCTCATAGGGTTCCCTCCTTATTGCGCCTGGATTCTGAGTTCTGCACTGGAACGGCTGGTGTGACCCAGCAGCGATTTCACGTCGCTGGACTTGGGTTTGATCAGCCTGAACTTGGGCACATAGGAGTCGAAGTTGGCCAGGATCTCCTCGGCGCGCGAGCTGCCGGTCTCATTGAGGTGCGCCGTGATGATGCCGCGCAGGTGCTCCTGATGGATGGCGAGATCCGCCACGTCCAGCAGTTCCACCAGCTCGGGGTTGGTGCGCTTGGCGAAGTTGCCGCATTCGTCGAGCACGTAGGCAAAGCCGCCGGTCATACCCGCCGCGAAGTTGACGCCGGTCTGACCGAGCACGGTGACGATGCCGCCGGTCATGTATTCACAACCGTTGTCGCCAATTCCCTCGACCACCGCCAGCGCGCCGGAGTTGCGCACCGCGAAACGCTCGCCGGCAGTGCCTGCGGCGTAGAGTTTGCCGCCGGTGGCGCCGTAGAGGCAGGTGTTGCCGATGATGGCCGCTTCATGGGACTTGAACGCCACGCCGACATGGGGCTTGATCACCAGCTTGCCACCGGTCATCCCCTTGCCCACGTAGTCGTTGGCGTCACCGGTGAGGATCATCTCGAGGCCGCCCGCGTTCCAGACGCCGAAGCTCTGGCCCGCGGTACCGTTGAAGTGCACCTTGACCGGATCCACCGCCATCCCCTGATTGCCGTGACGTTTGACGATCTCGCCCGAGAGGCGCGCACCCACCGAGCGGTCGGTGTTGCGAATGTCGTAGCGGAACTCGCCACCGCTTGAGGTTTCCACCGCATCCAGCAGATCTTCCACCATTTTCAGGTTGAGCGGCCCCTTGTCGAAGGTGGGGTTGTGCTGCTGGCTGAACAGGCTGGAGCCTGCAGGTGCTACCGGACGGGCCAGAATGCCAGAGAGATCCAGCTTGGCCTGACGAGCGGTGATGCCGGGCAGGGCTTCCAGCAGATCGGTGCGGCCAATCAGGTCGGTCAGCTGGGTGACGCCGAGCTGGGCCATCAGCTCGCGGGTCTCTTCGGCGATGAACTTGAAGTAGTTCATCACCATCTCCGGCAGGCCGGTAAAGTGCTCGCGACGCAGCTTCTCATCCTGAGTGGCAACGCCGGTGGCGCAGTTGTTCAGGTGGCAGATCCGCAGGTATTTGCAACCGAGCGCCACCATGGGGCCGGTGCCAAAGCCGAAGCTCTCGGCGCCGAGGATGGCCGCCTTGATGATGTCCAGACCAGTCTTGAGACCGCCATCCACCTGCAGCCGCACCTTGTGGCGCAGACCGTTGGCGACCAGCGCCTGTTGGGTCTCGGCCAGACCCAACTCCCACGGGGAGCCGGCATATTTGACCGAGGTGAGGGGGCTCGCGCCAGTGCCGCCGTCATAACCGGAGATGGTGATGAAGTCGGCATAGGCCTTGGCCACGCCGCAGGCGATGGTGCCGACACCGGGCTCGGAGACCAGTTTCACCGACACCAGACAGCTCGGGTTGATCTGCTTGATGTCGAAGATGAGCTGGGCCAGATCCTCGATGGAGTAGATATCATGGTGTGGCGGCGGCGAAATTAGGGTCACGCCGGGCACGGAATAACGCAGCTGGGCGATCTGGGCAGTCACCTTGTCACCGGGCAGCTGGCCACCTTCGCCGGGCTTGGCACCCTGAGCCACCTTGATCTGCACCACATCGGCGTTCATCAGGTAGTGGGGGGTGACGCCAAAGCGGCCGGAAGCCACCTGCTTGATGCGGGAGTTTTTCTCGGTACCGAAGCGCTTGGGATCTTCGCCACCTTCGCCGGAGTTGCTCTGACCGCCGAGGCGGTTCATGGCGACAGCCAGTGCTTCGTGGGCCTCAGGGCCGAGGGCACCGATGGACATGGCGGCGGAGTCAAAGCGGGGGAACAGCTTGTCGGCTGGCTCAACCTGATCCAGTGCGACCGGATTGTCGACCTTCTTCAGCGCCAGCAGGTCACGCAAGGTAGAGACCGGGCGCTCGTTGACCAGACGGGCGTACTCCTTGTAATCGGCATAGTTGCCGGAGCGCACCGCGGTTTGCAGGGTCTGCACCACATCCGGGTTGTAGGTGTGGTACTCGCCGCCGTGCACGAACTTGAGCAGGCCGCCGTGGGCAAGGGGCTTGCGGGCCAGCCAAGCCTGACGGGCCAGCTTGAGCTGATCCTGCTGGATGTCGGCAAAATCGGCACCCTGAATACGGCTCGATACGCCGCGGAAGCAGGTATCGACCACCGACTTGGCCAGGCCCACCGCTTCGAACAGCTGGGAGCAGCGGTAGCTGGCGACCGTGCTGATGCCCATCTTGGACATCACCTTGTAGAGCCCCTTGTTGATGCCGTTGCGGTAGTTGACCATGGCCTGGCGCAGGGACATGGTGAGCACGCCCTCTTCAACCTGTTTGGCCAGGGTTTCGTAGGCCAGATAGGGGTAGATGGCGGTCGCGCCGAAGCCCAGCAGCACCGAGAAGTGGTGCGGATCGCGGCAGCTTGCGGTCTCCACCAGAATGTTGGCGTCGCAGCGCAGGTTGTTGTCCACCAGGGTGCGCTGCACCGCGCCCACCGCCATGGCGGCCGGGATCGGCAGGGTGTCGGCGCTGATATCGCGATCCGACAGCACCAGCAGCACGGTGCCACTCTTTGCGGCGGTTTTTGCCTCCTCGCAGATACGCAAGATAGCCGCTTCCAGCCCCTCTTCGGGCTTGAAGTTGAGGCTGATCACCTGATGACGGTAGTACTCACCTTCCAGTGCCAGCAGCTGGTGGAAGTCGGAGTAGAGCAGGATCGGCGACTGGAACAGTACCCGGTGGGCGTGGCCGAAGGTCTCGTTGAAGACGTTCTGCTCGCGACCGATACAGGTGGCCAGCGACATCACGTGGTTCTCACGCAGCGGATCGATGGGCGGGTTGGTCACCTGGGCAAACATCTGGCGGAAGTAGTCATAAAGGGTGCGCGGGCCGGAGGAGAGCACCGCCATCGGGGTATCATCCCCCATGGAGCCGACCGCTTCCTGACCGTTTTCACCCAATACCCGGATGATCTGATCCAGCTCCTCGAAGGAGTAGCCAAACAGCTTCTGATAGGTTTTCAGCTGGTCGTCGGAGAACTCGCGGCTACCGGTCTGGCTGTCGTCCATCTGCTCGAAGGGGACCAGTCGGCGGCAATGTTTATCCATCCACTGCTTGTAGGTGTGACGGTTTTTGAGATCGTCATCGATCTCGAAGCTGGTCCACACCTTGCCGTTGCTGGTATCCACCACGAACAGCTCGCCTGGGCCGACCCGGCCCTTCTCCAGCACTTCGTCCGGGGTGTAGTCCCAGGTGCCGACCTCGGAGGCGAGGGTGATGAACTTGTCCTTGGTGATGACGTAGCGGGCCGGACGCAGACCGTTGCGATCTAGTGCGCAGGTGGCGTAGCGACCATCGGTCATGACGATACCGGCTGGGCCATCCCACGGCTCCATGTGCATGGAGTTGAAGTCGTAGAAGGCGCGCAGGTCGTCATCCATGTTCGGGTGTTTTTGCCATGCAGGCGGGATCAACAGGCGCATGGCGCGGAACAGGTCCATACCACCGGCGAGGAAGAGATCCAGCATGTTGTCGAGGCTGGAGGAGTCAGAGCCGGTGGTGTTGACGAAGGGGGCAGCTTCCTGCAAATCGGGGATCAGCGGCGTCGCAAATTTGTAGCTGCGCGCTTTGGCCCACTGGCGGTTGCCGGCGATGGTGTTGATCTCGCCGTTGTGGGCCAGATAGCGGAACGGCTGGGCTAGCGGCCAGCGCGGGCTGGTGTTGGTGGAGAAACGCTGGTGGAAGACGCAGATGGCCGCCTGCATACGGATGTCGGCGAGATCCAGATAGAAGCGCGGCAAGTCCACCGGCATGCACAGCCCTTTATAGACGGTGACCAGGTTGGAGAGGCTGACCACATAGAAGTAGTCGTCGTTGACGCGCTTTTCGATGCGGCGACGCACGATATAGAGGCGGCGCTCGAGATCCTTGTCGACCCAGCCGGGCGGGGCGTTGACAAAGACCTGTTCAATGCTGGGCAGGGAGGCTTTGGCGATGGTACCCAGTACGTTGGTATCGACGGGCACCTTGCGCCAGCCGACCAGACTCAGGGTCTCTTTTTCCAGCTCTTCATCGATGATGTCGCGGGTCTGCTGGGCCAATACGGGGTCAGGGTTGAGAAACAGCATGCCGACCGCATAGTTGCGGCCAAGGTGCCATCCCTTCTCCTCGGCGACAGCTCTGAAGAAGCTGTCCGGTTTTTGCAGCAGCAGACCGCAACCATCGCCGGTCTTGCCATCGGCGGAGATCCCGCCGCGGTGCTGCATGCGAGCCAATGCTGACATCGCGAGACGGACAAGCTTGTGGCTGGCTTCCCCTTCCATGTGGGCCAACAGGCCGAAGCCACAGTTATCCCTCTCCAGCTTTGGATCATATAGTGACATTGCATTTCTCCCTTGCTCGGCCTTGTATCGCACAGTCATCACCTGACTGCATAAATTGCGATTGGCTCTTGTGGTTCCGTCTGCCTGACGTGGCGAATCTCCAAACTAATGGGATTTTCTGGCGAGGTCAATCGCAGGTCAGGTTTGTCTTCATGGTTACATTCGCATAACAAAATGTCGGGTTAGGGGGATTCTCTCGCAGTTATGGAGTGTTTATTCTGTGTGGTTTGATTTTGTTGGTTAAATATATCGCCATTGACGGGCTCAATGGTGCGCTCGGCGACGATGGGCGAATGTAGTAATTTTACCAACCCGATGTGGCCGACAGCGGAAGGGATCACATTTTCAATATCCCATGCTTGCAATTGTGTGCTGTCGGGTCTCTTTGAATTTTTCATTGTTCAACAGTGGGTTATCAGGTCTCATTTTCATATGGATGTTTACTGTTTGAATCGTCAAAGAACTGTAAAAATCCTTTTTTTGCGCTTTTTCTCTATATTTATTCAAAATTGGTCGGGTATTTATATGTTTACCCTCTCCGCGAGCTTGATCCAGCTCAGCCCCTGTTTTGCGCAAGCTCGTACAATGGCGCTCCTTTAGCGGAGGTGTCATGCAGTTACACGAACTCGTCAATACATTCGGTCAGGATCTCAAGCAGCGTCATGGTCAGAAGATCCACAAACTCTCCATCCACGGGGCCTTCACCTGCCCGAACCGTGACGGCACCCTGGGCCGTGGTGGCTGCACCTTCTGCAACGTATCCTCTTTTGCCGACGAGTCGGCTCAGCAACTCTCCGTGGTGCAACAACTGCTGGCTCGCCGGGACGAAGTCACCCGTGCCAAGCGCTATCTTGCCTATTTTCAGGCCTATACCAGCACCTATGCCGAGGTCGAATATCTTCAGCGGATGTATGAAGAGGCGCTGTCAGTGAGCGATATGGTGGGGCTCTGCGTGGGCACTCGCCCCGATTGCGTACCGGATGCGGTGCTGGATCTGTTGGCGGGCTATCAGGCCCGGGGCTACGAGGTGTGGCTGGAGCTCGGGCTGCAAAGTGCCAACGACAAGACCCTGCAACGGATCAACCGCGGCCACGGTTATGCCGCCTATGAGGATGCGGTAAGACGTGCCCATCAGCGCGGCATCAAGGTATGTGCTCATCTGATCGTCGGCCTGCCGGGCGAAGTGCCGATGGACAGCCTCGATACCCTGCATCGCATCGTTGAGACCGGCGTGGAGGGGATCAAGTTGCATCCGCTTCATGTGGTTGAGGGTAGTACTCTTGGCAAGGCATGGCAGGCGGGGCGCCTTGAGGTATTGACGCTGGAGCAGTATGTGGAGGCGGCCGTTGCCATGATCCAGCACACGCCGCCCGAGGTGGTGTATCACCGGATTTCGGCCTCCGCGCGCCGTCCGACTCTGTTGGCGCCAGCCTGGTGTGAAAACCGCTGGACGGCCATGGCGGACATTGCCAAAGCACTCTCATTGAACGGCCCGCAAGGTCACGCGTTGGGCAGACCCTTCATACTTCCTGACCTATAATTGAGCGCCAGATTATTATTTTCACGTAAAACATAGGGTTATATAAAAAACTTCATACCCTAAACTATAGTTTTGGTACGTGCCGGTTGATATAGTGGTGCGCCATAATAAATGTCATTATCAATTAACTCCGACATTCACCCTGATTGCAGTGTTAGCATGGTGTTGATGAGCCGATTATTTTTACCAATAACGAACCATGCCACCATTGCTGCTGTGCCGGGAAATTGGCGATGAGTGTCGCGATCTATCTGGACAGGTTTATCCCCTGATCAGTCTCATCAGCGGGAAGGCCACTCGGTTTTAGCGTGGCTATAGCAGGGAAATATGAGCGATGAACGCTCTTATCTACCTCATTTATGCAGTGACAGGATGCTATGCAAGCAGAAACAAGTTGTATTGATGAGTTATTGGAGTGTCTGGTCTTTTTGACCCGTTTTTATGGTGTGCCCAACAGTCAGGATGCCCTGACGACCGGGTTGCCACTGGTCTCCGGACGCCTGACAACCGCACTCTTTTGCCGTGCTGCCGAGCGGGGCGGGTTATCCGCCCGTGAAGTGATCCAGCCACTGGCCGATATTTCTCCCTTGCTGCTGCCTTGCGTATTGCAGATGCGCAGTGGTGGCGCCTGCATTTTGCTGGAGTGGAACGAAGATCGCAGCCAGGGGAAAGTGATTTTCCCGCAGGCTGGTGATGCCGCGCAATGGCTGACCGCAGCCCAATTGGGTGATGAGTATCTGGGGCGCCTCTTCTACGTGAAGAAGCAGTTCAAGTTTGACGAGCGCTCTCCCAAGGTACTGGAAACCCGTGATGGACACTGGTTCTGGAGCACCTTGTTCGAATCCCGCGGTATCTATCGCGATGTGCTGATCGCCTCCATTCTGATCAACCTGTTTGCCATTGCCAGCCCTCTTTTCACCATGAACGTCTATGACAAGATTGTGCCCAATCTGGCGTTTGATTCGCTCTGGGTGCTGGCGGTCGGGGCCATGGTGGTCTTTACCTTCGATTTTGTGATGCGGCAGTTGCGCAGTTACTTTATCGATATCGCTGGCAAAAAGTCTGATGTGCTACTGTCTGCCAAGATTTTCGCCAAGGTGATGGGCATGCGGATGGAATCTCGTCCCGCTTCCACTGGCGCGTTCGCCAAACATCTGCAGGAATTTGAATCGGTGCGGGAGTTTTTCACCTCCGCAACGGTTTCTACTCTTATCGATCTGCCCTTTGCCGTCTTCTTCCTTTTTATTATCTGGATGTTTGCCGGTGTGATGGTGGTGGTTCCCATCGTCGCCATGCTGATCCTCATCGCCTACAGCCTCTATATTCAGGAGCCCCTCAAGCAGTCCATCGAAGAGGGGTCACGCTTGGCGTCCCAGAAGAACGCCAACCTGATTGAAAGTATTTCCGGGCTGGAAACCGTCAAGATTTTCGGCGCCGAGAGCATGTTCCAGCATCGCTGGGAGCAGGCCGTCTCCCATATTTCCACCTGGGGCGTACAGACCCGCCGCATTACCAACTCCATGTCCTCGCTGGCCAGCTATATCCAGCAGGTGGTGACGGTCGGTCTGGTGATCGTCGGTGTTTACCAGATCTCCGAAGGTTTGGTCACCATGGGGGGCATGATTGCCGCCGTGATGCTCTCCAGCCGCGCCATTGCGCCCATGGTGCAACTCTCCGTGTTGTCGACCCGTTATAACCAGGCCAAGTCAGCACTGGATATTCTGGAAAAAATCATGCAAACCCCGGGGGAGCAGGAGGAGGGCAAGCAATATATCCATCATCCGGTGATTGCCGGTCGCATTGAATTTGAAAATGTCTCCTTCAAATATCCGGGAATGGAAACCAGCACCCTGCACAATATCAATTTGCGCATTCAGCCGGGCGAAAAGGTGGCGATTATCGGCCGGATTGGGGCGGGTAAAACGACCCTCGAGAAGCTGTTGATGGGGTTGTATCGACCGACCGATGGCTCGGTGCGTATCGACGGTTTTGAACTCGATCAACTGCCCCCCGCGGTGATCCGCCGCAATATTGGTTGTGTCCCGCAAGATGTCATTCTTTTCTTTGGCTCGGTGCGGGACAACATCATGCTGGGTAATCCGCTGGTGGATGATGTGAGAGTCTTACGCGCCGCCAAGCGGGCGGGTGTCACCAACTTTACCAACCGGGATCCCAACGGGCTGGATCGGCAGATAGGCGAGGGTGGCCGTCAGCTTTCCGGTGGCCAGCGTCAGTCGATCCTGCTGGCACGTGCCCTGCTCAATGATCCCCCCATTCTGGTGATGGATGAGCCGACCTCCAACATGGACAACCAGTCCGAAATGCAGGTCAAACAGGAGCTTGCCAGACTGGGCCCGGAAACCACATTGATCCTCATCACTCACAAAACCTCGATGCTGGATGTGGCATCGCGAGTGATCGTCATCGAGCAGGGGCAGATCGTTGCTGATGGCCCCAAAGAGGTAGTGTTGCAGCAGTTGAAGGAAGGCAAGGTGCGCGTGCAGGAGGTGTCCCATGGTTAAGGGGCTCATGGACTGGTTCAAGCGCAGCAAAAAGACGCCTTCCGGCGAGGTATTGCCGGCACCCGAGCATCTGGAGTTTGTCGATGACGGCGCTGCAGCTGTGCTGCTGACCACGCCGACGGGAGCTCGTATCCTGCTATGGTGCTGTTTCCTCTTTTTCATGAGTGCCATCGTCTGGGCTGCCTGGGCCGAGCTGGATGAAGTCACCGTGGGTCAGGGCAAAGTTATTCCATCCCGTCAGCTGCAGGTGATCCAGAACCTGGAAGGGGGGATCGTCAAAGAGATCTTCGTCAAAGAGGGGGATATAGTCGAAAAGGGGCAGCCGCTGCTGCGTATTGATGACACCCGTTTCCGCTCCGACTTTAGAGAACGGGAGCAAGAGGTGGTCACCCTCAAGGGGGATGTGGCCCGTCTGCGCGCCGAGATGGCCAGCGTCGAGGTGAAAAACGACCCGGCACTGGGGTGGCGTGAGCAGGTCGTGGTAGGCGAAGCGCCAATCCAGTTCCCCGATGGTTATGAAACCGTCTTTGCCGAATATGCGCACCGTGAGCGCTCTGTACAGCGGGATCGCCTCAATAACCTGAAGAACCAGCTCTATATTCTTGGTCAGCAAATCGAACAGAAAGAGCAGGAGCTGATTGAACTGAATGCCAAGATCCGCACCGTGAATCGCAGTGTGGATTTGGCCAGACAGGAACTGAATATTAGCCGTCCGTTGGCGAAAGAAGGTATAGTGCCTCAAGTGGAGCTAATCAAGCTGGAGCGGCAGGTCAACGAGATGCAGGGGGAGCTGGAGAGCAACCGTCTGCTGATCCCAAAACTCAATTCGGTACTGCGTGAGACCATCTCCAAGCGTAATGATATTGCGCTGAAGTTCAGAGCAGACTCCCAGACTGAACTGAATGAGAAACAGGGGCGGCTTGGCCAGCTGTCAGAAGGGCAGGTTGGCTTGCGAGACAGGGTCGACCGGACCAGCGTGATTGCTCCGCTCAAGGGCACCATCAAGAAACTCAAGATCAACACCCTGGGCGGCGTGGTTCAGCCCGGCATGGATTTGATGGAGATTGTGCCGTTGGAGGATACCTTGCTGGTAGAAGCCAAGGTGTCACCGAAAGATATCGCCTTCCTGCGACCGGGGCTGGATGCCATCGTCAAAATTACTGCCTATGACTTTACAATCTATGGAGGATTGCATGGCAAGGTTGAACAGATAAGTGCGGATTCGATCCAGGATGAGGAGGGGAACTCCTTTTATCTGGTTCGGGTTCGAACAGAGAAGAGTTACTTGGGCGATGAGCTTAACGCACTTCCCATCATCCCCGGTATGTTAGCCAGTGCTGATATCATTACTGGTAAAAAAAGTGTCCTAGACTATTTGCTTAAGCCGATTTTACGGGCAAAGCAGTCGGCACTGAGAGAACGATAAGCCAACAATCTAAAAACAAAACATGACTGGAGATAACATGAAAAAAACGATTGTTGCCATGCTGGTCAGTGGCTGCATCCTGATCCCTAGTTTGGGTCAGGCCCAGACTCTGGAAGAGTCGGTGGCACAGACACTTGCTACGCATCCCAAGATCAAGGAAGCGTTTGATCTGTATCAGGCACGACTCTATCAGCATGATGGAGCCAAGGGTGGCTATTATCCTACGATCGATCTGCGTGGTGGCGTAGGCTATGAAAAAACTGACAGCCCTTCTACCCGTGCTGCCAGTGCCAACAGCAATATTGATGATTCCATGACTCGCAAGGAGGCTGGACTCAGTCTGCGGCAAATGTTGTTTGATGGCTTTGATGTCAGCAACAACGTCTCCAGAACCGAAGCTGAAGCCAATGCCCAGCGTCTGGCGATGATCTCCGAAGCTGAAAATACCGCGCTGCGAGTGGCTGAGGTCTACCTCAATATGCTGCGCCAGCAGGAGATCCTGGAGCTTTCCAAACAAAACCTGGAAACCCACGAACAGATCCGCAGCGACATCAGCAAGCGGACTGATTCAGGGCTTGGCTCTACTGCGGATCAGACCCAGATTGAAGGTCGTGTTGCCCGGGCCTATTCAAATCAGGCCGCTGCCGAAAACAACTATCGCGACGCAGAGAGTGAATTTATTCGTGTCGTGAACGAGGTACCAAAAGATCTGGTACAGCCGGTTCCCAATACCGAGCTTATCCCGGCCAGCCTCGATAGTGCGCTGAAAACGGCGACCGAAGTCCACCCGACCCTGCTCTCTTCCCTGCAGGATATCGAAGCGGCCAAGTATCAACATGAAGGCGCCAAATCC
Source organism: Aeromonas sp. s11 (assembly GCF_040907945.1). Taxonomy (NCBI): domain Bacteria; kingdom Pseudomonadati; phylum Pseudomonadota; class Gammaproteobacteria; order Aeromonadales; family Aeromonadaceae; genus Aeromonas; species Aeromonas sp. s11. Next base: position 4,857 of record NZ_JBFOCU010000006.1, on the reverse strand, counting down.
GGTTTCTACCCGAATGTAACATTCGAGGTCGATCAGAACTGGAATGAGGATATCGATGCGGTCAAAGGGCGCAACGATGATCTGACCGCAATGGTGCGCATGCGTTACAACCTGTTCCGTGGCGGTTCTGATGTGGCAGAGAGCAATGCAACATCGGCGCTCTACTCTCAGGCGAAAGACATTCACTTGAATGCGTTTCGCCAGGTTGAGGAAGGCACTCGTCTGGCCTGGAACGCGAAAGAGTCGCTGGCCAAGCAAAAGACCTTCCTGAAAGAGCATGTTGACGCCAGCTATGACACCGTACAGGCGTACAAGAAGCAATTTGGGTTGGGTCAACGGACATTGCTGGACGTATTGAACACCGAGAACGAACTGTTCGAGGCGCGTCGCAGCTATATCACTGCCGAGTATGATGCACTGCTGGCGGACTATCGCATTCTCAACGCGACAGGCAGCCTGCTCAATGCATTTAGCGTCAAACAACCCGCTGAATGGCAGGCCAGGCAATAACCGTTTGTTCATGATCCCGTAGGGATCATGAACGCCAACATGGTGACTGCTGCTGGCAGTCACCATGTTTGGCTAACGCAGGTTGTTGTACGGGCTTTGAGGAGTGCAGCAGTAATAATGCATCAGGAATATGACGTGACACTCCAGCGTGGTACCGGTAGCAGATGGTGTTATCTTCTCAATGAATGGAGATACCGATCGCTACGCGCTTTGCGCCACTCCTTATGGATCCTGCTGTTACCCTTCTCACTTCTGCTCTGTGCCAGCCAGCCTCTGCCACAGGAAGATCTCAACTTGATCAAGCGGGCGGAGCAGACCTATGGCGCCAGAGCCGGCAAGCGTGTAACCAGTTGGCGTATGTTGGTCATGGAGACGAAGGGCAGGGCCCTGAGCGAAGAAAAAAAGCTTGAGCGGGTTAATAATTTTTTCAATCGGATGCGTTTTATTGACGATATCAAGTTGTGGCGCAAAAAGGATTATTGGGCAACCCCGCTGGAATTTTTGGGAGCCGCCGGGGGAGACTGTGAAGATTTCAGTATCGCCAAATACTCTACGCTGCTCGAGCTTGGGATCCCTGATGATAAAATGCGGATGGTGTACGTCAAGGCTCTTGATTACAACCAGTTTCACATGGTGGTGGCATATTATGAGACACCCTCTTCCGTTCCGGTGATTTTGGATAATTTGATAGGCTCGATACGCCCTGCCACACAGCGGCGTGATCTGGTGCCTATTTACAGTTTTAACGGTAGTCACTTGTGGTTGATGAAGGCACGAGGCCAAGGGGAACTGGCTGGTCAATCATCCCGCTTGGGATTATGGAATGATTTACGCAATCGCATGACCTCGGGGCGATTGGCTCGGCCAGTGGTGAATTTGGATGATTAACCTATGACGCTCTATCGACAGTTATTAGCTACCATGCTGCTGCTGTTTGGATTGTTATTTGCGGCCACATACTGGGTGCAATTCAATTCAACCCGCACTTATCTGGCGCAGCAACAGGAAACAACGGTCATCAATACGGCAACCTCACTGGGGCTTGCGCTCACCCCCTATCTGGAAAACGGTGACAAGGTTGGTGCCGAGTCGGTGATCCAGGCCATTTTTGATGGTGGCTATTATCGACTGGTTCGCCTTGATCTGCTGGCATCAAAGGATGTCATCGAGCAGGAAAATACCAACAATATTCAGGGGGTACCGCGGTGGTTTGTAAATTTGGGACTGTTTCCTGAGGTATCCAACGAGTCAATTCTGACGTCTGGCTGGTTGCAGCTTGGAAAATTAAAAGTAGTGGGTCACCCCGGCCAGGCTTATTACGAGTTGTGGCGTGGGATGAGTGAGCTGGCGAGCTGGTTTCTGGTCGGCTTTTTGATCACCACCATTTTGTTGATGAGAGCACTCAACTACTTGCTAAAGCCACTCAAACAGATCTGTGATCAAGCCGTCGAGATTGAGCTGCACCATTTCGGTCATACGATCCCGGAGCCTAAAACCCATGAATTGAAGCAGGTCGTTCAGGCGATCAACACCCTCTCAAGCAAGTTGGCGTTGCAATTTAAAGAGCAAGCCGATGAGGCCGAGAAATTGCGTGAGCGGGTTTATGTCGATGCCGTATCGGGACTTGGCAACCGAGCCTATTTTGTGGGTCAGGTAAACGCATGGATAGCAGAGGCAGGCCAAGGTGGCGTCATGCTGGTTGCGGTCGACATGCTGGATGATATCTATCGCGATGAAGGCTTTGCTGCCCGCGACAACATGGTCAAATCGATAGCTCAGGCTTTGAAAGAGCAATTAAAAGGGTGGGATGGCGCAGCCTTGGCACGGATCTCCGCGACGGAATATGCGCTGCTCTGTCCAACTGACGATCTGACTCAGCTAAAAGAGCTGGCTGAAGTGATTAATAGCCGCATTGCCGATCTGGTGGTGAATCCAATGGGCGAAGGGGATGCGCTCTCCGTCATCGGTATTGCCGGTCGTGATGGTAATGATGATCTCTCTGCCTTGTTGACCAAAGCCGATAATGCGCTTGGCAAGGCGCGCAATGAACGCCGTGGTGCTGTGGTGATGGAAGGGGGGACCGAGCAAGGTTTGATGGGGCGTTTGGCCTGGCGAGATCTGGTACAAGATGCCATTTCACGACAACTTTGGCGCTTCAAAGCCCAACCAGCTTGCCGGTTTGATAATGGAGCAAGGTTGCATGCCGAGCTATTTGCTTCTATCTCTCGGGATGGCACAGATTATTTTGCCGGTCAGTTCTTGCCCGCGATTGAACAGTTCAAATTGGGTGGCGAGTTTGACCAAGCGGTGCTTGATGCTTGCGTTCCATTACTGCAAAAACAGTCTGATCTGGTACTGGCGATCAACATCACTGCTGGCTCGCTCTGCTCGGATGAGTTTTTAACCTGGCTGACGCGCTATTTGACCGAGCATGCAGAGCTCAAAGAGCGGTTGTTATTTGAAATACCTGAAGCTGCCATCATGAAACATAAAGACAACGTGGCTGCGTTGGTGGGCACCTTGCAAGCTCATGGCTTCCAGTGGGGGGTTGACCACTATGGTCGTCACTTCCAGTCTCTGGGCTATCTGGAGGAGTTGTCGCCGGCTTATGTCAAGGTTGATCACGGTTATACCAGTCAGGTCATGGAGCCGGGGGCTGACACCTCATTCCTGGCTGCAGTGTGTCGCGCCGCACACAATGCCGGTGTGACCACCATTGCTACCCGCGTCGAGGATCAACATCAAGTGGAACTGCTTTCCAAGTTGCATATCGATGGTTACCAGGGATTTGTTCATCCTGCCTTCCCATTGTCTTGAATTAAATGCTGGAAATGGCCCCGATAGGGGCCTTTTTTATACCAGTCACTTCTCTTTTCGCCATTTTTCTATAACCAACTCAAGGTCAGCCTTGAATGGGGCTGTGTCTAGGGTTCTGATTTGTATTAAGAAATTCCAACTCTTCGATTTTTTTTCCGTCCATTTGTTGAATTCCTCTCGAACGTACGCTTTTTTGCAACGGAACAGCGCGCTATCTCCTTCTACGGTGTAGACATCAAGATCTGTCACCTTGGAGCAATGGATATGCGTACCCAAATCATCGACAAGTCCGTGGTTGTCTCAGCTATAGAAGGCAATGTGGAGATTGTGCTGGCTGATGGAAGCAGCCGCCCTCTGCAAAAAGGGGAAATCCTCCAACCCGGAGCAAAATTGGCCATAGCTGATGACGCCAAGCTGGCTCTTTCCCCTTATGACGATACTCCAGCATCGGATGTTCCGGCCGGTTCCGAGTCCGCTGAACCTGCTCAACCGCAAGTGGCGGCCAGCCAGGAAGGTGCACCTTCAGATATTGCCGCATTGCAAGAATCGATTCTGCAGGGTGTTGACCCGACTCAAAACTTTGAGGCTTCTGCTGCTGGTGGGGCTCCAGCGGCCGGTGGTGGTGGCGGTATTGGTGGAGTTGCGGGGGCCAGTGGTAATGGTGGTTTCGTCACAATTGATCGAACTGGCGATGCCACGATAGCGGCTGCAGGGTTTGATACCACCTATCAGTCCGAGCCGTTTATCAACACTGAACAAGCAGCTGAACCGCTGCTGGAGCCAGAGCCGCTGGAGAATATCCTGCTAGATGAAAGCGAGGTCATTTCGCTTGATGAAGATAGCTCTGCAAGCGGTAATCTACTGGCAAACAGTTCCAACCCCGATGGTCCGCAGGCTGCCTCTATCATCAGTTACAGCTGGGGGAGCAACATAGACGTACCTGCCAGCGTGTCGTCGACTCTGACAGGAATTGGCACGCTGATCATCAATAGTGATGGTTCTTTCACCTTTACCCCGGCTCCTGATTATTCCGGAGCCGTACCTACCGTGAGTTATGTGGTTACCGATGGCACTGATATCGTCACGTCAACCTTGACGCTGATAGTGACTCCACAAGGTGACATCGATTTCAACGCTGAGGCCCTGAATGCGGGTGCGACCGAAACGGATGGCACGGTACAGGTGCTGCTGACCAACACAGTGAGTATCAGTGATGGCGATGGTTCAGAGACCTGGACCAGCCTGGTGTACACCTTCGACAACTTGCCGGAGGGGGCCACTGCGGTGGGTGGCACTTTGGTGGGTAGCGTCCTGACAGTGAACGTGGTGGCGGGGGCATTGCCGCCGGCGTTCGGTCTGGTGTTCCCGGCGGACTATTCGACTGCAGGCGTGGCGGGTAGTACCAGCAACAGTGGCGCGCCTATCAGTTACACCGTGGTGGCGACCACCAATGAAGGCACGGCCAACAGCAGTGGCACGGTCACTATCGGAGTGGAAGGGGATATCAGTGTCAGCGCCACCAACCTGGTG